>DASTUX010000082.1:0-9702 GCA_035759395.1 Nocardioides sp.
CATCACCGGCGCCGAGCTCGGCAGAGCATTCGTTGCGACCGACGCGGTGTCCGGGTACGTCGTCCTCGCCGACGCGCGTTCCATGAGCGAAGCAGTTGCCGGAGGAGAAATCACCCTCGACTACGTCGATCTCTCCATCTCGGACCCCGAGGACGCGGAAATCTTCCACTCGTTCATGGGTCGCACCTTCCGGGCCGTCGTCCCGGAGATCTCCTCAATCGAAGCCAATCTGTCCATCTCCAACATGAACTTCCACGAGTTCGCCGATGGCGCCGACCCAGACGGCGTCTTCCGCGGCTTCGAGGGCGGCGCCTAGCCCCAGCCGCACCGGCGGGGTCGACAGCTGGATCACTCAGCGGAGCTGGCCGGTGCGGTGCTGGTGCTCGAGGTGCGCGAGCGAGCGGTCGAGCGGGTCGTCACCCATCAGGGCGGAGGCCAGGTCGCGGTCGATCCGATGGGTGCCGGCCGCGTCCACGAGGCGCGGCAGCCCGTGGGGAGTGCGCCACAGGGTGACACCGGTGCCGACAGGGGTCGCGGTGTAACCGAGGTGGGTCTTGGCCCGGTGCCCACGTCGCCCGAGGGGCTGACTGGTGCGGGTGGAGGTCTGGCCGGGTGGACCAAGGGGGTCGTAGGGAACCGGATGGTCCAGGTCGACCTTGCGTGAGGTCAGGGAGGCGTGCGGGAAGGCGTCGACCGGCCGGATCAGGTGGATCCGCTCCTTGATCGACTCCGGGTGCTCGTAGCAGTTGACGCTGAGGTGGTTGGCCAGGTCGAGGACCGGCTTCACGGTCACCCGGGCGTGACCCAGCAGGTCACGAAGCTGCTCGAGGGACGCCGGTCCGAGCCCTTCGACCCTGGCCACGCCCTGGGCGATGCCGGTGAGCGCGGCCTCGTGGAGGTGGGCGTAGAGCGTGGCGCGGGGGCGGAGCAGGTCCAGGTCGAGGGAGCGCAGTGCATCGAGGAGGTTCGCCGGGAAGGCCACGGCACGGCGCTGCTGCTCCTCGGAGCCGGACTCGTCATCCGGATCTGGGACCGGCCCGTCAACCACGGCGGACGGCGCGTCACTGCCGGCCAGCAGCAGCTCGAGCAGCTCGGCCGGGCGGGCCAGCCAGCCGAGGGCCTCGGAGCGCAACAGGTCGAGGGAGGAGTCGGCGTGCTCCGGTCGGCTGGACAGGATCTCCGCGACTCGGGCGACCGTGGCGTCGATCCAGGCCGCATCCCCTGCCGTCACCCGCGCAACGATCGTGCGGAGGCCCGAGGGGTCCCGGCGGGTGAGGGCGACGTAGCGGCGCTCTCGCTCGGCAGCGACCCGGGCGGAATGACCCGCGGGGTCGGCCTCGATCACCTTGGCCTCGGCAATGGTGAGCACCCGCGACGGGGACTCGGCGCGGATGGCGGTCGCCACGGCGGCGTCGACGACGCCGACGAGCTCGACGGGCAGGACGCGAGACATGGACGCCACCTTGCGCGCGAGCCAGACCTCGGCCTCGAGGTCGAGGACGAGAGCCCAGATGCGGGGCAGCCGGTGCCGCAGGTCGAGCACATCGGCGGTCACCGACCGGGCCGCGAGGGCGTGCACCTCGCGCGCGATGCCGAGCTCGCACAGCGACAGCTCGCGCACCTTCGGGGTGCCCTCGCCACCCAGTTGCTCGAGCCGGTCACCGCCCGGCGGACGCGGCGACGACGGATCGGGACGCGGGTCCAGCCGCGGGTCGCTGCCCTGCAGGTCTGCCCAGCGAGCCACCAGCAGCAGGTCGTCGACCTCGGCCGCGCGCCGGCGGCGTACGCCCTCCTCGAGCGCCGCGAGCGTGTCGCGGGCGTCGAGATCGTCGAAGGAGGGGTGGTGGAGCATGCTCCATTGTATTCGAACGTCTCTTCGAATTGCAAGCAAAGTTTCGGCGACTTGGGGACAGTCAGTCGCCCAGCTCCGACGGCACCGCGACCGCGTCGACCAGCGCCCCGTTTCGCAGCACGGTGATCTCCATCCGGGCGCCGATCGACTCCTCGAACATCAGGCGCTGCAAGGACTGCGCGTCACCGAGAGGTGAGCCCGCCACGGCGAGGACGAGGTCGCCGGCACGCAGGCCGCTGGACGCCGCCGGGCTCCCCTCGACCACCTCGACCACCCGGAGGGCGGTGCGCTGTCCCGTGCGGGATGCCCACTCGGGAGGCAGCGGGCCCGGCGCGGTCACCAACCCGAGGTAGCCGCGGCGTACCCGGCCGTCGTGCATCAGGGCGTAGATGATCCGGCGCGAGGTGGCGTTGATCGGCACGGCGAGCCCGAGACCGACCCCGGCCACCGCGGTGTTGATCCCGATGACCCTCCCGCGGGAGTCCGCGAGCGCCCCGCCCGAGTTGCCGGGGTTCAGGGCGGCATCGGTCTGGATGACGTCCTCGACGATGCGGGTCGCGTTGCGGGTGTGGATGGGCAGCGCGCGGCCCAGACCGCTGACGACACCGGCGGTCACGCTGCCGGCCATGCCCAGCGGGTTGCCGACGGCGACGACCAGGGTGCCGATCCTGAGGTCGTCCACGTCGCGGAAGACCGGCGGCTCGGCGATCGGCCGTTCGGTCCGGACGACCGCGAGGTCGGAGAGCGGGTCGCGGCCCACGATCTCGAGCCGGGCCTCGCTGCCGTCCGCGAACGTGGCCTCGCCGGTGTCCGCGTCGCCGACCACATGGGCGTTGGTGATCAGGTGACCTTCGCCCGTGAGCGCGACGGCCGAGCCGGAGGCCTCGCCGGATCTGCCGCGGCGCCGGATCCGGATCGCGGCCACCCGCGGCAGCAGTGTCTCGGCGACGCCGGAGACGACCTGGGAGTACGCGTCGAGCGCCTCGTGGTCAGTGGGTTCCATGGTGCGTTCCCTTGCTCGTAGCAAGAGAACGACGGCCGGGAGCCGGCTGTTCCCACGGGCGCGATCGGGTGGGCTCGGCTACCGTGCAGAGAGGGGCTCCGAGGGAGGAGTGAGCGGCGATGCTGTCGGACATCGAGATCGCCAACGCCGCGGCGCTGCGCCCGATCAGGGAGGTGGCGGCCGAGACACTGGGGATCGCCGAGCAGCACCTCGTGCCGTACGGCCATCACAAGGCCAAGGTCGACCCGACCTACCTGGCCTCGCTCGTCGACCGGCCACTTGGCCGGCTCGTCCTGGTGACGGCGCTCTCGCCGACGCCGCCGGGCGAGGGCAAGACCACCACGACCGTCGGCCTCACCGACGCCCTGCACGGCCTGGGACACCGGACCGTGGCGTGCCTGCGCGAGCCCTCGATGGGACCGGTCTTCGGCATGAAGGGCGGTGCGGCCGGCGGTGGATACAGCCAGGTGGTGCCGATGACCGACATCAACCTGCACTTCACCGGCGACTTCGCGGCGATCGCCGCTGCGAACAACCTGCTGGCGGCACTGATCGACAACCACGTGCACCACGGCAACGAGCTCGACATCGACGTCCGGAGCGTCACCTGGAAACGGGTGCTCGACGTGAATGACCGTGCGCTGCGCGAGGTCGTCGTCGGCCTGGGCGGCCACGTGAACGGCTTCCCCCGCGAGGACGGGTTCGACATCGTCGTCGCCTCGGAGCTGATGGCGATCTTCTGCCTCACCGAGTCGTGGGCCGACCTGAAACGGCGGATCGGGAACATCGTGATCGGCTACACGCGCTCGACGAAGCCCGTCACCGCGCGCGACCTCGGTGCCGCCGGTGCGATGGCGGCGGTGCTGCGCGACGCGCTCGCGCCCAACCTCGTGCAGACCCTCGAGGGGGCACCGGCATTCGTCCACGGCGGTCCGTTCGCGAACATCGCGCACGGCTGCAGCTCGGTGATGGCCACGCGAGCCGGCCTGAGGCTGGCCGACCTGGTGGTCACCGAGGCGGGGTTCGGAGCCGACCTCGGCGCGGAGAAGTTCGTCGACATCAAGTGCCGCAAGTCGGGGCTGCGTCCCGACCTCGCCGTGGTCGTGGTGACGGTGCGGGCTCTGAAGTACCACGGCGGCGTGCCACTCGCCGACCTCGGCCGCGAGGACCTGCGGGCGGTCGAGGCCGGGATGGTCAACCTGCGCAGGCACCTGGACAACATCCGCGAGGTGTACGGCATCCCGTGCGTCGTCGCGGTCAATCGCTTCCCCGCCGATACCGACGTCGAGGTGGCCAAGGTCGTCGAGCTCGTGGCGGACGAGGGGGTCCGGGCGTTCCCCGCGACGCACTTCGCCGACGGCGGGGTGGGCGCGCAGGACCTGGCGAAGGGCGTGCTGCAGGCGCTCGACGAGCCGTCGCCGTACGCCTTCTCGTTCACCTACGACGACGAGCAGTCCCTCACCGCGAAGGTCGAGGCGATCGCGACCCGGCTGTACGGCGCGGGGTTGGTGACGTGGGACGCCAAGGCACGGCGGCGACTGCTCCGCATCGAACGGGACGGGTACTCCGCACTGCCGGTGTGCGTGGCGAAGACGCAGTACTCCTTCTCGACCGACCCGACCTCGGTCGGCGCCCCCACGGGGCACGAGCTCCACGTGCGGGAGGTCAGGCTGTCCGCAGGCGCGGGCTTCGTGGTCGTGGTGTGCGGCGACATGATGACCATGCCCGGGCTCCCGAGCGATCCGTCCGCGTCGCGCATCGACCTGGCCGACGACGGGACCATCCTCGGCCTGTCCTGAGCAGGATCAGTCGCCGAGCTCGGCCCGGCGCCGGACGACGAACTCCTCGAGCTCCTGGCGTACGGCGTCGTCGAGGTCGGGCGCGACGTACTCCTCGAGCTTCTTGCGATAGATCTCGCCGGCGCGGTCGTTGGCATCCCTGCCCCCGTTGCGCATCCAGCGCTCGTAGTTCTCCGACGACGAGAGCAAGGGCCGGTAGAAGCAGGTGCGGAAGCGCTCCATGGTGTGGGCGGCGCCGAGGAAGTGTCCGCCGTGGCCGACCTCCTCGTGGGCGTCGAAGGCCATCGAGGCCTCGTCGATCTCCATCGGGGTGAACTCGGCCCGCATCATCTGGAGCAGCTCGATGTCGACGATGAACTTCTCGTACCCCGCCACCAGGCCCCCCTCGAGCCAGCCGGCGGAGTGCATGACCCAGTTCGCTCCGGCGAGGAAGGTCGGCATCAGCGTCATCAGTGCCTCGTAGCCCGCCTGGGCGTCGGCGACCTGGGACGAGGTGAGACCACCGCCGGTGCGGAACGGCAGCCCGAAGTGGCGCGCGATCTGGCCGGTGCAGAGCAGGCCGATGCCCGACTCCGGGGTGCCGAAGGTGGGCGAGCCGGACTGCATGTCGATGTTGGAGAGGAACGACCCGAAGATCACCGGGGTGCCGGGACGGATCAGCTGGGAGAGCGCGACGCCCGACAGGGCTTCGGTGATCTGCTGGACGAGGGCGGCCGGGATCGTGACCGGCGACATGGCGCCCATCAGGATGAACGGCGTGAGCACGACGGGCTGTCCGGCGCCCGAGTACTCGAACTGGGCCTCGAGCATCCGGTCGTCCCAGCGCAGCGGCGAGTTGCAGTTGATCAGCGAGATCGTGGCCGGCGTCTGCTCGATCGACTCCCGGGACCCGAACAGGATCGAGGTCATGGCCAGGGTGTCGCGCGCGTTCACACCGGAGACCACGTTGCCCATGTAGACCTTGTCGGTCAGCGTCTGCAGGGCATAGGTCATGTCGAGGTGGCGGCTGTCGAGCGGCGTGTCGTTGGGCTCGCAGATCACGCCGCCGGCCGAGTCGAGCACCGGGAACGACTGCGCCAGCTTGGTGAAGTTGCGGAAGTCGTCCATCGTCGCGTCGCGGCGTACCTCGCCCTGGCGGACGAACGGCGGTCCGTAGACCGCGCCGAAGGCCATCGAGTCGCCACCGATGTGGATGCTGTGCTCGGGGTTGCGCGCCTGCACGTCGAACTCGTGAGGCGCCTTGGCCACCTGCTCGAGCACGAAGTCCGGGTCGAGGAAGACCGTGTGGTCCTCCACCCGCTGCCCTGCCTTGCGGAACAGCTCGAGCGCCCGGTCGTCCATGAACTCGACGCCGATCTCGGTCATCAGCCGCCGCCAGCCCCGGTCGAGGGTCGCCATGGCGTCCTCGGAGAGCACCTCGTAGCGGGGCATCGCGTTCCGGAACATCGCTCCTCCTGGGTCTCGACAAGCTCGACCGGCGTTGGTCACGGTCCTTGACCGCCACCCCTGTCGGCTCCTAGCCTCATGATGTGGGACTACAGTTCCACATCATGGAACCCCTGACCAGAGGAAGAGCCGTGCAGGAGCCGACCACCGCCGCCGCCAACGGCACGCGTGCCGTCGACCGGGCCGCGCTGCTGGTGTCGACGGTCGTGCACGCCGACGAGCCGCTCTCCTTCGCCGACCTCCAGGAGGCCTGCGGGCTGGCCAAGTCCACGACCTCGCGGATGCTGACCGCCCTCGAGCGTGCCGGGCTGCTCGAGCGCGAGGGCGCCGGCTCGTACGTCGCGGGCCGGCTCTTCTGGCTGTACGCCGCGCGGCACGACCCGTGGGAGGAGCTGGTGCGCCTGGCCCGTCCGACCATGGAGCAGATCAGCGAGGACACCCACGAGACCGTGCACCTCAGCGTCACCCGCGGTGAGCGCGTGGTGCAGGTCGCCCAGGTCGACTCCCGTTACATGCTCGGCACCCGCGACTGGACCGAGGTCGACGTCCCGACGCACTGCTCGGCCCTGGGCAAGATCTTCTTCGCCCACGACGCCCTGCCGCTCCCGGACGGCCCGCTCGAGCGCCGTACGACGGCCACGCTGACCGACCCCGAGGAGCTGCGTCGCGACGCGGAACGCACCCGCAGCCGGGGCTGGGCGGCCACCACCGACGAGCTCGAGGTCGGCCTCACCGGTGTCGCCGTCCCGGTCTACCGCGGCCGCGGCGAGCTGATCGCCGCTCTGGGCATCTCCGGCCCCACCCAACGGCTGGAGGGGCGGCTCGACGAGGTCGGTCGCCACCTGCTGGACCAATCCGCGCAGCTCTCCACGCTGCTGCGCGGTCGCACCCACAAGGAGGGCGTGGCATGACGCCAGAAGAGATCCTGCAAGGGCTGTACGACGAGACGCTCGTCGGCAACGCCCCTCGTGTGCTGGAGCTGACCCACGAGGGTCTCCAGCTCCAGATGGAGCCGCAGACCCTGCTCTTCGACGCCCTCATCCCGTCGCTCGAGGAGGTCGGGGCGCGGTTCGAGCGCGGCGACTTCTTCGTGCCCGAGATGCTGATCGCCGGCCGCGCCATGGCCGGCGCGATGGAGGTGCTCCGGCCGCTCCTCGCGGAGACCGGGGTGCAGACCATCGGCAAGTTCCTGATGGGCACGGTCAAGGGCGACGTGCACGACATCGGCAAGAACCTCGTCAACATCATGCTCGAGGGCGCGGGCTTCGAGGTGATCGACCTCGGCGTCCAGGTGGCACCCGAGAAGTTCGTCGCCGCGATCGAGGAGCACCAGCCCGACATCGTCGGCTTCTCGGCCTTCCTCACGACCACGATGCCGATGTTCAAGGCCAACATGAACGCCCTCGAGAAGGCCGGCATCCGCGGGTCGGTGATCGTGATGGTCGGCGGCGCCCCGGTCACCCAGGAGTACGCCGACGCCGTCGGGGCCGACGGGTACGCCGCCGATGCCTCCCAGACCGTCAAGCGGGCCAAGGCGCTCCTCCAGGACAAGCGCGCCAAGGTCCCTGCATGAATGCTCCCCGGCTCGAGACGGTCCTGCGGTCCGCGACCCAGCAGGTGGTCATCGGACACGACACGCGCTTCTGCCTGATCGGGGAACGGATCAACCCCACCGGCCGCCGGATCTTCCAGGAGCAGCTGCGCGCCGGTGACCTCTCGGCGATCGAGCGCGACGTCAAGGCGCAGGTCGAGGGCGGAGCCGACGTGCTCGACGTCAACATGGGGGTGCCGCTGACCGACGAGGCCGAGCTGCTCGCCAAGGCGATCACGATGATCCAGCAGCTCACCGACAAGCCGATCTGCATCGACTCCTCGGTCGTCGAGGCGCTCGAGGCCGGGCTGTCGGTCTACCAGGGCCGCGCCCTGGTCAACTCGATCACCGCGGAGGACGAGCGGATGGAGCAGATCCTCCCGCTGGTCAAGAAGTACGACGCCGCCGTGATCGCGCTGCCCAACGACTCCGACGAGATCCCGATGGAGGTGGAGAAGCGGATCACGCTGACCCGCAAGATCATCGAGGTCGCGACGAAGGAGTACGGCATCGCCGCGGCCGACATCGTCATCGACCCGCTGGCGATGCCGATCGGCGCCGACCAGGAGGTCGTCAACACCGCGCTCGAGACGATGCGCCGGATCCGGGACGAGTTCGGCGTCAACATGACCTGCGGGGCCTCCAACGTGTCGTTCGGCATGCCCGCGCGGCACGCGCTGGGCGGGGCGTTCCTGCCCATGGCGATGACCGCCGGCCTCACCTCCGCGATCATGGACACCCGCACGCCGCAGATCGTCGAGTCGGTCAAGGCCGCCGACCTGCTCCTCGGGCACGACGAGTGGGGTGGCGCCTGGATCGCCGCCCATCGCGCCCGGCTGGCGCGGGACGCCGCGACCTCGTGAACAGAGCCACGTGACGGAGTCCTCGTGACCGACGCTCCCGACTTCACCCTCGACGGCCTGCCCCACGACCTGGCCCGCGAGGGGCTGATCACGCCCTCCGGCGCGGAGCCGGCCACGCACGACGGGACCGGCCGCGTCGACCTCGCCTTCACCATCCACGCGACCGCCGAGGGCGGCGTCGACGTACCCCCGACCCAGCGCGGCATCCGCGTCCCGCCGGGGGTCACGGTCTTCGACTCGGCGTCGTGGAACGGCATCGCCATCGACTCCACCTGCGGTGGCCACGGCACCTGTCACAAGTGCAAGGTCCGGGTCGAGGGCGACCAGGTCCCGATCACCCGTCACGACGTCCGTACCTTCAGCACCGAGCAGATCGCCGACGGCTGGCGGCTCGCCTGCCTGGTGCAGGCGACCCGCGACCTCCGGGTCGAGGTGCCGCCCCTGACCACCCGCCCGAAGGCCGCGACCGTGGGCGTCGGCCGCCAGGTGATCCTCCGACCCGCCATCCAGAAGCGGTACGTCGAGCTGGACGAGGCGACCCTGGCCGACCAGCGCACCGACCTGGCCCGGCTGACCGACGCGATCACCGACCTCGAGCTGACCGCGGACCTGCACGTGCTGCGACGGCTCCCGGTGGTGCTGCGCGAGGCGGACTTCAAGGTCACCGCTGTCGTCGTCGACGAGGACCTCATCGACGTCGAGCCCGGCGACACCACCGCGACCCGCTACGCGATCGCCTTCGACCTCGGCACCACCACGGTGGTCGCGACGCTGCTCGACGTCGGCACCGGGACCCCGCTCGGCGTGGCCTCGATGCTCAACAAGCAGCAACCCTTCGGCGGCGACGTGATCACCCGGATCAGCGCCACCATGATGGACAAGGCCGCCCTGGGTCGGCTCCAGGAGGCGGCCGGCGCGACGCTCGCCGAGCTGGCCCGCCAGGTCTGCCGCGAGGCCGGCATCGACCCCACGTCGGTCTACGAGGTCGCGATCGCCGGCAACGCGACCATGACGGCGCTCGCCCTCGGCATCGACCCCGAGGCGCTGGGGGTCGCCCCCTTCGTCATGTCGACGTCGCAACCGCCGACCGTGCTGGCCGCGGACGTCGGCCTCTCCCTGCACCCCCGGGCGCGGGCCTTCTTCTTCCC
>DASTUX010000083.1:0-14494 GCA_035759395.1 Nocardioides sp.
CGCATCCAGCGGTTCCTGTCGCAGAACACCTACGTCGCCAAGCAGTTCACCGGCATCGAGGGTTCGACGGTTCCGGTCGCCGACACGATCGAGGCGTTCAACAAGATCGCCGACGGTGACTACGACCACGTCGCCGAGCAGGCCTTCTTCATGTGCGGTGGCCTGGACGACGTCGAGAAGCGCTGGGCCGAGATCCAGAAGGGTCTGTGAGGTTGGCTCATGGCTGACGACCAGCTGCAGGTGGAGCTCGTCGCCGCCGACCGGACCGTGTGGTCCGGTCAGGCGTCGATGGTGATCGCCCGGACGACCGAGGGAGACGTCGGTGTGCTGCGCAACCACGCGCCGCTGCTCTCGCTCCTCGTCGACGGCGTCGTCGAGATCACGGCCGTCGAGGGCGATGACCTCGTGGCGGCCGTGGACGGTGGTTTCCTCTCCGTCGCGCACAACCGGGTCTCGATCCTCTCGGAGCACGCAGTGCTCTCGCACGAGATCGACGTCGACGCGGCGCGTGCCGAGCTGGAGGCCGCCGAGGGCGACGACAGCGATGAAGCGGTGGAGCGGGCGCGTCGGGCCGAGGCCCGGATCCGCGCCGTCGAGAAGGCTTCCTGACCCCGGCTCACCCGACCCGACCCACCCTCGAACGCAGGGTGTGGGGCCGCTAGGGTGAGCCACTCGGGGGCGCGATCTGACGATCGATGAGGGGAGTGATCGATGCCGGTCTGGCAGTGGCTGCTGGACGCCGTCGGCGGACTGCTCGTCCTCGTCCTGGTCTACGGCATCGCCCTGATCGTGCGTCGCCGCGTGCTCTCCCGCAACGGGGGCACCTTCGAGCTCAGCTACCGCGTCCGGTCCGAGAGGGCCGGACGCGGTTGGCTTCTCGGGCTCGGCCGCTACTCGGGGGAGACCCTCGAGTGGTTCCGGATCTTCTCGCTCTCCCCGCGTCCCAAGCGGACCTGGGCCCGCTCGTGGCTGGCCTACGGCGGACGCCGGGAGCCCGAGGGTGTCGAGCAGATGTCGCTCTACCCCGACCACGTCGTGATCTGCTGCACCACGCCTGAGGGCGAGGTCGAGCTCGCCATGGGGCCGTCCTCGCTGATGGGGTTCCAGTCCTGGCTGGAGGCCGGCCCGCCCGGCTCCGCACGACAGCAGTGACCTCGCTCCGCCGGGCGCGCACCGCGGTGGCGCTGACCTTCGCCCTCAACGGGTTCTGCTTCGCCACGCTCGTCTCGCGGATCCCCGACATCCGCTCCGGGCTGGCCCTGGACAACGGCTCCCTGGGGCTGCTCCTGCTGGCGATCGCCGCCGGGTCGGTGCTGGCGCTGCCGTCGAGCGGCCGGCTGATCGAGCGGTGGAGTCCGGCCGGCGTCGTCCGCCTCGGAGCGGTCGTCGGCGCGCTCGGACTCCTCGTCGCCACGATCGGTGTCGGGGTGGTGGGAGCCGTGGCCCCGACCGCGGTGGGGTTCTTCGCCTACGGCATCGGCGTGGGGGTCTGGGACGTCGCGATGAATGTCGAGGGCGCCGAGGTCGAGCGCAGGCTGGAGCGCACGATCATGCCGCGCTTCCACGCGGGGTGGAGCATGGGCAGCATCGTGGGCGCAGGCGTCGGCATCCCCATGGCCGCGGTGCACGCGCCGCTGTGGCTCCATGTCGGCGGCGGCAGTCTCCTCGCGCTGGGGCTGGTGCTCGCGTCGGCCCGCTCCTTCCTCCCGTCCACGGCCCCGGTCGACACCCCGGACAAGCAGCGCTCCGCCTGGCTGGAGCCCCGCACGCTGGCGATCGGCGTGATGGTGCTGGCCTTCGCGACGGTCGAGGGCTCGGCCAACGACTGGCTCGCCCTGGCCCTCGTCGACGGGTACGACGCGCGGCACTGGGTGGGCGTGCTCGGCTTCTCGGTCTTCGTCGTGTCGATGACGATCGGTCGGCTCGTCGGCCCGGTGGCACTCGATCGGCTGGGTCGTGCCCCGGTGCTGTGGGCGACGACCGCGGCGGCCGCCTCCGGCATCGTGCTCGTCGTGTTCGGCGGCACCGCCCCGGTCGTGGGCCTCGGCATCGTCGTCTGGGGACTGGGCGCCTCGCTCGGTTTCCCCGTCGGCATGAGCGCCGCCGCCGACGACCCGGCCCGTGCGGCCGCACGGGTCAGCGTGGTGGCGACGATCGGCTACGCGGCCTTCCTGGCCGGGCCGCCGCTCCTGGGCCAGCTGGCCGACCACGTCGGCACGCTCGACTCACTGCTGGCGATCGCGGCGCTCATGGTGCCCGCCGCACTCACGGTTGCGGCTGCGCGTCCCGCTCGCCGCTCGGCTTGATGGGCGGCTCACGCCCTCCGTTCGTTCCTCACTCCGCGCGCTCGCCGCCAGGAACCCACAGCACGTCCCCCTGCTCCCGGTTCGCGTACCTCGCCAGGATGAACAGCAGGTCGGAGAGCCGGTTCAGGTAGGTGATCGCGAGCGGGTTCATCGTCTCCGCGTGCTCGGCGTGGGCGGCCCAGGCGGACCGCTCGGCACGTCGTACGACGGTGCGCGCGACGTGGAGCAGCGCCCCGCCGGGAGTCCCGCCGTTGAGGATGAACGAGCGCAGGTTGGGCAGTCCCTCGTTGTACTGGTCGCACCACGTCTCGAGGCGGTCGACGTACTCCTGCTCGATCCGCAGCGGCGGGAACTCGGGCTTCTCGACCACCGGTGTGCAGAAGTCGGCGCCGACGTCGAACAGGTCGTTCTGGATCCGGGTGAGCACGGCAATGACGTCGTCCTCGAGCTCCCCCTGGGCGAGCGCGACGCCGAGGTGGGCGTTGGCCTCGTCGACGTCGGCGTAGGCCTGCAGGCGCAGGTCGGTCTTCGTCGTCTTGCTCATGTCGCCGAGGCGGGTCTCGCCCGCGTCGCCGGTGCGGGTGTAGATGCGGGTGAGGTTGACCATGCCTCCGAGCCTAGCCATCTCGAGGGGCCGGCCGAACAGCCACTGCACGGCCACGGCAGGACAACGGCACGACAACAGCGCAACAACAGGGCGACAACGGGCCAACCTTCGGGGGGTGGCGCGCGTCATAGTGGGTACGGCGTCGACATCGACACCGACGACCGGGGTTTCTCAGGGCCCCGGAGATGGGGGCAGACGATGGACATCGTGACCGACGGCTCGACCCTGGTTCTCAGCGGCGACTTCGACGTGCGCAGCACGTGGGAGGTCCGCAACGCCATCTACGAGCACCTCGAGGGGCACGACGAGGACGTCGTCGTCGACCTCACCGACGTGACCACCGTGGACGTCACCGCGCTCAAGGTGCTGGCCGTGGCGACCGTCCGGGCGATCCACTCCGGACACCACCTGACCCTGCGTGGCTGCGGACCGTCGGTGCGCCGGATGCTGCACCTGTCGCGACTCATCCGCGTGGTCGAGGTCGAGCGGCTGGCGGCCAGCGCCTGAGCGTCCGCAGGCATGTCGGACATCCCACACCCGAGACTGGTTACTTCTCGGTAGATCTGGTTCTACGCTCGCTTCCATGAGCGAGCAGGAACGCCCCCAGAAGGACCGCCCCTGGGTGATGCGGACGTACGCCGGCCACTCCACCGCCACGGCGTCGAACGAGCTGTACCGCACCAACCTGGCCAAGGGCCAGACCGGTCTGTCGGTGGCCTTCGACCTGCCCACGCAGACGGGCTACGACCCCGACTCGCCGCTCTCGCGGGGCGAGGTCGGCAAGGTGGGCGTGCCGGTGCCGCACCTGGGCGAGATGCGCCGCCTCTTCGACCAGATCCCGCTCACCGAGATGAACACCTCGATGACGATCAACGCCGTCGCCATGTGGATGCTGGCGATGTACCAGGTGGTCGCCGAGGAGCAGAACCCCGACAGCACGCCCGAGGAGGTCGCCGCCCAGCTGGCCGGCACCACCCAGAACGACATCATCAAGGAGTACCTCTCCCGCGGGACCTACGCGTTCCCGCCCGAGGCCTCGATGCGGCTGATCGCCGACATGATCGCCTACACCGTCCACCAGATCCCGAAGTGGAACCCGATCAACATCTGCAGCTACCACCTGCAGGAGGCGGGCGCGACGCCGACGCAGGAGCTCGCCTACGCGCTGAGCACCGCGATCGCCGTGCTCGACCAGGTGAAGAACTCCGGCCAGGTCTCCGACGACGACTTCGAGAAGGTCGTCGGCCGGATCTCCTTCTTCGTCAACGCGGGTGTCCGCTTCGTCGAGGAGACCTGCAAGATGCGGGCCTTCAACCAGCTGTGGGACGAGATCACCCGCGAGCGCTACGGCGTCCAGGACGCCAAGATGCGCCGCTTCCGGTACGGCGTGCAGGTCAACTCGCTGGGGCTCACCGAGGCCCAGCCCGAGAACAACGTCCAGCGCATCGTGCTCGAGATGCTCGGCGTCACGCTCTCCAAGAACGCCCGTGCCCGCGCCGTCCAGCTCCCCGCGTGGAACGAGGCTCTCGGTCTGCCCCGCCCGTGGGACCAGCAGTGGTCGCTGCGCCTGCAGCAGGTGCTGGCCTTCGAGTCCGACCTGCTCGAGTACGACGACATCTTCGACGGCTCGCACGTGATCGAGGCGAAGGTCGCCGAGCTCGTCGAGGGTGCGAAGGCCGAGATCGACCGGGTCCAGGCCATGGGCGGTGCGATCGCCGCCGTCGAGTACATGAAGTCCGAGCTCGTCTCCTCGCACGCCGCCCGTCGCGCCCGGATCGAGTCCGGTGAGGAGAAGATCGTGGGCGTCAACGTCTACGAGACCACCGAACCCTCGCCGCTGACGGCTGACCTGGACGGCGCGATCATGGCCGCCGACCCGGAGGCCGAGGCGACCGCCCGATCGAGCGTCGAGGCCTGGAAGGCCGAGCGTGACGAGGCGGAGGTCGCCCGGGCGCTGGCCGCGGTCACCGAGGCAGCGAAGTCCGACACGAACCTGATGGGACCGACCCTCGTCGCGGCTCGAGCGGGGGCGACCACGGGGGAGTGGGCGGCCACCCTGCGCGAGGTCTTCGGCGAGTACCGCGGCCCGACCGGCGTGAGTGGCGCCGTCGTGGCCGAGGCAGGTGCCGAGCTGACCGCCGTCCGCGAGCGCGTACGGCAGACCGGCGAGGAGCTCGGCGGACGCCTGCGCCTGCTCGTCGGCAAGCCCGGCCTCGACGGCCACTCCAACGGGGCCGAGCAGGTCGCGGTCCGGGCCCGGGACGCCGGCTTCGAGGTCATCTACCAGGGCATCCGGCTGACCCCCGAGCAGATCGTCTCCGCGGCGGTGGCCGAGGACGTGCACTGCGTCGGGCTGTCGATCCTGTCGGGCTCGCACATGGAGCTGGTCCCCGACGTGCTCGAGGGGCTGCGCGCCGCTGGGCTGGGCGACCTGCCGGTCATCGTGGGCGGCATCATCCCCGAGTCCGACGGCCGCAAGCTCAAGGAGCAGGGCGTCGCGGCGGTCTACACCCCGAAGGACTTCGGGCTCACCGAGATCATGGGCGGCATCGTCGACGTCATCCGCCGGGCCAACGACCTGGCCTAGGCTCGGGCGGGTGAGCTCCCTCCAGTGCCCCACCCGCATCCTCGTCGCCCGCCACGGTGAGGCCGAGTACGAGACCGAGCTGGTCAGCAACGACGGCGGATCCCTGAGCGACCTGGGCCGCAAGCAGGCCCGGGCCCTGGGGGAGTCCCTGCGCGGCGAGCGGATCGCCCGGGTCTGGTGCAGCTCGCTGGCGCGCGCGGTGCAGACCGCCGAGCTCGCCGCGGGCGTGCTCGGCACCGACGTGGTGGTGCGCGAGGGCCTGCGGGAGTACGGCGTGGGCGACCTGGCCGGCAGCCACGCCAGCGGGGCGGCGTACTTCGAGGAGGTCTTCCGCCAGTGGGCCGAGGGCGACGACACGGCCCAGATCTCGGGCGGCGAGCGGATCGCCGACACCGTCGGCCGCGTCCAGGCGAGCCTGCGGGCGATCGCCGACGAGCACCGTGGCGAGACCGTCCTGGTGGTGAGCCACGGAGGCGCGATGCTGGCGTCGCTGCCGCCCCTCGTCGGGCTTCCCCGGAATCACGGCGTGGGGGTGTCGCTGCGCAACTGCGCCGTGGTCGCGCTCGAGGCGGACGCGGACGGCTGGCGGCTCATCAGCTGGGACGACACCGCTGGATAGGTAAGCCAACCCTTACTTCTGTTAGGGTCGCCTGCGTGTCGAAGGGCAAGAAGAAGGACAAGGCGAGGGCCAAGGACCTGGGCAAGAAGGCTGCGTGCCTGCCCAAGTCCGAGTGCTGCGTCTCCAAGGACCGCTGCAAGCGGTGTCCGATCCGGATGCTGAAGGAGGGGACCCTCCCCGAGGGCCTCACCGTGAAGAAGCGCGTCCTCGTCACGCTCGACGGCAAGAAGGTCACCAAGAAGAAGCTCGCGAAGGCGGCCTGAGGCCAGCCTTCCCTTCGGTGCCGGATCATTCCGGCGCTGGCATCATCTGGGGTCGCCCCACCAGAAGGAGACACCGTGCCTGCCGCCCGTTTCGTCGAGCAGCTCAATGCCCAGATCGGCAACGAGCTCGCCGCCCACAACCAGTACCTCGCGTGCGCGGTCTACTACGACGCCCTGACGATGCCGCGGCTGGCGGCCTTCTTCTACGGCCAGGCGCTCGAGGAGCGCGACCACGCCACGATGATGATCCAGTACCTCCTCGACACCGACAGCGACGTGGTGATCCCCGCCGTCGAGTCACCGGTCAACGGCTTCGCCGACCTGGTGGCGCCCATCGCCCTGGCCCTGGACCAGGAGAAGCGGGTCACCGAGCAGATCAACTCCCTGCTGACCACGGCACGCGCCGAATCGGACTTCGCCTCGGAGCAGTTCATGCAGTGGTTCATCAAGGAGCAGGTCGAGGAGGTCGCCACGATGGGCGACCTGCTCGCCGTGGCCACCCGCAACCGCGACGACATCGAGGACATCGAGGAGTACGTCGCGCGTGAGCAGAGCGGCCCCGAGGCCGACCCGACCGCTCCGCGCCGGGCCGGCGCCTGACGCTCAGAGCGTGGCGAGCCACCGCAGCACGTGGCCGCGGGTCGTCGCGGCCGAGCGCTCCAGGGGCAGGGCGTTGCCGGCTCCGGCGATCGTGCGTCGCGTGACCACGACGCTCGAGGAGTACGCCGCCGCCTGGCGCCGAGCGGCGTCGTCGCGGTTGAGCTTGTCCTTGCCGCCGAAGAGCAGCAGCACGGGAACCTCGATCTTGCGGGTCGTGGTGCTGGTCGAGGCCGACAGCATCTGGCTCAGGCTGAGCGGGTCCCCGCACGGGGAGGGGTTGCGCAACGTCGCAGCCGTGCGCTGGATGGCGCGGGGCGCCGTGGCGAAGAGCAGTCGCCGGTACTCGCGGGCACCCTGGCCGAACGACGCGTAGTCGTCGCCCTTGAGGCAGAGCTCCGACTGCTGGGAGGCCTCGTCGACGGCCCGGGAGGACGCGCCGCTGTCGGACCAGGACATGAGCACCAGGCCGTCGACGTCGTCGAACTGGCCGGCCTCGACCTGGGCGATGGCGGCACCGACCGAGTGTCCGTGGACCACGACGTGCTCGACCGCGGGCGGCAGCGCGCTGGACGTGGGGAAGTCGTAGTGGCCCGAGCGGAGGTGCTGGATCACCTGGTGGAGCATGTCGGCCTGGGCGCCGAGGCAGGTGGCGTTCCCGTCGGCGAGGGAGCTGGCGTCGTAGCCCAGGCGGTCGATGACCAGCGAGGTCTCGCCGCGCGCGGCGAGGCGGGTGGCGTAGTCGTACGACGGGTGGCGACGCAGGTGCCAGAACCAGGAGCCCGAGGTCAGGTCGTGCACCAGCACGTTGACCCGCTCGACGCTGGCGCCGTACAGGTCCGGGCGGGGGCCGACCAGCTCGCCGCGGAGCCGGTAGGTCCCGCCGTCGGGCTTGCAGGCCACCGGGGTGGCGTTCTCGTTCTCGATCGAGAAGGCGACCTTGCGGGAGGCGACGTCGACGGTGCGGGCGGAAGGTGACGTCCCGTCCGTCGCGGAGGCGGCCACCGGCAGCGAGGCGAGCACGCCGGCCACGAGAGCCAGCACGATGAGTCGGACGACGGCGGCCATCTAGGCACTCCCACTGTTGAAAAGGTGTCAATAAGGAGTTGCCAGCATGACATACCGGGAGTACGTGAAGGTAATCGAAGCGGTGTCTCCTACATCACCCAGGAGGCCGCGAGGTGGCGGTCGAGCGCGGGCAGAACGCCTCCCGGGGCGACCCCGTGTGGACCTCCTCCGGCAGCGTGATCGTCACGTCGTCGTCGAAGACGCCCGCCTGCTCGGTGCGCACCACGACCTGGGTCACGAACGCGCCGGCCCGGGCGGAGAGCGTCTCGCAGCCACCCATCCGCAGCGCCAGGGTGAACCGCTGCGTCTCGCCGGCCCCGAGGCGTACGTCGGTGCTGCCGTCCGCGCCGGACAGCGCGAGGTAGGTGAACAGGCGAGTGTCCGTCTGGTCGTCCGCGAGGCCGTGGATCGTGAGGGGGAGGCGGCCGGGGTTGGTGACGCCGAACGTGTAGCGCAGCGTCCCCCCGTCGTCGTACCGGATCTGGCGCAGCGTGTGCTCGCCGATCCGGAACACGGCCGTCTCCTCGGTGCCGGAGACCCCGGTGGGGCCGGTGGCCCTCAGTGCGGGGACGTCCCGGGCCACGGCGACCCCGCCGCCGGCGACGAGGGTCGCGAGAAGCGCCAGCAGCAGCGCGCCCCGACGCGCCCCCCTACGCATCATGGGTGGAACGCCGCCGGCGGTTCAGGCCCAGGGCCAGGAGCAGGCCGCTGAGCAGCATCACGGGTGCCGTGACCAGGGTGGTCGGGTCGGGGGTCGCCGCCGCCGAGCTCGCCCCTTCGCCCGTGGGTTTCGTCGGGCTGTCGAACCACTCGCAGCCCTCCGGGTGCTTCCAGTTCGGGTCACTGCGGTCGTACTGGCTGCAGGAGACGAACCCGGCCTCCTTGGCGCTGTTGCCGGGCAGGAACTGCGACCCGCCGTCGGCGCAGGACGGCGGGGGGACGGTGAAGTTGTCGGTCTGGGTGCCGCGTGAGTAGACGTTGTCCTCCCAGCAGTTGCCGGTGCCCTGGTCGTCCCACCAGTGGTCGACGCCGTTGTGGTGGTGCGTGCCGTTCGGCGCGATCCCCATCTTGTTGGCGAACGTGTGGTTGTCGTTCGACGTGTCGTACAGGTGGCTGGGGTCGAAGTCGTCGCGCAGGGGCGCCGGCACCCAGAACTGCATGGTGCCGTTGCGCCAGTTGTCGTAGATCCAGTTGTGGTCGGTCGAGTTGAAGTTGCCACCGGCGATCAGCACCCCGGTGCCGACCGGGACGGGGACGACCGGGCAGACCGTGCCGGTGATGTAGCCACGCTCGGGCATCGGCTTGTCGCACACTCCGGTGTCGACGTACTTCGTGTAGTAGTTCGAGTTGTTGGAGTGGATCCGGTTGCGGTTCCACCGGGCGTGGTCCTGGGGCAGGCCGGGGTGGCCCGGGAACAGCGAGTCCGTGGCGATGCCCGTGGCATTGTCGAAGAAGTCGTTGTCGTGCGCCCAGATCGAGTTCCCGGCCGTGCCCGAGTAGCCCAGCGTGTTGTCGTGGCTGCTGTTGTTGCGGATCTCGATGGCGTAGCGGGTCGCCTTGAAGTTCGGGTTGTCGGCGTTGAGGTCCGCGCCCGATCCGGGGTAGACGCCCGAGTCGCCGTTGAAGTAGGCCTCGGAGTTCTCGATCAGGCCGTGGTCGCTGGCGAACGCGAGGATGCCGTACTCGTCGTTGCCGCGTGCGAGCACCCGGTCGAGGACGAAGCCGTCCGTCTCGAGCACGTAGATCGCGTTGAACTCTGCCTGCTGGACCGTCATGTTCCTCAGGTAGAGGCCGCCGAGCCGGTCGGCACGGATGCCGTTGAGCTTCGTGAAGCGGTTGTCGATCGTCACGTCGGTCATCCGACGGCCGGTCCCGACGATCTGGGTTCCGCAGAAGCGGCTGTCACAGGCGATCGAGTCGTTCCCGGGCGTCCGGTCACCGAAGAGCGCGATCAGGTTCAGGTTGTGCGCGCACCTGCGCTGGTCGGCGTACGACAGGGCGATCGGGTTGGTCGTGCCGTCCGTCCCCTCCTCCGCGCCGGTGTCGGGCGACGAGAGGCTGCCGATGTACTCCGCCGACGGCAGCGGCGAGTCCGACTCCGTCCCCAGGTGGGAGCAGTAGTGGCTGCGCTTGCTCGACGCCCACCGGCCCTCGTGGTAGGTCCCCGGCAGGACGTAGACCGACGTACGGCGCCTGGTGATCGAGTTGATCGCACTCTGGATCGAGGAGAACTCGCAGTGCCCGAGCAGCCGCTGGTTGCGCTCCTTGACGAGTCCCGCCGGCATCGCCGCGATCCGGTCCGCACTGCCCGGCTTGCACACCACCCGGTGCCGCGGGTTGTCGTAGCCGAGGAACGACGGCCGGTGGCCGCTGCCGTCCGGGAACGAGGCGGGGCGCTCCTCGTGGGCGGCTGCGGGGGAGACGAGCCCGGCGGTGAGGCCGCTGGCCATCAGTCCGGGGACCACGAGCAGGGTGAGCAGGGCACGGGCGAGTCGGGGCATCGGGGGAGTCCTTCCGTTGCGAGGCCCAACGACCGGTTTGTGACCCGGGTTACGCGTCGGTAGGACAGACTGCGCTCCATGGGGCGCGTCATCGTCGTGGGGGCAGGTGTCGTGGGCCTGTCCTGCGCGGTGCGGCTCCTCGAGGCCGGTCACCGGGTCGACGTGGTCGCCCGCGACCTCCCGCTGGAGACGACCTCGGCCGTGGCCGCCGCGATCTGGTACCCCTACCGCGCGCTCCCGCAGGACCGGGTGACCGCCTGGTCGGCCACGACGTACGCCGTCTTCGACGCGATCGCCGACACCGACCCCGAGTCGGGGGTGCGGATGGTGCCCGGCGCCGAGGTCTTCACGTCCCGCCGGCCCGACCCGTGGTGGCGCACGGCCGTGCCCCACCTCGAGCGGGTGCGTGACCTGCCGGACGGCTACGCCGACGGGTGGACCTTCACCACCCCGGTGGTCGAGATGCCCGTCTACCTGGCCTGGCTGGGCGGGCGGGTCGCCGAGCTGGGCGGCACGATCACCCGGCTGAACATCCACACGCTGCCCACCGGCCCCGACGTGGTCGTCAACTGCTCCGGCCTCGGGGCGCGGCTGCTCGGCGCGGATCGCACGGTCGTGCCGGTGCGTGGCCAGGTCGTGTACGTCGAGCAGGTCGGGCTGGACCGGTGGTGGCTGGACGCCGAGGGTCCGACGTACGTCGTGCCGCGCTCGCACGACATCGTCGTCGGCGGCACCGACCAGGAGGGGGAGTGGAGCCGCACGCCCTCACCCGAGTCGGCGGCCGAGATCCTGCAGCGGGCGGCGCGGCTGGTGCCGGCCCTGCGCGACGCGAAGGTGCTACGGCACAAGGTCGGACTGCGGCCGGTGCGGCCCGCCGTACGCCTCGAGCGGGTCGGCGACGTCGTGCACTGCTACGGGCACGGCGGCGCGGGCGTGACGCTGAGCTGGGGAGCGGCCGACGAGGTCGCGGCGCTCGTCGCGGGCTGACCCGCAGCCTCAGTCGAGCGGCACCGCGTTCACCACCGCGGACGGGTCGATCGGGCCGTAGACGTGGGGGAAGGTCTCGGTCGCACCGTCCGGGACCTCCTCGACGACCGGCGAGGCCAGTCGGTCGGTGTCGATCGTGAGGAGCACCAGCGGCTCGTCGACGTCGGCGTAGAAGCGCTCGCGCACGCCGCGCCACTGGTCCTCACGGCTGGCGTGGATGAACCCCTCCTCGGCCAGCGTGCGACCGAGCGTCGAGGTCGTGTAGCTGCCGGCCCGCTGGGCGCTCTCCCAGGCCGCGACCGTGGCGATGTGGAAGATCCGCATGGCTACACCTTCTCCCACACCGAGACGTGGGCCTCGCTCGTCGCCGTGAAGGGGGCGCGGTGCCAGTCACCCCAGCGCTCGCGCAGCTGCATGCCGGCCAGCCGTGCCATCAGGTCGAGCTCGGCCGGCCAGACGTAGCGGTACGGCGCCGAGGACAGCTCATAGGTTCCGTCGTCGCCGTACCGGTAGTGGTGGCTGTGCAGGATCTGGGTCACGACGTCGTACTCGTCGAAGCTGTGCCGGTCCTCGGTGCGCAGGAACGTCCGGTAGACCTCGCCCGGCGGGAGCTTCTGCAGGATCGGTACGAACACCTCGATCACGAAGCAGCCGCCGGGCTCGAGGTGGTCGGCGACGGTGCGGAAGCAGTCGACCTGCTCGTCCTGGGTGGTCAGGTTCGTGATCGTGTTGAAGACGAGGTACGCCGCGTCGAACGTCCGGCGGAGCCGGGTGGTGGCGAAGTCCCCCTGGGTGACCTCGACGGCCTCCGCGCCTGGCTTGGCGCGCAGCTGGGCGAGCATGTCCGCGGAGATGTCGACGCCGTGGACCTCCACACCGCGGGCGCTCAGCGGCAGGGCCACCCGGCCGGTGCCGACGCCGAGCTCGAGGACCGAGCCCGTGCCGACGAGGTCGGCGAGGAAGTCGACCGTCGGCCCGAGCACCTCGGGGGCGAACATGGAGGCCGAGCTGGCGTCGTAGCGCTCGGCGGAACGACCGGTGAAGCGGTTCTCGGGCATGCGGGCATCGTTGCGGTCCTCGCGGGCGAGGGCCAGCGGATTACTGCCCGAGCAGGCTCAGAACAACCGGTGCTCGGAGTCGTCGATGCCACGCAGCGCGTCGTAGTCGACGACGGCGCAGGCGATCCCGCGGTCGGTGGCCAGCACGCGGGCCTGCGGCTTGATCTCCTGGGCGGCGAAGATGCCGCGGACCGCGCCCTTGCGGGTCAGCGCCGGGTCGCGGTTGAGCAGGTCGAGGTAGCGGGTGAGCTGCTCCACGCCGTCGATCTCGCCGCGGCGCTTGATCTCCACCGCGACCGACAGGCCCTCGGCGTCGCGGCACATCAGGTCGACCGGCCCGATCGCGGTGGGGAACTCCCGGCGTACGAGCGTCAGGCCGTCGGACAACGTTGCGGGGTGCTCCGCGAGCAGCTCCTGGAGGTGCTTCTCGACGCCGTCCTTCTGCAGACCGGGGTCGACGCCGAGGTCGTGGGCGGAGTCGTGGTGGATCTCCTCGATCAGGATCCGCAGGGTGTCGTCCGTCTTGCTGGTGACGGTCCACTCGACCCGCTCGGCACCGTCCTCGTCCGCGATGCTCGACTCGCGCAGCGTGCAGGGCGGCGACATCCAGTTCAGCGGCTTGTACGAGCCGCCGTCGGAGTGCACGAGGACCGAGCCGTCGGCCTTGATCATCAGCACGCGCGTGGCCATCGGGAGGTGGGCGGTCAGCCGCCCGGCATAGTCAACCTGGCACCGGGCCACCACGAGTCTCACGGTGCGGCACGCTACCCGACGACAGCCGGCGAACGGACCCGCACCGGCGTGAGCGGACACACAATCGGGGGGCCCGGGGGTCGTGGAATGATGCCGAGCATGACGAGCACCTCGAGCGATTCCGCGCGCACTTTCGGCACCATCGGCGTCATCGGCCTGGGCACCATGGGGGCCGGTATCGCCGAGGTCTTCGCCCGCAACGGCTTCTCCGTCGTCGGTGTGGAGCAGAACGACGAGGGCCTGACCCGCGGTCGCCAGCACCTCGAGCACTCCACGGGCCGTGCGGTGAAGCGCGGCAAGATGAGCGAGGCCGAGCAGGCCGAGCTGCTGGGCAACATCACGCTCACGACCGAGATGAAGGACCTGGTCGACGCCGACCTGGTCGTCGAGGCCGTCATCGAGTCGCTCGAGGTCAAGAAGGGCATCCTGCGCGAGCTCGACGGCATCGTCGGCCCCGACACCATCCTCGCGACCAACACCTCGTCGCTCTCGGTCACCGAGATCTCGACTGCCACCTCGCGCCCCGGGCACGTGATCGGCGTCCACTTCTTCAACCCGGCCCCGGTCCAGAACCTCGTCGAGATCGTCCGCACCGTCGTCACCGAGCAGGCCGTGCTCGACGACGTGAAGGCGCTGGTCGAGACGGTCGGCAAGAACCCCGTCGTCTGCGGCGACAAGGCCGGCTTCATCGCCAACACGCTGCTCTTCGGCTACCTCAACCACGCGGTCTCGATGTTCGAGAACCACTACGCCACCCGCGAGGACATCGACGCGGCGATGCGCTTCGGCTGCGGCTACCCGATGGGCCCGCTGGCGCTGCTCGACCTGATCGGTCTCGACACGGCGTACGAGATCCTGGACACGATGTACAAGCAGGGTCGTGACCGCCTGCACGCGCCGGCGCCGCTGCTCAAGCAGTACGTCACCGCCGGCCTCCTCGGCCGCAAGTCCGGCCGCGGCTTCTACACCTACGAGACGGCTGACAGCCCGATCGTGGTCGCCGACGACAAGACCCCGTCGGCCGACGAGCTGCCCCAGCTCAAGCACGACATCAAGCTGGTCGGCGTCGTCGGCACGGGGACGATGGCCAGCGGCATCGTGGAGGTCTTCGCCAAGGCCGGGTACGACGTCCTGTTCGTCGGCCGTGG
>DASTUX010000084.1:0-4626 GCA_035759395.1 Nocardioides sp.
CGACACGGCGGGCCTCGATCCCTCCGTCGTGCTGGCGCTGGTCACCGAGCGCGGCGGCCCGACCAGCCACACCGCGATCATCGCCCGCCAGCTGGGCATCCCGTGTGTCGTGGGCGCGGCCGGCGTGATGGCGCTCGCGGCTGGCACCTCCCTGCTCGTCGACGCGACCGCGGGCACGATCGAGACCGACCCCGACCCGGCAGACGCGGAGGAGCGGGTCCGGGTCGACCGGGAGACGCGTGCCGCCCTCGCCTCCTGGGCGGGACCGGGCAGGACCGCCGACGGGACCCCCGTGAAGATCCTCGCCAACGTCGCGGACGGCGACTCCGCGCGCCTCGCCGCCGACGCGCCCGTCGACGGCGTCGGCCTGTTCCGCACCGAGCTGTGTTTCCTCAACCGCAAGGACGAGCCCTCCGTCGAGGAGCAGGCCGAGATCTACGGCCAGGTGCTCGCGGCGTTCGGCGACTCGCGCTACGTGGTGGTGCGCACCCTCGACGCCGGCTCGGACAAGCCGGTCGCCTTTGCCACCCTCCCGGGCGAGGAGAACCCCGCGCTCGGGGTGCGCGGACTGCGCCTCTCGTTCGGCAACCCCGCCCTGCTCGACCGGCAGTTGGACGCGATCGCGGCGGCCGCGAGCCGGACCGGCACCGAGACCTGGGTGATGGCGCCCATGGTGGCGACCGTCGCCGAGGCCACCCAGTTCGCCGAGCAGGTGCACGGGCGGGGGCTGAAGGCCGGCGTCATGGTCGAGGTCCCCAGCGCTGCCCTGCTCGCACACCGGATGCTCGAGGTCGTCGACTTCCTCTCGATCGGCACCAACGACCTGACGCAGTACACGATGGCGGCCGACCGGATGGCCGCCGACCTCGCCCACCTGACCGATCCCTGGCAGCCGGCGGTGCTCCAGCTGATCGCGATCACGGCCGAGGCCGGCAAGCAGGCCGGCAAGCCCGTGGGTGTCTGTGGGGAGGCTGCCGCCGACCCGCTGCTCGCGTGCGCACTGGTGGGGATGGGCATCACGTCGCTGTCAATGGCGGCGGCCGCCGTACGCCCCGTGGGTGCGCGGCTCGCAACGGTCGGCATGGACGCGTGCGAGGAGGCGGCCGAGGTGGCCCTCGCCGCGTCGGACCCGATGGCCGCTCGGGAAGCCGTCCTGCGGGTGCTCCAGGGCTGAAGCGGAACCCGGGTCAGCCCGCTGCCGCGACCGTGACGGGTACGCCGTTGAGGGCGGCGTTGCCCGAGACGTCGAGCCGCTCGGGGTCGGTGAGGTCGTTGATCGAGACGCCGGGCACCTTGGAGGCGTGGGCCAGGCGGGTGCCGTCAACCTGGTGGCCGTAGCCGTGGGGGAGCGAGACGACCCCGGGCATCATGTCCTCGGCGCCCGCCACCTCGACCACGACGGACCCGACGCGTGAGGTCACGGTGACCTGAGAGCCGGGCTCGAGGCCGCGGGCGGCCAGGTCGTCGGGATGCATCAGCAGCTGGTGGCGCGGGCGACCCCGGGTGAGCCGCGCGGTGTTGTGCATCCAGGAGTTGTTGTCCTGCTGGTGGCGCCGACCGATGAGCAGCAGGTGCCCGTCCGGGATCCCCGGCGCCTCGAACGACGCCCGGAGGCGGGTCAGGTCGCCGACGACGAGCTCGGGGGCCAGGTCGATCCGCTTGCCCTTCGTCTGCAGCCGGGCCGGCATGGTCGGCCGCAGCGGCCCGAGGTCGACGCCTTCGGGGTGTGCCCGGAGCTGGCGCATCGACACCCGGCGCCCCGACGCGAGCAGGCCGGCGAGCACCACGGTCGGGCTCAGGGCGAACCGGGCGCGCTGCCGCAGCCGCTTGCGCAGCGACGGCCGGGGCTCGAGCCGGTCCTGCACGCGGCGGGCGAGCTCGGCGAAGATCTGCCAGTCGTGGCGGGCGTCGGGATCCTTGCGGAACACGGCGGGGGTGAACCGGGCGGTGTTGCGCACCGCCAGGCCGTGGAAGACCACGTCGTAGTGGTCGCGCTCCAGCACGGTGGTCGGCGGCAGGATCACGTCGGCGTGCCGGGTCGTCTCGTTGAGGTAGATGTCGACGGCCGCCATGAAGTCGAGGCCCTCGAACGCCCGGGCCAGGCCCTGGCCGTCGGGAGTGGACAGCACCGGGTTGCCGGCGATCGTCAACATCGCCCGGATCTGGCCCTCGCCCGCGGTCTCGATCTCCTCGCGCATCGTCGCGGCCGGCAGCTCCCCGCCGTACTCCGGGATCCCGCGGACCCGGCTCTTCCACAGGTCGAAGTGGCCGCGCCCGATCAGGCCCCGCCCGACGGCGTCGACGGCCGGCTCCGGGAACAGCACGCCGCCCTCGCGGTCGAAGTTGCCGGTCAGCAGGTTCAGGCACTGGATCGCCCACTGGCAGATCGAGCCGAACCCGGTGGTGGAGACCCCGAGGCGTCCGTACGCCGCGGCGCCGTCCGCCGCCGCGAACTCGCGGGTGATGGTGCGGATGACCTGGGCGGGCACGCCGCTGGCCGGCTCGGCGCGCTCGGGGGTGAACTCGGCGACGAGCTCCGCCACCCGCTCCGCGTGGTCGACGTACGACGGGGGAGTGGTCAGCCCTTCGGCGAACAGGACGTTGAGCATGGCCAGCAGCACGAGCGCGTCGGAGCCGGGCCGGACGAAGTGGTGCTCGGAGGCGACCTTGGCGGTCTCGGTGCGCCGCGGGTCGATGACGACCATCCGGCCCCCGCGCTTCTTCAGCTCCCGGACCCGGGTGGGGAAGTCGGGCACGGTCATCAGCGAGCCGTTGGAGGCCATCGGGTTGGCCCCGATGACCAGGAAGTACGACGTGCGGTCGATGTCGGGGATCGGCAGGAGCAGCTGGTGGCCGTAGAGCTGCCACGCCACGAACTGGTGGGGGATCTGGTCGACCGACGAGGCGCTGAACCTGCTGCGGGTGCGCAGCGACTTGACCATCGGCAGGCCGTGCGTCGAGGAGCCGAGCGAGTGTGCGTTGGGGTTGCCGAGGTAGATGCCCAGCGCGTCGGGCCCGTGCCGGTTGATCACCGTCGCCATCCCGTCGGCGACCCGGTCGAGCGCCTCGTCCCACCCGATCTCGACCCACTCCGCGTCGGCGCCGGACCCGTCCCGCCGCACGGGCCGGCGCAGGCGGTCGGGGTCGGCGTGGATGTCGGCGAGGGCGACGCCCTTGGGGCAGATGTGGCCTCGGGAGAGCGGGTCGGCATCGTTGCCCCGGATGGAGGTGACGCGACCCTCCTCGAGCGTCAGCTCCAGGCCGCAGATCGCCTCACACAGATTGCACACCGCCAGCCTGGTCCCGCTGAAGTCGTCGGCCACCGGTCCGGTCGTGAGGATGCCCATGTCCGGCATCGTGCCAGCAACACTGTCAACGTGACAGGGGTGTCCGCCACGGAGGGGGGCCGGGATCGGGGCCCGTGGCCGCTACGCTTCCCCGGACGTCACCACCGGGTGGCGCAGCTCGAAAGGACACCCTCATGGGATACGGACTCGGAGTCTTCCTCCTCGCCCTCGGCCTGATCCTCGCGCTCGCCGTGCAGGACTCGATCAACGCAGTGGACCTCACCATGGTGGGCTGGATCCTCGTGCTCGCCGGTGCGCTGGTCATCGTGCTCACCGCCGTGCAGATGAACCGGAGCCGACGGACCACGGCGGTCACCCGTCACGCGGACGGCAGCGAGACCGTTCGCGAGCGCCGCGACGACGTGCCGCCGGCCGTCTGAGCAGCGCCCGACGACGTTTTGGGGAGCGCGACACGCCGCGGTAGTCTTTTCCGGTTGCCCTCAGGGGTGACATCGCCGTCCAACGGCCGCGGACAGAGAGTGCCCGGGTGAACAGGCCCCGGCGCGCCGCGCAACGAACCGGAAGGAGCCCCGTATGTCGATTGGTACCGACGCGGAGACCAAGAAGAAGATCATCGCCGAGTACGGCACGACCGAGGGCGACACCGGTTCGCCCGAGGTCCAGGTTGCGCTGCTGAGCCACCGCATCCTCCACCTCACCGAGCACCTGAAGACCCACAAGCACGACCACCACAGCCGTCGTGGTCTGCTCCTGCTCGTCGGCCAGCGTCGTCGTCTGCTGAACTACCTGCAGAAGACCGAGATCGACCGTTACCGGTCGATCGTCGAGCGCCTCGGCCTGCGTCGCTGATCCCATCTTGATGGGGCGGAGCGGCTGCCCTTCGACGGGCAGCCGCTCTCGTCACATTTCGGTCCGGTCCCGCTAGGGTCGGACCAGCAGCACAACTGAAGACACATTCACGACACCAGGAGCGACCCGCACGTTCTGGCCCGGTCCTCGGTAGTGGCTCTCAGAGAGCGTGGTTCCGACCACCGACCCTCTGCGGGCCTCGATCGAAGACCGGCCCCCTCCCCATCACAGACCGGGAGGGAACCCCCAGCGGGATCCTCGAATCGAGAGCCCCGCCTCTGAGCGGGACGACGCGGATCGCTCCGCGAACAGAAGGAATGAACCCCTTGACTGAATCCAACGCGGGGGGACCCGTGATCTCCGCCGTCGAGACCGTTATCGACAACGGCAAGTTCGGCACCCGCACCGTCAAGTTCGAGACCGGGCTCCTCGCCCGCCAGGCCGCCGGTTCGGTGACCGCCTACCTCGA
>DASTUX010000085.1:0-4504 GCA_035759395.1 Nocardioides sp.
CGCCACCTGGCTGGCCACGGTCGCCGGTGCCCGCCTGCTCGAGGTCCGCACCGAGGGGCTGGAGGGCAAGGAGCTCAAGGACGCCGGCGACGTCGCCGCCCACGACCTCCTGATGAGCCTGCTCGCCGAGCACCGCCCGGATGACGCGGTCCTCTCCGAGGAGGGCCCCGATGAGCGAGCCGACAAGGTCGACAGACTCAGCGCGTCCCGGGTCTGGATCGTCGACCCGCTGGACGGCACCCGCGAGTTCTCCGAGCCGCCGCGCGACGACTGGGCGGTCCACGTCGCGCTGTGGCAGGACGGCGGGCTCGTCGCCGGCGCCGTCGCGCAGCCCGCGCTGGGCGAGACGTTCAACACCGGCCAGCCCCCCGTCGTACCCCCGAGCACGTCGACCCGGCCCCGGATCGCGGTCTCCCGCAGCCGTCCGCCGGCCTTCGTCAACGCCCTCGCCGAGGAGCTCGACGCCGAGCTGGTCCCGATGGGCTCGGCCGGCGTGAAGGTGCTCTCGGTCGCCCGTGACCTCACCGACGCCTACGTCCACGCCGGGGGCCAGTACGAGTGGGACTCGGCCGCCCCCGTGGCGGTGGCCGCGGCCGCCGGGCTCTTCACCTCGCGCGTCGACGGCACCCCGCTGCTCTACAACCAGGAGGACGTCTACCTCCCGGACCTGATCGTGTGCCGCCCCGAGCTCGCCGAGCGGATCGTGGAGTTCTGCAAGCGCCACGGCACCGACTGAGCATGATCCGGCACGTCCTGCTCGACGCCGACGGAGTGCTGCAGTACCTCCCGGGAGGTTTCCTCGCCGCACTCGAGCCCTACCTGGGGGACCGCGCGGGGGAGTTCCTGGCCGCGGCCGCCGTCGACGAGCAACCCTGCCTGCGGGGGGACGGCGACTTCCGGAGCTCCCTGGGTGACCACCTCGAGCGGTACGGCGTGCCGCACCCGGTCGCGGAGGTCTACCCCGCGATCTGGCACCGGATCGAGGTCGAGCCGGCCTCGGTCGACCTCGTCCACGCCCTGCGCGAATCGGGCCTGGGCGTGCACCTGGCCACGAACCAGGAGGCCGGGCGGGCGTCGTACATGAAGCGCGAGCTGGCGTACGACGACCTGTTCGACGAGTCGTTCTACTCCTGCGACCTCGGGGCGGCCAAGCCCGAATCGGCGTTCTTCGCGGCCGCCGTCGACCGGCTCGGGGCCACCGCACCGCAGGTGCTGTTCGTCGACGACCATGCGCCCAACGTCGATGCTGCCCGTGAGGTGGGGCTCGCCGCCGAGCAGTGGCACATCGCCGACGGGTTCGATCGGTTGCACGCCCTGCTGTCCGGCCACGGGATCGTCCTGCACTGAGCGTCACCGTCGCGGAGCCGGGTCGTAGACTCGGCTCGACCCCCTGCCAACTCCTGGCCGGGGGCTGTCGTGCTGTTCCCCGGCACGCACCGTGACGTGAAGGAGCACCGTGAGCCTGACCGGCCTGGCCGACGCAGTCCTCGCCGACCCCGTCCTCGCCGGAGCGCTGGCCGATGCCCGCTCGGGTGCGGTGCGGACCCTGGACCTGACCGGTCCGCAGGCGCTGCGCCCGTTCGTGGTCGCCGGCCTGGCCCGCGCCGGCCGCAGCGTGCTCGCCGTGACCGCGACCGCGCGTGAGGCCGAGGACCTGGTCAGCGCACTGGGCGACCTCGTCGACCCCGCGCTGGTCGGCTACTACCCGAGCTGGGAGACGCTGCCGCACGAGCGGCTCAGCCCCCGCAGCGACACCGTCGGCCGCCGTCTCGCGGTCCTGCGCCGGCTCTGCCACCCGGGCGAGGACGCCAGCAACGGTCCCCTCCGGGTGGTGGTCGCGCCCGTCCGCTCGGTGCTCCAGCCGCAGGTCAAGGGGCTGGGTGACCTCGCTCCCGTCGAGCTCGTCACCGGCGGCTCCGCCCCGCTCGACGACGTGGTGCGCGACCTCGCCAACGCCGCGTACTCCCGGGTCGACCTGGTCGAGAAGCGTGGCGAGTTCGCTGTCCGTGGCGGCATCGTCGACGTCTTCCCGCCGACCGATGAGCACCCGCTGCGCGTCGAGTTCTGGGGTGACGACGTGGAGGAGATCCGCACCTTCTCCGTCGCCGACCAGCGCACGCTCGAGAAGGTCGACCGGCTCTGGGCGCCGCCGTGCCGCGAGATGCTGCTCACCGACGAGGTACGCCGCCGTGCTGCCGAGCTCGGCACCGCCCACCCGCAGCTGCTCGAGCTCACCGACAAGATCGCGGCCGGCATCGCGGTCGAGGGCATGGAGTCGCTGGCTCCCGTGCTGGTCGACGACATGGAGCTGCTCGTCGACCTGATGCCCGACGACACCCACGTGCTCGTGCTCGACCCCGAGCGGGCGCGCAGCCGGGCCCACGACCTGGTCGCCACCAGCGAGGAGTTCCTCGGCGCGAGCTGGGCAGCCGCTGCCGGCGGCGGCACGGCCCCGATCGACCTGGGCGCCGCGTCGTACCGCTCGCTCGCCGACGTGCGCGAGCACAGCCTCGGCCAGCACAAGCCCTGGTGGACGATGAGCCCGTTCGGCCTCGACGACGCCTCGTCGGTCGAGCTCGTCGGGACCACCAGCCTCACCGCCGACGACGTCGGCGCGGTGCCCAGCACCACCCTGTCCGGCAAGCCGGTCGAGGCCTACCGCGGCGACATCGACCGGGCGATCACCGACATCGAGCAGTGGCTGAAGGACGACTACCGCGTCGTCGTGCTGCACCTCGGCCACGGCCCCGCCCAGCGCATGGTGGAGGCGCTCGGCGAGCGCGACGTCCCGGCGCGCCTGGCGGAGCCCGACGACGCGGTGCTCGACCCCAACGTGGTCACCGTGACGTGCGGAGCCCTGGACCACGGCTTCGTCGACGACGAGAACCGGATCGTGCTGCTCACCGGCGAGGACCTGTCCGGGCAGAAGTCCTCGACGCGCGACATGCGCAAGATGCCGGCCCGTCGCAAGCGGCAGATCGACCCGCTCGAGCTCAAGGCCGGTGACTTCGTCGTCCACGAGCAGCACGGGGTCGGCCGCTTCGTCGAGATGAAGCAGCGCGAGATCGGCGGGGCGATCCGCGAGTACCTCGTCCTCGAGTACGGCGCCTCCAAGCGGGGCGGACCCGCGGACCGGCTCTTCGTCCCGGCCGACGCGCTCGACCAGGTCACCCGCTACGTCGGCGGCGAACAGCCCTCGCTGGACCGCCTCGGCGGTGGCGACTGGGCCAAGCGGAAGAGCCGCGCTCGCAAGGCGGTGCGCGAGATCGCCGCCGAGCTGATCAAGCTGTACGCCGCCCGGCAGGCCACCCAGGGCCACGCCTTCGGCCCGGACAGCCCCTGGCAGCGCGAGCTCGAGGACGCCTTCCCGTTCCACGAGACCCCCGACCAGCTCACCACGGTCGACGAGGTCAAGGCCGACATGATGCGCACCGTCCCCATGGACCGGCTGGTCTGCGGCGACGTCGGCTACGGCAAGACCGAGATCGCGGTGCGGGCGGCGTTCAAGGCGGTGCAGGACGGCAAGCAGGTCGCCGTGCTCGTGCCGACGACCCTGCTCGTCACCCAGCACTTCTCGACGTTCGCAGAGCGGATGAGCGGCTTCCCGGTCATCCTCAAGCCGCTGTCTCGCTTCCAGACCGACAAGGAGGCCCGCGAGGTCCTCGACGGACTGGCCGACGGCACCGTGGACATCGTGATCGGCACGCACCGGCTGCTGAACCCGGACATCCGGATCAAGGACCTCGGCCTGATCATCGTCGACGAGGAGCAGCGCTTCGGCGTCGAGCACAAGGAGCAGATGAAGCGGCTGCGCACCTCGGTCGACGTGCTCGCGATGAGCGCGACGCCGATCCCGCGCACGCTCGAGATGGCGGTCACCGGCATCCGCGAGATGTCCACGATCACCACCCCGCCCGAGGAGCGGCACCCCGTGCTGACCTACGTCGGCGCCTACGAGGACCGCCAGATCGTGGCCGCCGTACGACGTGAGCTGCTGCGCGAGGGCCAGGTCTTCTACATCCACAACCGGGTGAACTCGATCGAGAAGGCCGCCGCCCGGATCAAGGAGCTCGTGCCCGAGGCGCGGGTCGCGACGGCGCACGGCCAGATGGGGGAGCACCAGCTCGAGCAGGTGATGCTGGACTTCTGGGAGAAGAACTTCGACGTCCTGGTGTGCACCACGATCGTCGAGTCCGGCCTCGACGTCTCCAACGCCAACACGATGATCATCGAGCGCGCCGACACCCTCGGCCTCAGCCAGCTGCACCAGCTGCGCGGACGCGTGGGCCGGAGCCGGGAGCGCGCCTACGCCTACTTCCTCTACCCGGCCGAGAAGCCGCTCACCGAGACCGCCCACGAGCGACTCGCGACGCTGGCCCAGCACTCGGACCTCGGCGGCGGCATGGCGATCGCGATGAAGGACCTCGAGATCCGCGGCGCCGGGAACCTGCTGGGCGGGGAGCAGTCCGGCCACATCGCCGACGTCGGCTTCGACCTCTACGTC
>DASTUX010000086.1:0-15505 GCA_035759395.1 Nocardioides sp.
ACGGTGTGCAGCTCGTCGATGAACGTGATGATCTGCCCGCCGGCGTCCTTGATCTCCTCGAGGACCGCCTTGAGCCGCTCCTCGAACTCGCCGCGGTACTTCGCGCCGGCCACCATCGCGGCCAGGTCCAGCGACAGCACCCGGCGACCCTTGAGCGAGTCGGGGACGTCGCCGGCCACGACCCGCTGGGCGAGCCCCTCGACGACCGCGGTCTTGCCGACGCCGGGCTCACCGATCAGGACCGGGTTGTTCTTCGTGCGCCGCGACAGCACCTGGATGACGCGGCGGATCTCGGCGTCGCGGCCGATCACCGGGTCGAGGCGGCCCTCCTCGGCGGCGGCGGTCAGGTCGACGGAGTACTTCTCCAGCGCCTCGTACGTCGACTCCGCGTCTTCGCTGGTGACCCGGCGGTTGCCGCGGACGGCGGTCAGCCCCTCGCGCAGACCGGCCTCGGTCAGACCGGTGTCGGTCAGCACCTTCTGGGCGGAGGACTCGGTGCCGGCGATCGCGATGAGGAGGTGCTCGGTGGCGACGAAATCGTCCTTCATGCCGGCCGCGAGGTCCAGCGCGCCCGCGAGCACGCGGGTGAGCGCCGCCGAGGCGGCCGGCTGCTGGACCGTCGCGCCGCTCGCCTTGGGCAGCGCGTTCATGGCCGCCTCGGCGCGGCTGGTCAGCTCCGCCGCGTCGACCCCGGCCTTGCCGACCAGGGTGCGCGCGCTTCCCTCGGTCTGGCGCAGCAGGGCGACCAGGAGGTGGATCGGCTCCGTCGCGGTGTTGCCCGCGGTGGTGGCTGCGACCTGCGCGGCCTCGATCGCCTCGCGGCTGCGGGTCGTGAACTTCTCGGCCCCGAACTGGCTCATGTGTCTGTTCCCCTTCGTGCGACATTGCTGTCGGGACGAGAACCAGTGTGCTCGCCCCTCGCTTCATCCCGCCAGAACTCGGGCGCTTTGATCTCGCGTTCCGGCGACCGACACTCCCCCGAGTGGCTCATCCCGGTGCACCCGGCGGGAGGACCGGAAGACCCCGCGGAGCGCCGCGCTCGGCCAGCGCCAGGAGCGCGTCGACGTCCAGGTGCTTCTCGACCAGGTCACCCAGCAGGTCCAGCCGGCGCTCGCGCTGCTCCGCGAAGCTGACCGCGGCCGGCGTGTACGGCGCCCCGGCGGCCGCTGCGAGCTCGGCCAGCAGGGCCCGGCGCAGCTCGTCGCCCTCGAGGCTGCCGTGCCACATGGTCCCGAGGACCGCACCCGAGCGGGCGCCGCCCAGGAACTCCTCGGCGTCCGGGCCGCGGGTGACGCGTCCGTGGTGGATCTCGTAGCCACTCGCAGGAACGCCCAGCCCCGTCCCCGAGGAGAGCCGCAGCACCTTCTCCTCACCGAAGACCGTGGTGCAGTCGAGCAGCCCGAGGCCGCGGACCTCGGCACCGGCCGGGCCCTCGACCCCGGCCGGGTCGCTGATGGTCCGGCCCAGCATCTGGAAGCCGCCGCAGACGCCGAGCACCGGCCGGCCGACCTCCGCGTGCTCGACGATCGCCCGGTCCAGTCCCTGCCCGCGCAGCCAGGCCAGGTCGCTCATCGTGGCCCGGGTCCCCGGCAGGACGACCAGGTCGGCGCCGGCCAGTGCACGCGGGCCGGCCGCGAACACCACGTCCACGCCCGTCTCGAGGCCGAGCGCGTCCACGTCGGTGAAGTTGGACATCCGCGGCAGCCGGACCACCGCGACGCGGAGCGCATCAGGTCCGCCCGTGGGTGCCCGGCGCCCGGCCAGGTCCAACGAGTCCTCGGAGTCCAGCCACAGGTCGGGGTGCCACGGCAGCACGCCGTACACGCGTCGGCCGGTCAGCCGCTCGAGGGAGTCGAGACCGGGCCGGAGCAGGGACTCGTCGCCGCGGAACTTGTTGACGACGAAGCCGGCGAGCAGCGCCTGGTCCTCCTCGGAGAGCAGCGCGACGGTGCCGTGCATCGCGGCGAAGACGCCCCCGCGGTCGATGTCGCCGACCACCACGGTCGGGACGTCACCGTGCCGGGCGAGCCCCATGTTGACGAAGTCCCCGGCGCGCAGGTTGATCTCGGCCGGGCTGCCCGCGCCCTCGGCGACGACCACGTCGTAGCGCGCGCGCAGGTCGTCGAAGGCGGCGTACGCCGCGTCGCGCAGGCGCACCCGGCCGCCGACGAAGTCGGTCGCGTCGACGGTGCCCGCGGGCTGGCCCATCACGACGACATGGCTGCGCAGGTCCGAGCCGGGCTTGAGCAGCACCGGGTTCATCGCGGCCTCGGGCACCGCCCGGGCGGCGACCGCCTGCACCCACTGGGCGCGGCCGATCTCCGCGCCGTCCGCGCAGACCATCGAGTTGTTCGACATGTTCTGCGCCTTGAACGGCGCCACCGAGACGCCGCGGCGCGACAGGGCCCGGCACAACCCCGTGGTCACGACTGTCTTGCCGGCGTCGGAGGTGGTCCCCGCCACCAGCAGGGAACCGGTCGTCGGCTGGGTCACCGGCTGGGTCACCGGCTCCGTCGCCAGACCACGAGGGACTGGCCGATCGCCGGCTGGCGCAGCACCGGCAGCTTGTTGGGCACCGGCGGCAGCACGGCGTCGGTACGTCGTGCCCGGGCCCGGCGCAGGGCCTCCCGCGACGCCGCGAGCTCGGCCTCGAGCTCCTCGTTGCGGTGGGCCAGGGCGCTGACCCGGTTCTGCAGGTCGAGGATGCGACGCACGCCCTCGATCCCGATCCCGACCGAGGTGAGGTCCGCGATCTCGCGGAGGCGCTCGATGTCGTGGTGGGAGTAGCGGCGCCCGCCGCCGACCGTCCGGCCGGGCGTGACCAGGCCCAGCCGCTCGTAGGTGCGCAACGTCTGCGGGTGCAGACCGGTCAGCTGGGCCGCCACGCTGATCACGTAGACCGCGGCATCGGGGCCCGGAGCCACGAAGCGTTCGCGGACCATCACGCGTCACCCGTGAAGAGGTTGGCCCGCAACGGCTTGCCCGCCATCGCGGCACGGTAGGCCTCGACCGCCTCGCGGGCCGGTCCGTCGAGCACGGCCGGGACGTGGACCTCGACCGTCGCGAGCAGGTCTCCCTGGGTGCCGTCAGCCTTCTTCGCGCCCTTTCCGCGCACCCGGAAGGTCCGCCCGTTGGGGGTGCCCGGCGGCATCTTGAGCGTCACCGGTGCGCCGCCCAGGGTCGGGATCTTGATCTCGGCACCGAGCGCAGCCTCGTCGAAGGAGACCGGCACGGTGAGGGTCAGGTTGTCCCCCTTGCGGGCGAACAGCCGGTGCGGCGAGACCCGGACCGTGACGTAGAGGTCCCCGGCAGGGCCGCCGTTCTCCCCGGTCGCGCCCTTGCCACGCAGGCGGATCCGCTGGCCGTCCTTCACCCCGGCCGGGATCCGCGCCTGGATCGTCCGTGCCGAGAGGCCGCGCCCGCTGCCGTGGCAGGTGGGGCAGGGGTCGTCGTACACCAGCTGGCGGCCGCCACAGGCGGGGCAGGTCTCGTTCATCGAGAACGCGCCGCCGACCCCGGCGACCACGAACCCGGCGCCCTCGCACTCGGGGCAGACGTGCGGCCTGGTGCCCGGCTTGCCGCCCGTGCCCGAGCAGTCGGGGCACGGGGCGTCGGACGTCAGCCGCAGCGAGATCGTGACGCCCTCGAGGGCGTCGGTGAAGCTGATCGTCGCGGTCGTCTCGACGTCGGCGCCCTTCTGCGGCCGGCGCTGCTGGGTGCGTCCGCGCCCACCACCGCCGAAGAGGTCCCCGAACATGTCGCCGAAGCCGCCGCCGCCGGCCCGGTCACGCAGCAGGTCGTTGATGTCGAACCCGCCACCACCACCGGCGCCGCCCCCGAACCCGCCGCGGAAGGCGCCGGACCCGTAGAGCTCGCGCATCTCGTCGTACTTCTTGCGCTTCTCGGGGTCACCGACGACGTCGTAGGCCTCGGCGACAGCCTTGAACTTGTCGTGCTTGGCGTTGTCGCCGGGGTTGGAGTCGGGGTGGTTGGCGCGCGCCAGCCTGCGGTAGGCCTTCTTGATCTCGTCGGCCGTCGCGTCCTTCTTCACACCGAGCTCGGCGTAGAAGTCCTTGCTCGCCCAGTCGGCCCGCATGCCGTCGGTCGCACTCATCCGCGCACCTCCCTCCTATCCGTTGATCGAGCCTGTCGAGATCACTCGGTCGGACCGGTCGGCGGGTCCACCACCAGGACCTGGGCGGCGCGCACGACCCGGTCACCGATGCGGTAGCCCGCCTTGGCGATCACCTTGCACGTCGTCACCGCGACCTCGGGGTCCTCGCCGATGTGCGAGAGCGCCTCGTGGATCGTCGGGTCGAACGCGTCGCCCACCTCGCCGAACTTGGTCAGCCCCCCGGCGGCAACGATGCGTTCGAGCTGGTCGGCCACCGCCTTGAATCCGTCCTCGAGCGGGGCGTGTTCCCGGGCCCGGTCGATGGTGTCGAGGACCTCGGTGATCGGCGCGAGCGCGGCGTACGTCGCGTTCTCGCGGATCAGCTCCCGGTCACGCTCGACCCGGCGCTTGTAGTTGAGGTACTCGGCCTGGAGCCGCTTCAGGTCCGTGGTCAGGTCCGCGATGGCGCGCTGGGCCACGGCGAAGTCGTCCTCGACCTCACTCTCGTCGTCGCGCGACGACTCGACCTCGGTCTCGTTCGCCATCTCGGCCGCGGCCTCACCGAAGCTGCCGGCCGTGGCCCCCTCGGAGGGAGCCGCAGCGTCCTGCTGCGACTCCCCCTCGGAGGCGACGCCCGACTCGTGTCGGGAATCGGTCACTTGCTGTCACCCTCGTCTGCTGCATCGGTCGGCTCGTCCACGATCTCGGCGTCGACGACGTCCTCGTCCGCCTCGCCCGTGGAGCCCGTGCTGCCACCGGCCGCGGCCGACTCGGCCTCGGCGGCGGCGTACATCGCGGCGCCCATCTTCTGGCTGGACTCACCGAGCTTGGTCACGCCGGCGGTGATCTCCTCGGCGGAGGCCTCGGCGTTCTCCAGCGTCGCCTTGAGCGCGTCGACGTCGGCGCGAACCTCGGTCTTCACGTCGTCGGGGAGCTTCTCGTCGTTCTCCTCGAGGAACTTGTCCGTCGAGTAGACCAGCGAGTCCGCCTGGTTGCGGGCCTCGACGGCCTCGCGACGCTTCGCGTCCTCCTCGGCGTACTGCTCGGCCTCCTTGACCATGCGGTCGATCTCGTCCTTGCCGAGCGCCGAGCCACCGGAGATCGTCATCGACTGCTCCTTGCCGGAGCCCTGGTCCTTGGCGGACACGTGCACGATGCCGTTGGCGTCGATGTCGAAGGTGACCTCGATCTTCGGGATGCCACGCGGAGCCGGCGGCAGGCCGGTGAGCTCGAAGTTGCCGAGGGGCTGGTTCTGCGCCCACATCTGGCGCTCGCCCTGGGCGACCTTGATCTCCACCGACGGCTGGTTGTCGTCAGCGGTCGTGAAGATCTCCGAACGCTTGGTCGGGATCGTCGTGTTGCGCTCGATCAGGTGCGTCATCACGCCGCCCTTGGTCTCGATGCCGAGGCTCAGCGGGGTGACGTCGAGGAGCAGGACGTCCTTGACCTCACCCTTGAGGACACCGGCCTGGAGCGCGGCGCCGACGGCGACGACCTCGTCGGGGTTCACGCCCTTGTTGGGCTCCTTGCCGCCGAGCAGCTCCTTGACCAGCTCGCTGACGGCCGGCATCCGGGTCGAGCCGCCGACCAGGACCACGTGGTCGATCTTGTCGACCGCGACGCCGCCGTCCTTGAGCACCTGCTTGAACGGCTCCTTGGTGCGGTCCAGCAGGTCGCTGGTCAGCTTCTGGAACTCGCTGCGGGTGAGCTTCTCCTCGAAGTGGAGCGGGCCCGACTCGCCGTGCGTGATGTAGGGCAGGTGGATCGTGGTCTCGCTGGAGCTCGACAGCTCGATCTTCGCCTTCTCGGCGGCCTCCATGAGGCGCTGCTTGGCGATCTTGTCGGCGGCGAGGTCCACGCCGTTGTTGGCCTTGAACTTCTTGACCATCCACTCGACGACGCGGGTGTCCCAGTCGTCACCACCGAGGTGGTTGTCGCCGGAGGTCGCCTTGACCTCGACGACACCCTCGCCGATCTCGAGCAGGGACACGTCGAACGTGCCGCCACCGAGGTCGAAGACGAGGATCGTCTGGTCGTCGCCCTTGTCGAGGCCGTAGGCCAGCGCGGCCGCGGTCGGCTCGTTGACGATGCGGCTCACGTTGAGACCCGCGATCTCGCCGGCCTCCTTGGTGGCCTGGCGCTGCGCGTCGGAGAAGTACGCCGGAACCGTGATCACCGCGTCGGTGACCGGCTCGCCGAGGTAGGCCTCCGCGTCGCGCTTGAGCTTCTGGAGCACGAAGGCGCTGATCTGCTGGGCGGTGAAGGTCTTGTCGTCGACCTGCTGCGACCAGTCGGTGCCCATGTGGCGCTTGACCGAGCGGATCGTCCGGTCGACGTTGGTGACGGCCTGCCGCTTGGCGACCTCCCCGACGAGGACCTCGCCGGACTTGGCGAAGGCGACGACCGAGGGGGTGGTGCGGGCGCCTTCCGCGTTTGCGATGACGGTGGGTTCTCCACCCTCGAGGACGGCGACGACGCTGTTCGTCGTGCCGAGGTCGATGCCGACCGCACGTGCCATGGTTGTTACCTCCGGTGTCGTTCGTGCTGTGTGTTCAAGCGGGGGTGCGTGCTGCAGATGGGAGCCATCCTGCGCCGCGGGCGGCGATTCTGGCAAACAAGTTGAGTCGAAGCAACTCAACTTCGTTCATCTGGCACAACGAAGGTCGCGGCCGCCCTGTTCCCGTTTCGGGGAGGAAGATCCGGGGCGTCAGGCGCCGGGGTAGATCCGGAAGCCGGACATCGCCTTGTGCGCGAAGCCCTCGTAGAACCCCGCCGCCGCCGAGTCCGTGATCAGGTCCATCCGCAGGGTCCGCGTGGCCTGGAACGTCGCCACCACCAGCAGCCGGGCGATGCCGCGGCGCCGGTGCTCCGGGTGCACGGCCACGAAGCCGAGGTGCGACTGGAGGACCCCGTCACCCAGGGCCTGCGCCCAGCCCACCAGGACGCCGTCCTGCTCGGCCACGTAGGCGACCGCCCCGGGGGCGCTGCACACCTGGAGGACAACCGCGGCGTCGGTGAGCGAGGGCCACTGCACCGTCGTGGAGAGCCGGGCGATGTCGTCGGCGTCCGCCGGCTCGAACGGCCGGATCTGCACCGTGCTCATCCGACCCGCGTCCTGCTGTCGCGCCACAGCCGGATCGCGGTGTCGACCAGGGAGACCCGCGAGAGCCCGGCCACCTCGTCGAGCGGGATCCAGCGCGCCTCGTCGGTCGTGCCCTCGACCTCATGGGTCAGCTCGCCGCCGACGACCTCCGCCTCGAACACGACGCGGACGCTCTTCATCGGCCGGCCGGTCGGCACGAGACGCCGCTCCACGGGCACGACGTGGGTGTCGACGCCCAGGATCGCTCCCACGCGCACGTCGTACCCCGTCTCCTCGCGCAGCTCGCGGACCACGCCCTCCTCGGTGCTCTCGTGCAGCTCGACCCCGCCGCCGGGCATCGTCCACTCGGGCTCGGGGCCCTCGTTCCACAGCGCCAGCAGGATCCGGTCGCGGTCGTCGACGACCACGGCGTACGCCGCCAGCCGGGTGTCGTAGTCGGTGAAGGGCACGGGCTCGCTCATGTCGACATCTTGGCGGACGTGGTCCGACGGAATAGTCCCGCCGGGGATCTGTTGGGCCTCCTATGACCGTTCCCACGATCACCCTCAACGACCAGACGACCATCCCGCAGCTCGGCTTCGGGGTCTTCCAGGTGCCGCCGGAGGAGACCGCAGCAACGGTGAGCTCCGCGCTCGAGGTGGGCTACCGCCACGTCGACACCGCGCAGATGTACCGCAACGAGAAGGGCGTCGGCGAGGCCCTCGCCGAGTCGGGCATCGCCCGCGACGAGCTCTACGTGACCACGAAGCTCAACAACGGCTTCCACGAGCCGGACGCCGCCCGTCGCGCCTTCGACGAGTCGCTGGGCGCGCTCGGGCTCGACCACGTGGACCTGTTCCTCATCCACTGGCCGCTGCCCACCCGCTACGACGGCGACTTCGTGTCGACCTGGCGGACGCTGGTGGAGTTCCAGAAGGACGGCCGCGCCACGTCGATCGGCGTCTCCAACTTCCAGCCCGCCCACCTGGACCGGATCATCGACGAGACCGGCGTCGTGCCGGCCGTGAACCAGGTCGAGGTGCACCCGTTCTTCGGCAACCAGGCCGTTCGGGCCGCCAGCGCCGGGCACTCCATCGCCGTCGAGGCGTGGTCCCCGATCGCGCGGGGCCAGGTCAACGACGACTCGGCGATCAAGGGGATCGCCGCCAAGGTCGGGCGCACGCCGGCCCAGGTCGCCCTGCGCTGGCACGTGCAGCGCGGCGACATCGTCTTCCCCAAGTCGATGAGCCCCGCGCGGATGGCGGAGAACTTCGCGATCTTCGACTTCGAGCTCGAGGCCGACGACATGGCCGAGATCACCGGGCTCGACCGCGGCGAGGAGGGCCGCCTCGGCCCGAACCCCGACGAGTTCGACTACATCCCCGACTGAGGCACGGTCGGTCACGGGCGGGAGAATGGCTCGGGTGCGCCCCTCCACCCCGCCCGTGACCGAGCCCGACTCCGGGTTCCGGCTCCGCGACATCGCGCTGGCGGCGTACGGACCCACGGTCGTCAACTCGATCGGCCACGGTGCGGTGATGCCGGTCCTCGCGCTGCGCGCCCGCGAGCTCGGGGCCGACGTGAGCACGGCCGCCCTCGTGGTCGCCCTGCTGGGGATCGGGATGCTGGTGGCGTCGCTGCCCGCCGGTGCCCTCGTCGCCCGGATCGGCGAGCGGCGCACGCTCTTCCTCGGGGGTTTCGTCGACGCGGTCGCGATGACCGTGGCCGCCCTCAGCTCGTCGGTCGCCGTCCTCGGCGCGGCCGTGGTGCTCAGCGGGATGACGTGGACGGCGTTCCTGCTCGCCCGGCAGGGCTACATGATCGACGCGGTCCCGGTCACCCACCGGGCGCGGGCGCTGTCGCTGCTGGGAGGCGCACACCGCGTCGGCATCTTCGTCGGCCCGCTCCTGGGCGCGGGGCTGATCCTCCTCGCCGACCTGCGCGCGACCTTCGTGCTCGCGGCCGCTCTCTCACTGACCGCGGGCCTGATGGCCCGGCTGATGCCCGACCTCGGTTCCGAGAGTCGTTCGGAGCAACGTGCGTCCGGGCACCTGCCGGTGTGGTCAGTCCTGGCCGCGCACCGCCGGACCTTGCTCACCCTGGGCGTGGCGGTGGTCGTGATGGGGGCCTCGCGCTCGGTGCGCAACAGCCTGCTCCCCCTGTGGGCCGACCACGTCGGGATCTCGGCCAGCACCACGTCGCTGATCTTCGCCGCCGCGGCCGCGATCGACATCGCGTTCTTCTTCCCGGGCGGCTGGCTGATGGACACCCGCGGCCGCACGGTGGTCGCCGTACCCGTCGTGCTGACCGTCGCCGTCGCGAGCCTCCTGCTTCCCCTGGCCCACTCCGCGACCGGCGTCGCGCTCGTCATGGCCCTGATCGCCGCCGGCAACGGGCTCGGGTCCGGCATCGTGATGACCCTGGGCGCGGACACGGCACCCGTGCGCGGCCGGTCCCAGTACCTCGGCGGCTGGCGGCTCTGCGGCGACCTGGGCAACTCCGGCGGCCCGCTCCTCGTCAGCGCCGTCGCCGCGGTCGCCCCCCTCGCCACGGCCTGCCTGGTCATCGGCGCGCTCGGCGTCGCCGGGACGGCCTGGGTCGGCTACTGGACGCGGCGCCTCGACGTACGGCGTGGCGCCGGCTGATTCCGATCAGCCGATGGTGATGCGGACCTCGTTGGACTTCAGGTCGGTGTCGGTGTCGACCACGCGGAAGCGGTTGACGCCACCCTGGCTGGTCTGGACATAGGTCGAGAAGGTCTCGTCACTGACCGAGACGGTGACCGGGAAGTCCTGCCAGCCACCGTCGGTGAACCGCTGGACCTGGAGGATCGCGCCCTCACCACCGGGGTAGACCCCGCTCAGGTCGATCTGCTCCATCGGGGCCACGGCGGTCTGGGCCGCGGACAGCGCGATCTGCTTCTTCGGGGACTCCGACTCCGTCGGCACGGGCGAGGAGCTCGGCGCCTGGGTCGGCGACGCCTGCGGTGCGAGCGTGATGAGCGGACCCGACGCGGCCTGCGTCCTCTCGGGGCGGGGCAGGTACATCGACTGCTGCGAGCTGGTGTTCGCGGAGTCGGCGCTCCCGCCGAGGCCGAGGACCTTGCTGACCGCGAGGACCGCGACGCCGAGGACCAGCCCCACCACCAGCGCCACGCCGACCAGGGCGACGAGCCCGGTCAGGACCGGACGCTGGTCGCGCTCGTCTCGATCAACCACTGGCGGTGCATCCCCTTGACTCGTGGACCGGTCGGCCGGCCCGGCACGGGCGCAGCACTGCCATTGTCGGGGACGGGACCGGCCATCACCAACCCGGTCCACCCGGGGCGGGTCGCGGGACAACCCGCGTCCCCGGCGCTCGTCCACAGCTCCCGCGGAGCCCGGTTTGCCCGATGGCCGACGCGAACACCCTGAACGGCATGACGAGTCCCGCGATCTGCCTGCCACCCCGCTGGCGCCGTACGTCGGACCCGTCGGGCGGCGTCGTGGTCGCCGCCCGCGCACCGGAGGTCCCGGGGAGCGGGGTGCGACCGGAGCTGGTGCTGCGCTGCGTGCCGGTGTCCGGCGACCTCGGCGCCTGGCGGGACGGCGCGGTGTCCGCGCTCGCGACCCGGTTGGACGACTTCGAGCTCGAGGACGAGGACCGCTACGAGCTCGGCGGCCACGAGGTGGACTACCGGCGCTTCGCGCACCGCGCGGCGCTCGACGACCTCCTCTGCGACCAGTGGGCCTGGCTCGTGGACGGGCAGGGACTGACCCTCACCTGCACGGTGGCCCGCGAGGACTACGCGGACTACTGCGACGTCTTCGAGGCGATCGCGGAGACGTTCGACCCTGCGCTCGTCCCGTGACGGGTCAGCCGGTGGTCTCCCCCGCCGCGGCGCGGGCGTTGCGCTCGGCGACGGCGTACTCATCGGTGCGGGCGTCGTAGGTCCAGAAGTCGCGCAGCGCCAGCGCCGTCATGCCCACACCCGCGATGCACGCGAAGCCGCCACTGGAGATCGCGCCGCGCACGGTCCACAGGTCGGCGGTGATGCCGGCGCGGACCTGGCCGCCGAGCGGGCCGAGCGAGTAGGACAGCATCTCGATACCGGCGAGGCGGCCGCGCATGCTCTCGGGGATGGTCTGGTTCCACACCGTGCTGCGGAAGACCGCGGAGATCATGTCGGCGGCACCGGAGAGCATCAGGAAGAACGCCACCAGCCAGATGCTCGGCATCAGGCCGGCGAAGCCGATGCAGGCGCCGTACGCCGCTGCCGCGATGACGATCGCGCGACCGTGGTGGTGGATGCGTGAGGTCCAGCCGCTGAGCGCGGTGGCCACGAGCGCGCCCACGGTCTCGGCGGAGTAGAGCAGCCCGAGGAGCTCGGGACGTCGGAAGATCTCCTCGACGAGCGCGGGGAACAGCACGACCGGCAGAGCCAGGAGCATCGCTGCGATGTCGACGAGGTAGGTGCCGAGCAGGTCGCGGCGCGACATCGCGTAGCGCAGTCCCTGGGCGATGCCGGCCAGGCTCGGTGGCGTCGTCTCGGCCCGGTGCGGGTAGGGCCGCATCGCCACGAACATCGCGGTGGCGATCGCGAGGCCGGCGATGTCGACCAGGAAGCACCAGCCGATGCCGACGTACGCCACGAGCAGGCCGCCGATCGCGGGTCCGATCAGCACGCCGATCTGCATCCCGAGGCTGGTCAGGTTGTTGGCGGCGACGATCTGGTCGTGCCTGACGGTCCGCGGCATCACGGCCTCGCGGGAGGGCCGCTGCATCGACGACGAGGCGGCGAGGAACGCCGAGACGACGAAGATCAGCGCCACGCTCGGCTCGTCGCGGAACGCGTTGACCGCGAGCACGAGGGTGAAGATCGCCTGGGCCACCCCGGTCCAGATCAGCAGCTTGCGGCGGTCGACGTGGTCGGCCAGCGCACCGCCGTACAGACCGAAGACGACCAGCGGGACCAGCTCGACGAGGCCGACGGCGCCGACCGCGAAGTTGGAGCCGGTGAGCGTGTAGATCTGGTACGGGATCGCGACGTAGGACACCATCCCGCCGAGGTAGAAGACCGTGCCGGCGACGAACAGCAGCCGGAAGTCCCGAGACTCGCGCAGCGGGGTGATGTCCATGCGCAGTGCACGAAAACGGTCTCGCCAGGTCACAACTGGTCATCGTGCACCCGCCGCACGACCCCCTGCACGTGGTTTTCCGGATCAGCATTGTCGCGCCGCAGCGCGACGAGGTCAGCGCGCGGTGACGCGGATCCGGGCTCCCCGGCGCGGCACGCTGGTGATGTTGCGGACCTTGGGCTCGTCGTCGCCGAGCGCGGTGACGTCGTACGCCGTGAGCACCTCGCGCAGCACGGCCACGCCCTCCATCAGGGAGAATCCGGCGCCGATGCAACGGCGCACGCCGCCACCGAACGGGATCCACGTGTTCGTGGGCGGGTTCTGCTCGAGGAAGCGCTCGGGCCGGAACACGTCGGGATCCGGGTGATTCTCCTCGCGGCTGTGCGCGACGATGATCGACGGTCCGACCGTCGCGCCGGCGGGCAGGTCGATGCCGCCGACCGTGGCCGGCTTCGTCAGCGTGCGCACCACCATCGGGATCACCGGGTGCAGCCGCATCGACTCCTTCATCGCCGCGTCGAGCCACGCGTCGTCACCGGACAGCGCCGCCTCACGGGCTCGGCGCAGCTGTTCGGGGTCGCGGCCGATCTCGTGCAGCGCCCAGGCCAGCGCCGTCGCTGTCGTCTCGTGCCCGGCGAGCAGGAGCGTGACCAGCTGGTCGCGGAGCTCGGTGTCGGTCAGCCCGTCGCCGTCGTCGTGGCCCTCACCGTCGGTGACGAGCATCAGCCGGGAGAGTACGTCGGTCCGCTCGGCCAGGTCCGGGGCGCTGCGCCGCTCGCGGATCTCGGCGTAGATGAGCTGGTCCAGCTCGTGCTGGTTCTGCACGGTGCGCTTCCAGGGACCGATCTTCTGCAGCCAGGGGTAGCCCCAGCCGAGCAGGATCGCGGGGCTGATGTCCACGGTCTTGTTGACCCGCGGGCGCAGCTCGGCGAGCCGCTTCTCGTCGGTGACCCCGAAGACGACGCGGAGGATGACCTCGAGGGTGAGGGCGTTCATCCGGTCCAGCGCCCGGAACTCGGAGCCGGGCACCCAGCCGGCCACCTCCTCGCGGGCCAGCCCGGTGACCAGCGACTCGTAGCCGCGCAGCGCGTGGCCGTTGAACGCTGGCATGAGCAGCTTGCGGGCGCGCTTGTGCTCACCGGAGTCCTGGAGCAGCAGCGAGTGCTCGCCCATGATCGGGCCGAGGATCGCGTTGCCCTTGCCGGCGTGGAAGACCTCGGGGTCCCCTGCGAAGATCTCCTTGGCGTGCTCGGGGCGGGTGAACAGCACCAGCGGCCGGCCGCCCGGGAGGATGCGCACGGTGAACACGTCGCCGTACCTGCGGTGCAGGTAGGGCACGAAGCGGTGCCGGAACCTCAGCAGGCCGGCGCTCTGGACGATGACCGGCCACGACGGTCCCGGTGGCAGACCGGTGGTGTCCACCGGCGGTGGCGCCTCCCCGCCGAAGGGCTGCATCCGGACGAAGCGCTGCTCGGTGAGTTCGCTGACATCGTGCTCTACGGTGGCCACCTCCGACATACTACGAGTACGTCAAGGGGGCCACCAGAGCGAGGATCCCGTCGCCGGGACCGTCTCGTTGCACTCTTGCCGACCTCGTGCAAGAACCCCTCGCGGGCCCGAGGCCGCTGCTACGGTCCGCCCATGGGCACCTCGGAGTCGCTCGCCGTGCAGCGACGCCGCTTCGCCGCCGCGGTGCCGACCGCCGCGTCCCTGTGCCTGGTCCTGGGGATCCTGCTCCTCCCCGCGTTCCCGCTCGCCCTGCGCCAGGGCGTCAGCGGCGCCGGGCTCCTCCTCGCCGGAGTCGCCGCCACGGCGAGCTGCGGGATGCGCGCGTCCCACACGGGCGGCCGGCGGCGCCGCTCCTGGCTCCTGCTCACGGTCGCGGGGGTCGTGGCCGTGGCAGGCAATGTCTGGGTCACGATCAGTGGGGCGGACCCGGTCGAGTCACCCAGCACGATCAGCAACCTCAGCATCGTGCTGGCGCTCCTGCTGTCGATCGGCGGGTTGCTCTCCTTCCCCATCGTCCGGCGCCGCGGCAAGGACCGGATGCTGATGTCGCTCGACGGCCTGGTGGCCGGCGGAGCGATGCTGATCATGGCGTCGGTGCTCGTCTACTCCGAGCTGCTCGACTCGACCAACGGCACCCTCCTCTCGCGGTCCACTGCCCTGCTCTTCCCGGTGCTCGACGTCGTGCTGGCGACGGTCGCGGTGCTGCTCATCCTGCGCACGGCCGGCGCCGACCGTCCGGCCCTCGGGCTGGTGGCGGCCGGCTTCATCACGTACGCCGTCGCCGACCTGGCGTTCGCCGTGCTCGCGGCGCAGGAGCGCTTCCACTTCGGGACCCTGCTCGACCTCGGCTGGATCGCGGGCTACCTGTTGATCGGGCTGGCCGCGCTCTACCCCAGCGTCGAGTCCGATCGCGCCGCACCCCACGTCGACGCGGGCGCCTCGGATGCCCGGGGCACGATCATGGTGTTCGGCGTGCTCCTGGTCGCCGCAGCCGTCCAGATCGTCTTCGGCACCGGCGGCCGCCTGGTCGGTGCGGAGGCCGGCCTCTGGCTGGTGCTGATCCTCGCCGCCGGCACCCGGCAGATGCTCCTCGCCAGCGACAACGCGGCGCTGCGCCGGGGGCTGGCTAGGCGGGTCAACGAGCAGACCGACGACCTGCGCCGGCTGGCCCGCCAGAACGAGGCGCTGCTCACCTCGGTCGCGGACGGCATCTACGGCGTGGACCCCGACGGGCGCCTCACGTTCATCAACCCGTCGGGCGCCGCGGCGCTCGGCTACGCGCCGGAACAGCTGCACGGTCTGCGCGCCCACACCGCGTTCCATGCCCCGACCGAGGACGGGACGCCGTTCCCGTGGCAGGGCTGCTACGTCACGGCCGCGATCCACAGCGGGGTGCTCGCGAGCGCGGAGGACGACGTCTACGTGCGGGCGGACGGTACGACGTTCCCGGTGGAGATCACCGCCTCGCCGCTCGTCGACGACGAGACCATCCGCGGTGCCGTGGTGGTGTTCCGTGACGTGACCCAGCGGCACGAGGTCGAACGGATGAAGAACGAGTTCGTGTCGGTGGTCAGCCACGAGCTGCGGACGCCGCTGACCTCGATCCGCGGGTCGCTCGGGCTGCTGGCCGGCGGCACCCTCGGCGACCTGCCACCCCGCGCCGGCTCGATCGTGGACATGGCC
>DASTUX010000087.1:0-7573 GCA_035759395.1 Nocardioides sp.
GGCACCAGGTTGCGGTCGGGGTGGTACCCCAGCGGCGAGTCGTACGACGCCCACCCGGCCAGCCAGTCCTCGGGGATGAACCCCCGGTCGGCCAGCACGGCGTAGTAGGCCATCGGGCCGTGCCCCTTGGAGAGGTAGAAGCGGTCACGCCGCTCGTCGCCGACGGTCTCGGGCGACACGTCGAGGACCCGCTCGTAGAGCACCCGGACCACGTCGAGGGTCGAGGTGGCGGCCACGGAGTGCTTCTCGTCGCCGGTCATCAGGCCCATCAGTCGCTCGAGCTCGTCGGTTGCGTCCATGGCGACCATGGTGAAACTTGAAGTTAGGTTGAAGTCAAGCCACGCTGGACCCGTGACCCAGCTGACGATCGGACAGCTCGCCCAGCGTGCCGGCGTGGCCACCTCGGCCATCCGGTTCTACGAGGACCGTGGTCTGGTCCACTCCGTGCGCACGGCGGGCAACCAGCGTCGCTACGCACAGGCCACCCTGCGCCGGCTGGCCTTCATCCGCACCGCCCAGCGGATCGGGCTCAGCCTCGACGAGGTGGCCCAGGCGCTCGCGACGCTGCCCGAGAACCGGACGCCCACCAAGGCCGACTGGGCGCGGCTCAGCCGCGGCTGGCGCCCCCGCCTCGACGAGCAGATCGAGCGGATCGAGCGGCTGCGAAACAAGCTCGACGGCTGCATCGGCTGCGGCTGTCTGAGCCTGAAGACCTGCGCCCTGAACAACCCCGGCGACGAGGTCGCACCCCGCGGACCCGGCGCCGTCTTCCTGGAGCCCGAGGGACCCTTAGGCTGACGTACATGGCCCTGCGCATCGTCGCCAGCCGACCGGACCCCGCGATCGTGACCCTCCCCTGGTCGACCCCGCTCGAGGAGTGGAGCGACGAGCACGTCGTCCCCCTCCCGCGCGGACTCTCCCGCCACGTCGTGCGGATCGTGCGGCTGCGCGAGCGGACGTACGCCGTCAAGGAGACCGTCGAGGACATCGCCTTCCGCGAGTACCGCCTGCTCCGCGACCTCCAGCGGATGGGCCTGCCCGCGGTGGTCCCGCAGGGCGTGGTCGCCGGGCGGGTCGACGAGGACGGAGGCGAGCTGCCCGCGGCGCTGCTCACCGAGCACCTGAAGTTCTCGCTGCCCTACCGCAGCCTGTTCTCGCACGGCCTCACCGGCGAGAACCTGCCCTCGCTGATCGACGCCATGGTCGTGCTGCTGGTCCGCCTGCACCTGGCCGACTTCTTCTGGGGCGACGTGTCGCTGTCCAACGTGCTCTTCCGGCGCGACGCCGGCGGCTTCGCGGCGTACCTCGTCGACGCCGAGACCGGTGAGCTGAAGCCGAGCCTGTCGGAGGGCATGCGGCGCTACGACCTGACCATCGCCAAGGAGAACGTCTTCGCCGAGCTGCTCGACCTCCAGGCCAGCGACTCCCTCGACCAGGAGGTCCTCGCCCAGGAGATCGCGGAGCAGATGTGCGAGCGGTACGACGCCCTCTGGGACGAGCTCACGGGCGAGGAGCTGTTCTCCGCGGACGAGATGTGGCGCATCGAGCAGCGCATCGAGCGCCTCAACGACCTCGGGTTCGACGTCGACGAGCTGGACATCGTGACCGACTTCGACGGCGACCAGGTGCGGATCCAGCCGAAGGTGGTCGAGCTGGGCCACCACCGCCGCGAGCTGCAGGACCTCACCGGCCTGCACGCCGAGGACGCGCAGGCGCGGCGGATGCTCAACGACATCGCGTCCTTCACCGCCCACTTCGACCTGGGCCGCGAGGACCGGAGCCTGGTGGCCAACCGCTGGCTGACCACGATCTTCGAGCCGATCATGACGATGGTCCCGCCCGAGGCGCGCGGCAAGCTCGAGCCGGCCGAGATCTTCCACGAGATCCTCGTGCACCGGTGGTACCTGTCGGAGAACAAGGAGTCGGCGGTCGACATCTTCGAGACCGCCCGCGACTACATCGCGAACGTGCTCACCGCCAAGCCCGACGAGGTCGTCACCGCCACCGCCGACGAGGTCACCGCCGACGAGTGATCCCCGAGTGACGGCTCAGCGCAGGAGGTCGCGCCCGATCACCATCCGCTGGATCTGGTTGGTGCCCTCGAAAATCTGGGTGACCTTGGCGTCGCGGAAGAGCCGCTCGACGGGGTACTCCCGGGTGTAGCCGTTGCCGGCCAGCACCTGCACCGCGTCGGTCGTGACCCGCATCGCGGCGTCGCTGGCGGTCAGCTTCGCGATCGACGCCTGCCGCGAGTAGGGGCGCCCGGCGTCCTTGAGCCGCGCCGCGTGCAGGTACGTCGCCCGCGCCCGCTCGACGTCGGCGGCCATGTCGGCGAGCAGGAACTGCAGCCCTTGGAACTCGCCGATCTTCTGGCCGAACTGCTCGCGCTCCCCGGCGTAGGTGACCGCGTGGGCGAGTGCGGCCTGGGCGATGCCGGTGCCGACCGCGGCGATGCCGAGCCGGCCGGCGTCGAGCGCCGAGAGAGCGACGCGCATCCCGGCACCCTCCTCACCCACGAGCTGCGAGGCGGGGATCCGGGCGTCCTCGAAGATCACCTGGGTGGTGACGTCGCAGGCCAGGCCCATCTTCTTCTCGGGCGCACCGAAGCTCATGCCCGGCGTGTCCGCGGGGACGATGAACGCCGACAGCCCGCGCCGGGCGTCGTCGGAGGTGCGCGCGAAGAGGATGTAGTAGTCGGCGCAGGAGCCGTTGCTGATCCACTGCTTGGTGCCGTTGACGATGAAGTGGTCGCCGTCGCGGATCGCCTTGGTCTTGATCCCGCTCACGTCGGAGCCGGCCTGCGGCTCCGAGAGGCAGTAGGCGCCGAGCCAGTCACCGGACAGCATCTTCGGCAGCCACTCCTCGCGCTGCTCCTTCGACGCGTTGACGGCGACGACGTTGGCGGTCAGCGAGTGGACGCTGGTGCCGACGCCCACGCTCGGCCACGCGGCCGCGATCTCCTCGATCACCTGCAGGTAGACCTCGTAGGGCTGGCCGCCCCCGCCGTACTCCTCGTCGAACGGCAGGCTGAGCAGTCCCGAGCGGCCGAGCAGGCGGTAGGCGGCGGCCGGGAACTCGGCACGCTCCTCCATCTCGTCGACCTGCGGGGCGAGCTCGCGCGCCGCGATGTCGCGGGTCAGCTCGAGGAGGGCCTCGGCGTCGTCGGTGGGCAGCAGTCGGTCAACGGTCGTGGCCATTGGTCGATCCTAGGAGAGGCCCGGACGCTAGGTTTCCCCCCATGCCCGATCGTGTGACCCGCCTCCTGACCGCCGACGACATCGACGCCAGCATCGGCCTCGCGGTGGAGGCGTTCGGCACGTTCCCCGCCGGTACGCCGCTGCCGTCCGCCGCGGACTTCCCGCCGCCCGGCCGCCACACCTGGGGCACCTTCGAGGACGGCCGCCTGGTCGCCCGGGTGGTGGGGCGGGAGTACGACTCCTGGTTCCACGGCCGGGCGGTGCCCACGTGCGGGATCGCGGGGGTGGCGGTCGTCGCCGAGCACCGCGGCGAGGGGCTGCTGACCGACCTGATGCGCGCCACCCTCGACGAGGCCCGGGAGCGGGGCGAGGCGGTCTCGACGCTGTTCCCGACCGCGCCCGGTATCTATCGCCCGTTCGGCTACGAGCTGGTCGGCTCCTACGACGCCGTCGAGGTGCCCACTGGCGAGCTGAACGCCGTTGGCCGTCCGACGGGGACCGTGACCCGCCGCGCGACGGCCGCGGACTTCGACACGGTCCGCGACCTCTACGATCGCTGGGCCTCGGGGCAGAACGGGCCGCTGACCCGCCGCGGCGTCTCCTTCCCCACCTCGGCCGAGGAGTTCGTGGCGGCGTTCACCGGCGTCACCCTGGCCGTGGACGAGGCCGGCAAGGTGGTCGGCTACTGCAGTTGGGACCGAGGCACAGGCTACGACGCGTCGGCCACGATCGAGGTCGCCGACCTGGTCGCGGTGACGGCGGACGGCTACCGGGCACTGTGGCGGGTGCTGGGCAGCTACTCCACCGTGACGGGGCAGGTCCGCGTACACACGTCGGGCGACGACCTGGCCCAGCTGGTGCTGCCCGGCGCCTCGTGGCAGGTGACGGCCCGGCACCCCTACATGTTGCGCGTGCACGACGTCGCCGGAGCCCTGACCGGGATCGCGACGACGGCGGAGGTCGACCTCACCTTCCGCGTCACGGGTGACCGGCTCGGCTCGGCCGACGGCGACTACCGGCTCCGGGTCGTCGAGGGCCGGACCGTGTGCGAGCCGTCGGCGCCGGGTGCGGCGTCACCCGTGCTCGACCTCCGCGGCCTGGCCCTGGCCTACGCCGGGGCGCAGCCGACGGCGAACCTCCGGCTGGCCGAGCTGCTCACCGGACCGGCGACCCAGGACTGGATGCTCGACGCCCTGTTCGGCGGGCGGCAGGTCCACATCCGCGACTACTTCTGATCGCCGGCCGCACTCAGCGACCGCAGGTGCAGCTGGATGTACGGACGCACCGCGAACCGGCCGTCGCTCTGGAGCAGCACCGGCTGGATGCCCACCGGACGGCCGTCGCGGTAGGTGATCAGGCTGATCTGGGCCTCGCGCTTGGGCTTGCTGCCGACCGCGATCGCGTACGCCGCCCCGCCGGTGGTGCCGGTCGTGTAGGTGTAGCCGGCCTGGCCGTTGGTCCCGACCACCCGGCTCGGGCCGACCTGGACGTGGGTGTGGCCGGCCAGCACGAGGTCCACGCACCCCCGCTCGAGCGCCCCCGTGCCGAGGTCGGCGTCGTGCACCAGCAGCGTCGTGACCCGCTCTTCGGAGGCACAGACCTCGTCGGCGACCCGGCTCGCGACCTCGTCGAACGTCAGGCCGGTCTCGTCGCGCCAGTTGCCGAGCCCGCTGGACCGGGGGTCGGCGATCCCGAACAGGCTGGTGCCGCCCGGCCCGTCGACCACGTGGCCGTCGAGCACGGTCCAGCCCCGGTCGTCGAGATAGTTGCTCACGAACGAGCCGTGGTCGTGGTTGCCGGCCACCACCCACCGGTCCTGGTCGTCGAAGGCGGCCGTGACCGAGTCGAGCGAGAAGGCCTCCCAGTTCTTGCCCGAGGAGGTGTCGTCGCCGGCGTCGAACAACGCGATCGCCCCGGCGTTGTCACCCACCGCGCGGGCCACGGCGTCCATGCCGATGTTGTCGTGGCGGTCCGAGACCAGGGTGACCACGGTGTCGCCCTCCTCCGGCTGGTGCAGCGGCAGCCCGGCCGCGGCCTCCGCGGCGGTGGCGTAGAACGTCTTGCTCTTGTCGTAGGTGTCGATCGCGCTCTCGACCAGGCGTCGCGTCTGGCTGGTCGTGATGTCGCCGCGTACCTCGATCCCGGCGGCCTCCGCCGGGAGCGGCACGCCGGGACCCACGAACTGGCCGAGCGTCACCCAGGGCTGCGCCGACTCGACCCTCGCCTCGTCGACGTCCCACGGCTCCCAGAGGCCGAGCACGAGCAGCACCACGACCGCGCCCGCGATCGCCCCCTCGGGCCGGCGCGCCCGTGCCAGCAGCTCCCGGCGGCGCGAGCTGCCGACGAGCAGCCAGACCAGGACCGGCGCCAGGCCCACGACACCGCCGCGCACGGCAGCGTCCAACGCCATGTCGTCCAGCGCCCGCTCCACCTTGTCGACCTGGCCCTCGGGCTGGCTGGCGATGTAGCCGTAGCGCCGGACGAGCTCCTCGGTGGACCGGGCCTCGGTCTTGCCGAGCCGGATGTCGACACCGACGCGGTGCCCGGAGTCCTTGCGGAAGTCCGGCAGCACCGGGCCGGTGTGCACGACCACGTAGCCGTTCAGGTCCGGACGGACCTCGGCGTCGTGGCTGGCCAGCACGATCGAGCGGCTGCTCAGCAGGAAGAACACGGCCCCCGCGGCGCAGGCCAGGACGGCCCAGACCGCGACGTGCGCCGTGACCCGTGAGGCGAGGGGTGCGTACCTGAGCACGCGTTGACGCGCGGTCTCGGGCACACGGCCTCCTTCTGGTCGGACTTCGCTCAGGCGCGGGCCTGCGCGATGGCGTACAGCGTCACGGACGCGGCCACACCGGCGTTCAGGGACTCGAGCTGGTTGGCCATCGGGATCGACAGCAGCTGGTCGCAGGTCTCTGCGACGAGGCGGCCCAGGCCCTCACCCTCCGAGCCGACCACCAGCACGAGCGGGCCGTCCGCGAGGTCGAAGTCGGGCAGCGAGACGTCGCCGTCGGCGGCCAGGCCGACGACCATGCAGCCCGCCGCCTGGTAGGCCTTGAGCTGGCGGACCAGGTTGACGGTCTGGGCCACGGGGATCCGGGCGGCCGCACCGGCGCTGGACTTCCAGGCCGCCGCGGTCATGCCGGCGGCACGGCGCTCGGGGATCAGCACGCCGTGCGCACCGAAGCCGGACGCACTGCGGATCACGGCGCCGAGGTTGCGCGGGTCGGTGACCGAGTCGAGCGCCACGATGAGCGGCTTCTCGCCGTTCGACGCGGCGATCTCGAGCAGGTCGTCGGCGTGCGAGTACTCGAACGACGGGATCCGCGCGGCCAGGCCCTGATGCACGGCGCCGGCGGTCATCCGGTCCAGCTCGCCCCGGCTCACCTCGAGCAGCTTGATGCCCTGCTCGGCCGCCATCTTGAAGGCGTCGCGCAGCCGGCCGTCGCGCTCGGCGCCCTCGGCGACGTAGATGCCGGTGACCGGGATGCCGGCGCGCAGCACCTCGACGACCGAGTTGCGACCGGCCACCCACTCGGCGTCGGTGCTGCCCGTCGTACGACGCTTGGGGCGCGCCGCGGCCGACTTGTCGACCTTGTTGGCCTGCTTGTAGACCTTGTGGTTGGGGCGGTCCTTGGCCTTCGGGGTCGGACCGCGACCCTCGAGGCCACGGCGCACGCGACCGCCCGAGCCGGCAGTGGGGTTGCCCTTGCCGGTCTTCTTGATCGCGCCCTTGCGCTGCGAGTTGCCTGCCATCAGTTGTTGCCTGCTTCCAGTGACCACTTCGGGCCGGTGGGGGTGTCTTCGATCTCGATGCCGGCGGCCTTGATCGTGTCGCGGATGGCGTCCGCCGCCGCGAAGTCCTTGGCCGCACGTGCCTCGGCCCGCTGCTCGAGCAGCCCGGTGACCAGCACGTCGACCGCGTTGGTGAGCCGGGCGTCGCCCGCGCGGGAGCCGGTTGCCCAGGCAGGGTCGTGGGGGTGGAGCCCGAGCACGTCGAGCATGGTGAGCACCGAGGCGGCGTTGCCGCGCAGGGCCGCGGTGTCGCCGCCGGCGAGCAGCTTGTTGCCCTCGCGCACCACGTCGTGGATGGCCGCGACGGCGGCCGGGGTGCCCAGGTCGTCGTTCATCGCGGTGACGAAGTCGGCGCAGGCGATGCCGGTCGCGGGGATCTCGCCGACCAGGTCGCGCGCCCGCTCGAGGTATCCCTCGATCCGGCGGAAGCCGACCGCGGACTCCTCCAGCGCCTCGAAGCTGAACTCGACGTGGCTGCGGTAGTGCGCGGCGACGAGGTAGTAGCGCAGCTCGATGCCGCGGAAGCGCTCCAGCACGGCCGGGATCGCGAGCGAGTTGCCGAGCGACTTGCTCATCTTCTCGCC
>DASTUX010000088.1:0-9105 GCA_035759395.1 Nocardioides sp.
CGTCCCGGGGCCTCGACGCGGTCGACCTGGCCACCGCCGAGACGGCCGTCGACCAGGCCGCGGTCCGCTACGACCGTCAGGGCGACCAGCACTACGACGTGACGAGCGCGTTCATCAAGTCGGTGCGCGGGTCCGACGCGGACGCCGCGCTGCACTACCTGGCCCGGATGATGGAGGCGGGGGAGGACCCGCGGTTCATCGCCCGCCGGCTGGTGATCCTCGCCAGCGAGGACATCGGACTGGCCGACCCCACCGCGCTGACCACCGCGGTGGCGGCCGCGCAGGCCGTCCAGCTGATCGGCATGCCGGAGGCCGGGCTGAACCTCGCCCAGGCCACGATCGCGCTTGCGGTCGCCCCGAAGTCCAACGCGGTCACCACCGCGATCGGAGCGGCCAGCGCCGACGTGCGGGCCGGCAAGATCGGGCCGGTCCCGGCGCACCTGCGCGACGCGCACTACTCCGGCGCGAAGAAGCTCGGACACGGGTCGACGTACCGCTACAGCCACGACGAGCCGTTCGGCATCGCGGAGCAGCAGTACGCCCCGGACGTGGTCGCCGACGCCGAGTACTACCGGCCCACGGCCCTCGGCGCGGAGGGTGCGATCAAGGAGCGCTGGGAGCGGATCCGCCGCCTGATCAGGGGGTCTCGGGTCCCGCCGGCGTCGCGATAGGGTCGGGGACTGTGATGCGGGAGTGGATCGGGCCGACCGCCGTCGGCACCTGTGCCGTGCTCGTCGTCGGGCTCGCTGTCGTGCTCTGGCGGGTGCGTGCGCGCACCGCGCGTGAGCTGGAACGCGCGCAGGCCGAGGCTGCCGCTCTTCGCGCGCGGATGCAGGACCTCGAGGCGCGGCTGACGCGGGTCGCCAGGACCGCTCCGGCGGAGACGGCCGACTACGTGATCACCCATCTCGGCGAGGAGATCCGTGCCCCGCGGCACGCCGCGGAGACGTCGAGCGTGGGCGTCCTCGCCCCCCGGATCGAACCGGCGCTCTTCGCGGACCTGGTCCTGCGCGAGACCGTGGTCAAGGCGGCGTCGCTGGCCCACGGCCTGCGGGTCGCCCTGGCGCCGGCCACGCGCAACCGGATCCGCTTCGAGGTGCGCCAGGAGGTCAAGCGCGCCCGCAAGCAGCGCCGGGCCGAGCTCAAGGAGGCCCGCCGCGAACGTGAGGCCCGCCAGCGCGCCGATCTCACCACCGAGGAGGACGCGGCATGAGGCGCGGACTCTGGTTCGTCGCGGGAGCAGGCGCCGGTGTCTACGCCATGGTCCGCGGCCGCCGCGCGGCGGAGGCGCTGACCATCGACGGGATGCGCGACCGCCTGAGCGGGCTCGAGGTGGGTGCCCGGATGTTCCGCGACGAGGTGGCGCAGGGCCGGGCGGAGAAGGAAACAGAGTTGCGCGAGCGCTACGGGCTGCTGCCTCATGGAGCACCTGAGCTCGGGGGCGGCGGACGGCATCGCGCCGCCGTCACGACCGGCTCGACCAGCGAGACACCCAGGAACCAGGACGAGGAAGGCACCAACTGATGGACACCGCGGAGATCCGGCGCCGCTTCATCGCTCACTTCGAGCGAAACGGTCACCGGCCGGTGCCCTCGGCATCACTGCTCCTCGACGACCCCAACCTCCTCTTCGTCAACGCCGGGATGGTGCCGTTCAAGCCGTACTTCCTCGGCCAGGAGACCCCGCCGTACTCCCGCGCCACCAGCGTGCAGAAGTGCGTGCGGACCCCCGACATCGAGGACGTCGGCAAGACCACCCGGCACGGCACGTTCTTCGAGATGTGCGGCAACTTCTCCTTCGGCGACTACTTCAAGGAAGGCGCCATCGAGCTCGCCTGGGAGCTGGTCACCAAGCCGTGGGCGGACGGCGGCTGGGGCTTCCCCGAGGACAAGCTCTACCCCTCGATCCTCGATGGTGACGACGAGGCGCTGCACCTGTGGCGAAAGATCACCGGCCTGCCCGACGATCGGATCATCCGCCTGGGCAAGAAGGAGAACTACTGGTCCATGGGCGTGCCCGGGCCGGGAGGACCCTGCTCGGAGATCCTGATCGACCGGGGACCGGCGTACGGCGCCGACGGCGACTTCAGTGCCGAGGACCGCTACCTCGAGTTCTGGAACCTCGTCTTCATGCAGGACGAGCTCAGCGCGGTGCGGTCCAAGGAGGACTTCGACATCGCGGGCTCCCTGCCGAAGAAGAACATCGACACCGGCATGGGTCTCGAGCGAGTCGCGTTCCTCCTGCAGGGCAAGGAGAACATGTACGAGATCGACGTCATGTTCCCTGTGATCGAGCGCGCGATGGAGCTCACCGGCCGCCGGTACGGCGCCAACCACGAGGACGACGTCCGCTTCCGCGTGGTGGCCGACCACATCCGCTCCTCGATGATGCTGATCGGCGACGGCGTCACTCCGGGCAACGACGGCCGCGGCTACGTGTTGCGCCGCCTGCTGCGCCGCGCGGTGCGCTCGATGCGCCTGCTGGGGTTCGAGGACCGGTCGCTGCCCGAGCTCTTCCCGATCAGCCGCGACAAGATGGCCGAGACCTACGTCGAGCTGACCCGGGACTGGGAGCGCATCTCCACCGTGGCCTACGCCGAGGAGGACGCGTTCCGCCAGACGCTGCGCTCCGGCACCACGATCTTCGACCTGGCGACCACCGAGGTGAAGAAGTCCGGCGGGACCCAGCTGTCCGGCGACAAGGCGTTCGCCCTGCACGACACCTACGGCTTCCCGATCGACCTCACCCTCGAGATGGCCTCCGAGGCCGGCCTGTCCGTGGACGAGGACGGCTTCCGCCGGCTGATGACCGAACAGCGTGACCGCGCCAAGGCGGACGCGAAGTCGAAGAAGGGCCAGCACCGTGACTCCCGCGCGTACCGCGAGGTCGCGGACTCGCTGGGCCGCGCCGTGGAGTTCACGGGCTACAACGACGTCGTCAGCGAGAGCTCGGTCCGCGGCATCGTCGCGGCGGGTGGAGTCGTCGCGTCGGCACGCGAGGGAGACGAGATCGAGCTCGTCCTCGACCGGACCCCGTTCTACGCCGAGGGCGGCGGCCAGCTCGCCGACCAGGGCGTCATCGAGCTCGAGAACGGCGCACGCCTCGAGGTGCGCGACGTCCAGTCACCGGTCACCGGACTGATCGTGCACCAGGCGAAGGTGCTCAGCGGCGAGGTGACGCTCGGTGCCGGTGCGCACGCCCTCGTCGACGTCGAGCGGCGCCGCTCGATCTCCCGCTCGCACACCGCGACGCACATGGTTCACAAGGCCTTCCGCGAGGCGCTGGGGGAGACCGCCACCCAGGCGGGTTCGGAGAACTCGCCGGGGCGCTTCCGCTTCGACTTCTCCGCCACCGGGGCCGTCCCGGCGTCGGTGATGGCCGACGTCGAGGCCCGCGTCAACGACGTGGTGCTCGAGGACCTGGCGGTGCACGCCGAGGTGATGAGCCAGGCCGAGGCCGTGAAGTCCGGGGCCATGGCCCTCTTCGGCGAGAAGTACGGCGACAGCGTGCGCGTGGTCTCCGTCGGTGACTGGGCGCGCGAGCTGTGCGGCGGAACGCACGCCGGCAGCTCCGGCAAGCTCGGCGTCATCAAGCTGCTCGGCGAAGCCTCGATCGGCTCCGGCGTACGCCGCGTGGAGGCGCTCGTGGGCTCCGACGCCTACCGCTTCCTGGCCCGCGAGCACGTGCTGGTCGCGCAACTGTCGGAGGCGCTGAAGGTGCGCCCCGAGCAGCTGCCCGAGCGGGTCAACGACATCGTCGAGAAGCTTCGCGCCGCCGAGAAGGAGATCGAGAAGGTCCGGGTCGGCCAGCTGCTGGCCGCCGGGGGCCAGCTCGCCGCCGGAGCCGCGAACGTCGCCGGTGTCAACGTCGTCGCGCACCGCGCGGACGGTGCCGCGGGGGGCGACGTACGCACCCTGGCCCTGGACGTCCGCGGGCGGCTGCCCGCCGGCCAGCCGGGAGCCGTGGTCATCATCGGCGCCGCGGACGGCAAGGTCTCCGTGGTGGCGGCGGTCAACGACGAGGCGCGGTCCCGCGGGGTCAGCGCCAACGACCTGGTCCGCGCCGTCGGTCCGCTGGTGGGCGGCAAGGGCGGGGGCAAGGACGACGTCGCGCAGGGCGGGGGCACCGATACCTCCCGCATCGACGAGGCGCTGGCGGCGGTGGCCACCGAGGTCGCTCGCGCCTCCGGGCAGGCCTGAGCCCTTGAGGTTCGGCGTCCGTCTCGGGATCGACCCCGGCGATGCCCGCATCGGCGTGGCGCGCAGCGACCCCTCCGGGTTCCTCGCGACGCCGCTCGAGACGGTCAAGCGCGGCCGGGGGGACCTCGCCCGGATCGTCGAGCTCCTCGAGGAGGCCGAGGCCGTCGAGGTCGTGGTCGGGCTTCCCCGCTCCCTCTCGGGGGGCGAGGGGCCGGCGGCGCGCAAGGTCCGGGAGTTCACGGCGGCTCTGGCCCGACGGGTGGCGCCGGTCCCGGTGAGACTGTGCGACGAGCGTCTCACCACCGTTTCGGCGGAGGCTATGCTGCGCGACCGTGGCCGCAAGGGCGGCAAGCGACGCGCTGTCGTCGACCAGGCCGCAGCCGTGTTCATCCTGCAGCACGCACTGGACACCGAGCGCGCAACGGGGACCGCGCCAGGTGAGATCGTCGAGGAGACGCATGAGTGACCAGGTCCAGGACAACGAGAACGACGACGTGCTCCCCCTTGCGGGCGGACGTCGGCGCAAGCGTCGGGGAGCCAAGAGCTGCCTGGCCGTGCTCGTCGCACTGGCGGTGATCGTCGGAGGCTTCTACTTCGCCATCACCAAGGGCGTGGACGTCCTCAAGGACAGGTTCGCGTCGGCCGAGGACTTCGAGGGTCCGGGCCACGGCCGGGTCTTCATCCAGGTCGAGTCGGGTGACGTCGCCACGCAGATCTGCCGCAACCTCAAGGACGAGGGTGTCGTCGCGTCGGTCGACGCCTGCATCAGCGCGGCCAACGCGAACCCGGAGGCCGGCGGCATCCAGGTCGGCTCCTACGAGCTGAAGAAGGAGATGGCCTCCGAGGACGCCATCGCGGTCCTCGTCGACCCGGACAACATCGTCAAGAGCTCCGTGACGATCCCCGAGGGCCTCCGGGTCGAGGACATCGTCGCGATCCTCGCGGCCAAGACCGACTTCAAGCGTGCCGACTTCGAGAAGGTGCTCGACAACCCCGACAGCCTGGGCCTGCCCAGCTATGCGAACGGCAACCCCGAGGGTTACCTCTTCCCGTCCACCTACGACTTCGGGCCGACCGAGAGTGCCGAGTCGATGCTGCAGTCGATGGTCGACCGCTGGCAGCAGGCCGCCGACGACGCCGATCTCGAAGGGGCCGCGGCCGACCTGGGCTACACGCCGGGTGAGCTGATGGTCGTCGCCAGCCTGGTCGAGTCCGAGGCCGGTCGCCAGGAGGACCGCGGCAAGGTCGCCCGGGTCATCTACAACCGGCTCGAGGGCGACGAGACCGACGGCCTGCTCCAGATCGACGCGACGGTCAACTACGCGGCCGACCAGGAGCTCGGTGCGGTCCCGACCACCGAGGACCTCGAGATCGACTCGCCGTACAACACCTACAAGAACCCCGGCCTGCCGCCGACGCCCATCGAGGCACCGGGCGACGCGGCGATCGCGGCGGCGGCACACCCGACCGAGGGTGGCTGGTTCTACTACGTGACGGTCAACTTGCGCACCGGCGAGACCAAGTTCGCGGAGACCTACGACGAGTTCCTCGGTTACAAGAACGAGCTGCGCCAGTACTGCGAGACCGAGTCCGAGGGTGCGTGCTAGGCCCGGCCCGATGAGATGCGCCGTCCTGGGTGACCCCATCGCGCACTCGCTCTCACCGGTGCTGCACCGCGCGGGGTACGCCGCGGCAGGGCTGGCCTGGGAGTACGACGCCCACCGCGTCGCGGCGGACGGCCTGCCGGAGTTCGTCGCGGGCCTCGACGCCACCTGGCGTGGTCTGTCCCTGACCATGCCGCTCAAGCGGACAGCTCCGGCCCTCGCGGCCGAGGTCTCCGCGCGGGCCGTGCTGGTCGGGGCGGCGAACACGCTGGTCCTGCAGGACGGCGCGGTCCTGCTCGCCGACAACACCGACCTGCCCGGCGCGGTCGCAGCGGTCCGGGAGCGCTACGACGGGCCGGTCACCGCCGGGACGGTGCTGGGCGGCGGGGCCACCGCTGCCGCCACCGGCCTGGCCCTGTGTGAGCTCGGCGCCCAGACGGTGACCCTGCTCGTCCGCTCGCCCGAGCGCGCGGCCGAGGCGCTGGCCGCCATCGCGCGCCACCCGTCCGGTCCGCGTGTCGAGGTCGGCTCGCTGGCCGACGACCCGGTGCCCGGCGAGGTCGTCGTCTCGACGATCCCGGCCGGGGCCCAGGACCCCGACCTGGTCGCGCGCTGCGGCGACGTGCCGGTCGTCTTCGACGTCCTCTACGACCCCTGGCCCACGCCGCTGGCCGTCTCGGCATCCGACCGGGTGCTCGTCGGCGGGCTGGACCTGCTGGTCCACCAGGCTGCGCTCCAGTTCGAGCTGTTCACGGGGCTGGCCGGCCCGCTGGCCGCCATGCGGGAGGCCGGCGAGGCCGCCCTCGCCGCACGGAAGGCCGCCCGATGACAGGCGAGCCGGCCGCGGCCGCCGTGATCGCCCTGCTCGCCGGACTCGGCGGCACGCTGGTGCCCGCGCTGATCGCGCGGATCCCGGAGCCGGAGCCGGAATCGGTGACCCAGCCCGACACCGATCCCGCGGCCGAGCCACAGCCGGATCCCGAGGCCGAGGACCCGAAGGAGCCGTACGTCGAGATGGCGGCCCTGCCGGGCCTCGCCTGGCGCTCGGCACTCGCGGCGGCGGTGGCCGGGGGAGTCATCGGCTGGTCGGTCGGCTGGGACTGGTCGTTGCTCTTCCTCACCCCGCTGGTCCCGGTCTCGGTGGCATTGGCGATCGTCGACTGGCGGACCCGGCTGCTGCCCACCCGCGTCGTCGGCCCGTCGTACGCCCTGCTGATCGTGCTCGTGCTCGCCTGCTTCGCGATCACCCGCGACGGCGACGACCTGGCCCGCGCCGGCTACGGCTGGGCGTTCGCCGGCGGGCTGTTCTTCCTGCTCTGGTTCATCCACCCCCGCGGCATGGGGTACGGCGACGTCCGGCTCTCCGGCGTGCTCGGGATCGCCCTGGGCTACCTCGGCTGGGGCCAGCTCGTGGTCGGGGTGTACGCCGCGTTCCTGCTCGGCGGGTTCGGCGGCGGGCTGCTGTCGATGCTGCGCATCGTGGAGCGCAAGGCGTTCCCGTTCGGCCCGTTCATGCTGATCGGGGCGCTGTTCGGCATCGCCGCCGGGCCCGAGATCTGGGCCCATCTCGGCCCCGGCTGACCTGCACCTTTCCTCCGGCGAAGAATGAAAGACTGACTGCATGTTGCGTTGGCTCACCGCGGGCGAGTCCCACGGCCCGTCCCTGGTCGCGATCCTCGAGGGGTTGCCGGCCCACGTGCAGGTGACGACGACCGACCTCCAGGACTCACTGGCGCGGCGCCGGCTCGGCTACGGCCGCGGCGCCCGGATGAAGTTCGAGCAGGACGAGGTGACGATCGTCGGCGGCGTGCGCCACGGCGAGACCCAGGGTGGTCCGGTCGCGGTCCAGATCGGCAACACCGAGTGGCCGAAGTGGGAGCAGGTCATGTCGGCCGACCCCGTCGACCAGGCCGAGCTCGACGCACTGGCCCGCAACGCGCCGCTGACCCGGCCGCGCCCGGGCCACGCCGACCTGGCCGGCATGCAGAAGTACGACTTCGACGAGGCCCGACCGGTCCTCGAGCGCGCCTCGGCCCGCGAGACCGCCGCACGGGTGGCGCTCGGGCGGGTGGCGAGCAACTTCCTCGAGCAGGCCGTCGGCGCGAGGGTCGTCTCGCACGTGGTCGAGCTCGGCGGCGTCCGCGCCCCGCAGGGCCTCTGGCCGGTCCCCGAGGACGTGGCCAGGCTCGACGAGGACCAGGTCCGCTGCCTCGACCCCGAGGCGAGCGCGGCGATGGTCGCGGCGATCGACCAGGCCCACAAGGACGGCGACACCCTCGGCGGCGTCGTGGAGGTCGTCGTCCACGGGCTCCCGCCGGGCCTCGGCTCCCACGTGCACTGGGACCGCCGCCTCGACTCCCGGCTGGCCGGCGCGCTGATGGGCATCCAGGCGATCAAGGGTGTCGAGGTCGGCGACGGCTTCGAGCTCGCGGCCACGCCCGGCTCCCTGGCGCACGACGAGATCGTCCCGACCGACGAGGGGATCCGCCGCGTGAGCGGGCGCTCCGGCGGCGTCGAGGGCGGCATGACCACCGGCGAGATCCTGCGGGTGCGCGCCGCGATGAAGCCGATCGCGACCGTTCCCCGTGCGCTGCGCACCGTCGACGTCTCGACGGGGGAGGGAGCCGTCGCGCACCACCAGCGCTCCGACGTCTGCGCGGTTCCCGCGGCCGGCATCGTCGCCGAGGCGATGGTCGCGCTGGTCCTCGCCGAGGCGGTGCTGGAGAAGTTCGGCGGCGACTCGGTGCAGGAGACCCGGCGCAACGCCGCGAGCTACCTGGACACGCTGAGGTTCAAGTGAGCCCGGAGGCGGTCCGGCCCCGCGCGGTGCTGGTGGGCCCACCCGGCTCCGGCAAGACCACGGTCGGCAGGCTGCTGGCCGACCTGTGGGGCGTGACGACCCGCGACACCGACGCCGACGTCGAGACGAGCGAGGGCCGCACGGTCAGCGACATCTTCGTCGACTCCGGCGAGGCACAGTTCCGCGCGCTGGAGCGGGAGGCCGTCGCGAAGGCGCTCGCGACCCACGACGGCGTCCTTGCCCTGGGCGGCGGGGCGGTCCTCGACCCTGGCACCCGTGAGCTGCTGGCCGGCCAGCCCGTCGTCTTCCTGCGGGTCGGCCTGGCCGACGCGGTGAAGCGCGTCGGCCTGGGCACGGGACGCCCGCTGCTGCTCGGCAACGTCCGCTCGCGGATCAAGGTCCTGCTCGACGAGCGGACCCCCGTCTACGAGGAGGTCGCGACCCTGGTCGTGGACACCGATGGCCGACGGCCCGAGGACGTCGCCCGGGAGATCGTCGAGGC
>DASTUX010000089.1:0-6933 GCA_035759395.1 Nocardioides sp.
CTCCCCTAGCCACCGGTGATCGCGTCGAGGACCTTCTGTGCGGCCGCGACCGGCTCGCCCGGGTGGAAGGCCAGCTTCGGCTCGGTGGCCACGCGCTCGAGGAGCCCGCGGACCTCCTCGAGCGCGGGGAACACTGCCGGCTGGTGGGTTCCGCGCTGCGGGTCCACCTCGACGAGCAGCCCGAGGTCGCGCAGCGTCTCGAAGTCGTCCTCGGTGGTGTGCTCGAAGATCCGCATCAGGTACGGCGCCGCCTGCTCCTCGCTCAACCCCTTGCTCATCAGGGCCCGCAGCGCCACTGCCGTGGGCTCGCGGGCGGGTCGGAAGTGCGCCACGGGGCCGGCCTCGAGGATCGAGGTCCACTTGCGCACGAACTCCTCGACCGAGAACGACTCGTAGTGCAGGACCCGCAGCGCCTCGTGCTCGAAGGCGGGCAGCTCCTCCCTCGCGGCGTCGAGGCCGCGGTGCAGGGCAAGCCAGACGTCGAGGGCCGGCCGGACACCGACCTTGCCCTCGACGTGGCCGTGGAAGTAGGCGCCGTTCGAGGACCGGGCCAGCACGCCGAGAGCCCGGAGCAGCGTCAGGTCGTCCTTGCCGAGCAACCGCTTGAACCAGGTCGGGTCGCCGTCCCAGCTCTTGCGGCTCACCGCCTCGAGGGTCTCGAGCTTCACGACGCGGGTGTCCGCGGGGACGGTGTCGAGCACCGCGCGGTCGACCTGGATGATCTCGTCGGCGTCGACGTGGAAGACCCAGTCGACGCCCGGGATGGTGCTCAGCAGCGCCTTGACCACGTTGGCGTTGATCCGCTGCCGGACGTTGAGCAGCTCGGGCCGCTCGCCCCGCCACCACGACGTCTCGGTGAGGACGCAGGTCACGTGGGGGTGCCGGTCGAGGTACTCGCACACCTCGGGGTCCGCGGTGTCGAGGAAGACGAACATGTGGTCCGCGCCGCCCGCGAGGTTGCCGGTCACGAACCGCCGCACGTTGGGGAGCGTGTCCTTGATCGTGCTGGCGGTGACGAGCATGCCCCGATCATGCCGCAGGCCCGGACTCCTGGGAGTCCGGGCCTGCGGGTGTTCGCGTGCTGGTGCTGTGTCAGTCGGGTCAGTCGCCCTCGGGCGCCTTCGGGACGTCGACCGGGCCCTCGGAGTCGTCCGGGCCCTCGACCTGCGCCGGGTCACCGGTGGTGACCTCGGCGGTCTCGAACGGCGGGAGGTCCGGGAGGACACCGACCTTCTGGCCCTTGAACGTGAACGTGGCCGTGGGGCCCTCGCCCTCGACGTCCACGAGCACGATCTGCCCGGGACCGACCTCGCCGTACAGCATCTTCTCGGCCAGGACGTCCTCGATCTCGCGCTGGACCGTGCGGCGCAGCGGCCGCGCACCCAGCACCGGGTCGAACCCGCGCTCGGCGAGCAGCTGCTTGGCGGCCGTCGTGAGCTCGAGGGACATGTCGCGGTCCTTCATGCGCAGCTCCACGAACGCGATCATGTTGTCGACCATCGCGACGATCTGCTCCTGCGACAGCGGCGGGAAGACCACGATCTCGTCGACGCGGTTGAGGAACTCGGGGCGGAAGTGCTGCTTGAGCTCCTCCGACACCTTTGCCTTCATCCGGTCGTAGGAGCCCTCCTTGTCGCCACCCTGCTGGAAGCCGAGGTTGACGCCCTTGGAGATGTCGCGGGTGCCGAGGTTGGTCGTCATGATGATGACGGTGTTCTTGAAGTCCACGACCCGGCCCTGCGAGTCGGTCAGGCGACCTTCCTCGAGGATCTGCAGCAGGCTGTTGAAGATGTCCGGGTGCGCCTTCTCGACCTCGTCGAAGAGGACGACCGAGAACGGCTTGCGCCGCACCTTCTCGGTGAGCTGGCCCCCCTCTTCGTAGCCGACGTAGCCGGGAGGGGACCCGAAGAGCCGCGAGACGGTGTGCTTCTCGCCGAACTCACTCATGTCGAGCTGGATCAGCGCGTCCTCGTCGCCGAAGAGGAACTCGGCGAGCGTCTTGGACAGCCACGTCTTGCCGACACCCGAGGGCCCGGCGAAGATGAACGACCCACCGGGACGCTTGGGGTCCTTGAGGCCCGCACGGGTACGACGGATGGCCCGCGAGAGTGCCTTGACGGCCTCCTCCTGACCGATGACCCGCTTGTGGAGCTCGTCCTCCATCTTGAGCAGACGGGTGGACTCCTCCTCCGAGAGCTTGACGATCGGGATGCCGGTCGCCACGGCGAGCACCTCGGCGATCAGCTCCTCGTCGACCTCGGCGACCTCGTCCATGTCGCCGGCGCGCCACTGCTTCTCGCGCTCGGCCTTGCGGGCGATGAGCTGCTTCTCCTCGTCGCGCAGGCGGGCGGCGGCCTCGAAGTCCTGGCCGTCGATCGCGGCCTCCTTGCGCTGGCGCACGTCGGAGATCTTGTCGTCGTACTCGCGCAGGTCGGCCGGTGCGGTCATCCGGCGGATCCGCAGCCGGGAGCCGGCCTCGTCGATGAGGTCGATCGCCTTGTCCGGCAGGAACCGGTCGGAGATGTAGCGGTCGGCCAGCGTCGCCGCGGAGACCAGCGCCTCGTCGGTGATGGTCACCCGGTGGTGCGCCTCGTAGCGGTCGCGCAGGCCCTTGAGCATCTCGATCGTGTGGGCGATCGACGGCTCGGCGACCTGGATCGGCTGGAAGCGGCGCTCGAGCGCGGCGTCCTTCTCGAGGTACTTGCGGTACTCGTCGAGCGTGGTCGCGCCGATGGTCTGCAGCTCGCCGCGGGCCAGCATCGGCTTGAGGATGCTGGCGGCGTCGATTGCTCCCTCGGCCGCACCGGCACCGACGAGGGTGTGGATCTCGTCGATGAAGAGCACGATGTCGCCGCGGGTGCGGATCTCCTTGAGGACCTTCTTCAGGCGCTCCTCGAAGTCACCGCGGTAGCGCGACCCGGCGACGAGCGCGCCGAGGTCGAGCGTGTAGATCTGCTTGTCCTTGAGCGTCTCCGGGACGTTGCCCTTGACGATGTCCTGGGCGAGGCCCTCGACGATCGTCGTCTTGCCGACGCCCGGCTCGCCGATGAGGACGGGGTTGTTCTTCGTACGGCGGGACAGGATCTGCATGACCCGCTCGATCTCCTGCTCCCGGCCGATGACCGGGTCGAGCTTGCCCTCGCGGGCGTCCTGGGTCAGGTTGCGGCCGAACTGGTCGAGCACCAGCGAGGACGACGGGGCGTCGCTGCCGGCCCCGCTCGTCGCGGCACCGGAGGCGGCGGACTCCTTGCCCTGGAAGCCGGAGAGCAGCTGGATGACCTGCTGGCGGACCCGGTTGAGGTCGGCACCGAGCTTCTGCAGCACCTGGGCGGCGACGCCCTCGCCCTCCCGGATCAGGCCGAGCAGGATGTGCTCGGTCCCGATGTAGGAGTGGCCGAGCTGCAGCGCCTCGCGCAGCGAAAGCTCGAGCACCTTCTTGGCACGCGGGGTGAAGGGGATGTGTCCGCTCGGGGCCTGCTGGCCCTGGCCGATGATCTCCTCGACCTGCGCGCGGACGGCTTCGAGCGAGATGTCGAGGCTCTCCAGAGCCTTCGCCGCGACACCCTCGCCCTCGTGGATCAGGCCGAGCAGGATGTGCTCGGTCCCGATGTAGTTGTGGGAGAGCATGCGGGCCTCTTCCTGGGCCAGCACGACAACTCGTCGGGCTCGGTCTGTGAACCGCTCGAACATGCGCATCGCTCCTGAAGCTTCGGGGCCGGCCCGCCTGGATCGGCGAGACGGGACATGAGGACTAACCCCGCTGACAGCCTACGCGTTCCCCGGAGGACCGGATCCGCGCTCCGCTCACAGCGAACACGACCGTCGTCGAACGAACGTGAAAAGCAGCGACCCGTCGCTCGTCCACCAGCAAGGGGTGTCGACGAGCGACGGGTCGGCAGGGATCAGTGGGCGGCGGCGAAGGCCTGGCGCACCTCGGCGGAGACGCGGCCCCGGTCGGGGACGTCGAAGCCGTTGGAGCGGGCCCAGTCGCGGATCTCGCGGGCGGTGTGCCCGGAGTCGTTCGTGGCGGCGGCACGGCGCCCGCGCCCCTTGGCTGCCCCGACCTTGCGCGCATGGCCGACGTAGCCGGAGAGGATCTCGCGCAGCTTCGCGGCGTTCTTCTCGTTCAGGTCAATTTCGTACGACGCGCCGTCGAGCCCGAAAGACACCGACTCGGTCGCCTCACTGCCGTCGATATCGTCGACGAGCACGATGTGGACCTTTTGTGCCATTTCAATACCTCGTTCGTGAAAAAAAGTGGGGACAGCGAATTCATTGTGGCACGCACAATTCCGAGCGGATGCCCAATCTAGGGTATTCCCGGGGCGAAGGCCCCATCGCCCAACTCGCAGCCTCGGCAGAAGGCTTCACGAACCGCGTTCATGCCCCGCGGAACGTCACGGCACCATTCGCCGGAAATAGGTTCAGGAGTTGCGCGCAAACACCAGCGCGAGGCCACGCAGCGTGAGCCAGGGGGAATGGTCGGTGAAACACCGACATTCGTCGAGGACGAGAGGCGCGAGGTATCCCGTCGCTATCACGCGCACAGCAGCGGTGTCCGCCCCGAGCTCGTGGATCACCCGCGAGACAATTCCCTCAACCTGGCTGGCGACGCCGAAAACCATTCCCGACTGCAGGGCCTCAACGGTGTTCTTGGCAATGACCGAGCGCGGACGGAGCAATTCCACCTTGCGCAGCTGGGCGCCCCGGCGACCGAGCGCCTCCAGCGAGATCTCAATTCCGGGCGTGATCGCGCCACCGATGTACTGGCCCTTCTCGCTCACCACGTCGAAAGTGGTCGCGGTGCCACCGAAGTCGACGATGATCGCGGGGCCGCCGAACTCGTCGGCGGCCGCGAGGGCGTTGAGGATCCGGTCGGAGCCGACCTCGCGCGGGTTGTCCATCATCACGGGGACACCGGTGCGCACGCCGGGCTCGACGACCAGGTGCGGCACATCGGCGAAGTGGCGGGTCATCATCTCGCGCCACTCGTGCAGGACCGCCGGCACCGTCGAGCAGACCGAGATCCCGGTGACGTCCGCGCGGCGCTCGGCCAGGAGCCCGTTCAGGAGCACCGACCACTCGTCGGCGGTACGTCGCGCATCGGTCGCCACCCGCCAGTGGGCCACGACGTCGGTGTCGACGAGCAGGCCCAGGACGGTGTGGCTGTTCCCGATGTCGACCGCCAGGAGCGCCATGGCTAGGCCTCGTCCTGGAGGTCCATGCCGATGTCGAAGACCTTCACCGAGTGGGTGAGCGCGCCGACCGAGATGAAGTCGACGCCGGTCTCGGCCACCTCGCGGGCCCGGTCGAAGGTGAGCCCGCCGGAAGCCTCGAGGGACGCGCGACCGTCGGTGATCCGCACCGCCTCCGCCATCGTGGCGCAGTCCATGTTGTCCAGCAGGATGCGGTCACACCCCGCCGCGAGCAGCTCCCCGAGCTGGTCGAGGTCGGTCACCTCGACCTCGACGGCCAGGTCGGGGTAGCCCTCCCGGACCGCGCGGTACGCCGGGACCACGCCGCCGGCGGCGACCACGTGGTTGTCCTTGACCATCGCCATGTCGGACAGGCTGAACCGGTGGTTGACGCCCCCGCCGCAACGAACGGCGTACTTCTGCAGCGCGCGGTAGGTCGGCAGGGTCTTGCGGGTGTCGAGCACGCGCGCCCCGGTGCCGGCGAGGGCGTCGACCCACGCGGCCGTCGCGGTGGCGACACCGGACAGGTGCGAGGCGTAGTTGAGGGCGGTGCGCTCGGCGGTCAGCAGACCACGGGTCGGACCGGCCACCCGCATCACGACGTCCCCCGGTGCGACGCGTGCGCCGTCGGGGAGCCGGTCGGCGACCCGGACGTCGTCGCCCATCACGTAGTGGAAGACCACGGCGGCGACCGTCAGCCCGGCGACCACTCCCGCTTCCCGGGCAGCGAAGTCGGCGACCCCGCGCGCCTGCTCCGGGATGGTGGCGGCGCTGGTCACGTCCTCGCCGGGCAGGTCCTCGGCGATCGCCAGCACGATCCCGTCGTAGACCGCCTTCGCGTCCAGTCCGGCGGCGGTGAGCTCGTCGACGAGCTCGGCCGGGAGGGCGTCGTACGGCGTACGGGCGATCATGCTGCCGATCATGCTGGGGCTCCATCGGTGACGGGTTCGGCGTCGAAGACGAGGGTGGTCGCGCCGTCGACCATGACGGCGTCGAGGTGACCGGCCCAGTGCTCGTCGTCGCGGGTCGGGAAGTCCTCGCGCCAGTGGGACCCTCGGGTCTCCTCGCGCAGGGCGGCCGCGTCGGTGAGCGCCGCGCTGATCGTCAGCAGGTTCGTCGTCTCCCACGACTCCTGGTCGACCTCCCCGGCCCGGACGCCGGAGAGCTTGTCGAGGAGCGCCGCGGCCTCGGCGAGACCGGAGGCGTTGCGCAGCACGCCCACCCGGGAGGTCATGACCTCCTGCAGCTCGCGGCGCACGGCACTCGGGACCAGGCCTTCGGTACGGCGGTCGACGGCCGGCTCGGACCGGGGGCGCAGCTCACCGGGGAGCACCTCGGCGATCCGCCGGGAGAAGACGAGTCCCTCCAGGAGCGAGTTGGAGGCGAGCCGGTTGGCGCCGTGCACGCCCGAGCAGGCGACCTCGCCGGTGGCGTAGAGGCCGGGGACGCTGGACCTGCCCCACAGGTCGGTGCGGACCCCGCCCGAGGCGTAGTGGCAGGCGGGGGCGACCGGGATCAGCTCGGTCACGGGGTCGACGCCGTGCGAGCGCGTGGTCGCCAGGATCGTCGGGAACCGGCGCTCCCAGAACTCCTCCCCGAGGTGCCGGGCGTCCAGCCACATGTGGGGGTGGCCGGTCTCGTTCATCCGGCGGGTGATCGCCTTCGCGACCACGTCGCGGGGCGCGAGGTCGGCCAGGTCGTGCACGCCCTGCATGAAGCGGTTGCCCTCGAAGTCGAC
>DASTUX010000090.1:0-15192 GCA_035759395.1 Nocardioides sp.
GGTCGCCGCAAGGGACCGCCGAAGACTGACGACAAGACGGCGATCGACCCGCACCAGGCACGACGGGCGATGATGCTGATTGCCCCGACCATCGCCCTGCTGCTCATCGTCATCGGCTATCCGGTGGGGCGCGCGATCTGGATGTCGTTCCAGCGCGACGCCGCGCTCGACCCGGGCACCGGCCTGTTCGTCGAGGGCGGGTTCGCGGGGTTCGACAACTACAAGCACTGGCTCCTGCAGCGCTGCGGTGACGTGGCCTGCGCCCCCGGCAGCAACGCCAACGGGTTCTGGAACGTCGTCACGATCACCATCGGGTTCACGGTGGTCAGCGTCGCGATCGAACTGGTGCTGGGCTTCTGGTTCGCGATCATCATGAACGGGAAGTTCAAGGGCCGCGGCCTGGTGCGTGCGAGCGTGCTGATCCCGTGGGCCATCCCCACCGCGGTGACCGCCAAGCTGTGGTTCTTCATCTTCTCGTTCGACGGCATCGCCAACAAGCTCATGGGGACGCACATCGTGTGGTTCTCCGACAAGTGGCCGGCCCGGACCGCGATCGTGGTCTCCGACGTCTGGAAGACGACACCGTTCATGGCCCTGCTGATCCTGGCCGGGCTCCAGCTGATCTCGGCCGACATCTACGAGGCGGCCAAGGTCGACGGTGCCAGCGCCTGGCAGCGGTTCACCTCGATCACGCTTCCGCTGGCCTGGCCGGCGGTGATGGTCGCCCTGCTGTTCCGCACGCTCGACGTGCTCCGGATGTTCGACCTGCCGTACATCATGACCCAGGGTGGCTCCGGTGACGGCAACGACACCACGACGCTGTCGATCCTCGTCGTCCAAGAAGTCAGATCCGGGTTCAACAGCGCCGCGGCACTCTCGACCCTGACCTTCCTGCTGGTCTTCTTCGTCGCGTTCCTCTTCATCAAGTTCCTCGGCGCGAACGTCACCGACGACGGCGGAAAGAGGAAGTGACGGCCATGACCACTGAGACTGTCGACACCAAGACCACCTACGCGGAGGCGACGCACCCGCGCCCACCGATCTGGAAGACCGGGCGAACCTATCTCGGCGTGCTGATCATCGTGATCTGGGGCCTGGCGCCGTTCTACTGGATGGTCGTCACGGCCTTCCGGGACCTCCAGTTCACGTACGACACGGCGTTCTACCCGACGCACGTGACGCTCGACAACTTCCGGACCGTCTTCGCCACCAACCGCGGCAACCACTTCGGGCACGCGCTCTTCAACAGCCTGTTCATCGGGGCGGTCACGACCGCCATCGGGCTCATCGCCGGCGTCTTCGCGGCGTACGCCCTGTCCCGCCTGCAGTTCCGCGGCAAGTTCCTCGTCCTCGGCGTGATCCTCGGTGCCTCGATGTTCCCGGGCGTCGCCCTGGTGACGCCGCTGTTCCAGCTGTTCCGCAACATCGGCTGGTTCGGCACCTACCAGGCGCTGATCATCCCGAACATCTCCTTCGTGCTGCCGCTGACGATCTACACGTTGACGGCCTTCTTCAGGGAGATGCCCTGGGAGCTGGAGGAAGCGGCCAAGATCGACGGCGCGACCCCCGGACAGGCCTTCCGCAAGGTGATCCTCCCGCTCGCCGCTCCGGGCATCGTCACCACGGCGATCCTCGCGTTCATCGCGTCGTGGAACGAGTTCCTGATCGCCAGCCAGCTCAGCAGTGACCACACCCAGCCGGTCACGGTGGCCATCGCGAGCTTCACCGGCTCGCAGCCGCACGTGGAGCCGTACACGGCCGTCATGGCCGCCGGCACCGTGGTCACGATCCCGCTCATCATCATGGTCCTGCTGTTCCAGCGCCGGATCGTGGACGGGCTCACCGCGGGAGGTGTCAAGGGTTGATCTGGGTCAGGAAGGAAGCCCGCAAGCAGCACCTCGAGATGGTGCTCGGACTGCTCGGTTTCTTCACCTTCGTCTCGTTCGTGGTCGCCGCGATCGCCGAGGTGCAGGGGGAGTCCGCGGTCTCCGAGGTGCTGCTGCTGGTCGTCTTCCTGGCCGCGACGTACCTCACCTACCGCCGATGGCGAAGGATCCCCTGACCCCCCGGGGTCACCCAGATGTCCCACCCGGTGGCGCCCGCCACCAGCTTCACAACGGATCGTCCGGCACGTTCCTGCCGGTGAAGGAGAGTCAGTCATGGCAAGTGTGACGTTCGAGAAGGCCCAACGCTGGTATCCCGGCTCCGACGAGCCGGCGGTGCCCGGACTCGACCTGGAGATCCAGGACGGCGAGTTCATGGTCCTGGTCGGCCCGTCCGGCTGCGGCAAGTCCACGTCGCTGCGGATGCTTGCAGGCCTGGAGGAGGTGAACTCCGGCAAGATCTACATCGGTGACCGCGACGTGACGCACATGGCGCCGAAGGACCGCGACATCGCGATGGTGTTCCAGAACTACGCGCTCTACCCGCACATGAGCGTCGCGGACAACATGGCGTTCGCCCTGAAGATGGCCAAGGTTCCGCTCGAGGAGCGCAAGAAGCGTGTCGCCGAGGCGGCGAGGCTCCTCGGGCTCGAGGACTTCCTGGAGCGCAAGCCGAAGGCGCTCTCCGGTGGCCAGCGGCAGCGCGTCGCGATGGGACGAGCGATCGTCCGGCAGCCGCAGGTCTTCTGCATGGACGAGCCGCTGTCGAACCTCGACGCCAAGATGCGCGTGCAGACCCGCACCGACATCGCGAAGCTGCAGGCAGACCTCGGCGTCACGACCGTCTACGTCACCCACGACCAGGTCGAGGCGATGACGATGGGCGACCGGGTCGCCGTGATGAAGCTGGGCGTGCTGCAGCAGGTCGACACCCCGCTCGGCCTCTACGACCGCCCCGCCAACCTGTTCGTGGCCGGGTTCATCGGCTCTCCGCAGATGAACCTGCTCGAGGCCCACAACGAGAGCGGCAAGGCCCGGATCGGGGAGTTCAACGTCCCGGTCGACGAGGCGTCAGCGAGCCGGATGCGCCAGAACGTCACCGTCGGGGTCCGCCCCGAGGCATGGCGCCAGGTCGGCGCCGACGAGGGTGGCCTGCCGGTGAAGGTGACCGTGGTCGAGGAGCTCGGGGCCGACGCCTTCATCTACGGCACCAGCGGCATCGAGGGAACCCCGAACAACATCATCATCCGGATCAGCCAGCGCGACACGGTGCACAAGGGCGACACCCTCTACGTGACGACCGACCCGCACCACGTGCACGTGTTCGACACCGACACCGGCGAGCGGCTCAGCGACTGACCCGCACCCACGCCGTACGACGCCGGCCCGTCCGCACCCGCGGGCGGGCCGCTGTCGTCAGCCGACCCGATCAGCCGTCCTCCGGATCGCCTGGGTGATCGTCTCGAAGAGGGCGGGTGGCGTGTCGTGGCCCATCCCGTCGATGAGCAGCAGCTCGGCGCCCGGGATCGCGGCCGCCGTGGCGCGCCCGCCGGAGGGGTGCACCATCTTGTCCGCGAGCCCGTGGATGACGAGCGCAGGCATCCGCAGGCTGTGCAGCCGGGCGCTGCGGTTGGGCTGGGTCAGCACGGCGAGCATCTGCCGCATCGTGCCGCTGGCGCTCACGCCGCGGTCGAAGGTCTCCTCGGCCCGGCCGGCGATCTCCTCGCGGGACACGGGGTACGCCGGGGAGCCGATCAGCTGCCACATCTGGGTGCTCGTGGTGACGTAGGCGTCCTTCCCGGGACCGCGGGTGGCGAAGAGCATCGGGAGCAGCGAGGGGTGCTGCCAGCCGACGGTCCGCTTCCCGGTCGTCGACATGATGCTGGTGAGCGAGCGGACCCGGCGCGGCTGGGTGATGGCCATCGTCTGCACGATCATCCCGCCCATCGACACCCCGGCCACGTGCGCGGAGTCGATCCCCAGGTGGTCGAGAAGCCCGAAGCCGTCCAGGGCCATGTCACCGATGGAGTACGGCGCCCGCACCCGCCTGCCGGAAAAGGCACGCAGGAGGGTCGAGCGCTTGACCCGGCCCGCGATCCGGGTGGAGCGGCCGGTGTCGCGGTTGTCGTAGCGGATGACGTAGAAGCCGCACCTGGCGAGCATCGTGCACAGGTCGGGGTCCCACCAGTTCATCGGACCGCCGAGCCCCATCACGAGCAGGAGCGGGTCGCCGTCGGGGCTGCCGAACGTCTGGTAGCAGAGCTCGACGCCCTGGTGGACCGGCGCGAACAGCTCCTCCGACACGGGGACCTCGGGCAGGGGGCGGGAGCGCGCTGGCATGGGCTCAAGTCAAGCGCATGAAGCCCAAAAGGACACGTGGTGGACGGATGGCCTTTGTTACACCTTCGGTGCCGTAACGTCACATGGTGTGACCTCCTCCACACTGGCGTCGTTCCTCCGTCCCGAGGGGTTCGAACGTCCCAGTCCCGGCGCGGTCCTGCGCGAGACGAGTCTCGTGCCGGAGGCCGGCCGCTATGCGCTGCGCAGCGTCGAGGTGCGGCGCACCCGCCTGGCCGGGCCGCGGGTCGGCCCGTCGAGCCTGCGCTTCCACGACCCGGTCGTCCTGGTGCCGGGCTTCATGGCCGGCGACTCGTCGCTGGCGCTGATGGCCCGGGCGCTGCGCCGACAGGGCTATCGCACCTACCGGTCGAACATCCGCGCCAACGTCGGCTGCACCCTCAACGCGGCCGCCCAGCTCGAGGCGCGTCTCGAGTCGGTCGCGCTGCGCCGCGGTGGCCGGGTCCAGATCGTCGGCCACAGCCTGGGCGGGATGCTCGCCCGTGGCCTCGCCGTACGCCGCCCCGACCTGGTGTCGGGCATCGTCACCATGGGCAGCCCGATGCTGGCGCCCGGTGCCCACCACGTCTCGCTGACCGCGAGCGTCGACGTGCTCGTGCGGCTGAGCCGAGCCGGCCTGCCCGGTCTGATGTCGGAGGAGTGCGTGGCCGGTGCGTGTGCGCGCCAGAGCTTCGACGAGTGCCGTCAGCCCATGCCCACCGACGTGCGGTTCACCGCGATCTACTCCAAGCGGGACGGGATCGTCGACTGGCGCGCCTGCGTCGACCCGCTCGCGGTCCCGGTCGAGGTCACGACCTCGCACCTCGGCATGGCCGTGGACCCCCGCGTCATCGACCGGGTCACCTCGGCGCTGCGCCAGCCCGCGCTGCTGTCAGCTCTCGAAGTCGATCGCGGCGAAAGCGCGTAGCTTCTGGAGCCGGTGCTCGGAGGTGATCTTGCGGATCGTGCCGCTGCGCGAGCGCATCACCAGCGAGTCGGTCGTGCAGCCGCCCGCCCGGTAGCGCACGCCGCGCATCAGGTCGCCGTCGGTGATGCCGGTGGCGACGAAGAAGCAGTCGTCGCCGGTGACCAGGTCGTCGGTCGACAGCACGAAGTCCGGGTCGAGGTTGTGACCCGCGTCGAGCGCCTTCTGGCGCTCCGTGTCGTCCTGCGGCCAGAGCCGGCCCTGGATCACGCCACCGACGCACTTCATGGCGCAGGCCGCGATGATCCCCTCGGGGGTGCCACCGACCCCGAGCAGCAGGTCGATGCCGCTGTCGGGACGCGCGGCGGAGATCGCACCGGCGACGTCGCCGTCGACGATGAACTTGATCCGGGCGCCGGTGGCGCGGATCTCCTCGGCGATCTTCTCGTGCCGGGGCCGGTCGAGCAGGACCACCGTGACGTCCGAGGGGCTGGAGCCCTTCGCCTTGGCGACCAGGCGGATGTTCTCGGCCACGGGGTAGCGGATGTCGACCACGTCGGCGGCCTCGGGGCCGGTGACGAGCTTCTCCATGTAGAAGACGGCCGAGGGGTCGTACATCGAGCCGCGCGGGGCCACCGCCAGCACGGCCACCGCGTTGCTCATGCCCTTGGCGGTGAGCGTGGTGCCGTCGATCGGGTCGACCGCGACGTCGCACTCGGGGCCGGTGCCGTCGCCGACCTTCTCGCCGTTGTAGAGCATCGGGGCGTTGTCCTTCTCGCCCTCGCCGATGACGACGGTGCCGTTCATCCCGATCGTCGAGATCATCACCCGCATCGCGTTGACCGCGACCGCGTCAGCGCCGTTCTTGTCACCGCGTCCGACCCAACGGCCGGCCGCCATGGCGGCCGCCTCCGTGACGCGGACGAGCTCCAGCGCGAGGTTGCGGTCGGGCGTCTCGGGGCTTACGGACTGGCGGGTCTCGTTCATGGGGGGATCGTAACGGTCACGGGGATCGGAGTGAGTAGGTCTCAACCGCGGTCGCCTTCACCGAGAGCCAGACGCGGCGTCCGGGGGCGAGCCCGAGCTCGGCGGTCGCGGCCGGGGTGACGTCCGCGATCAGCTCCGGGTCGGAGTCCACCAGGAGGCGTACGGCGTCGCCGTGCGGAGCCGCGCTCAGCACCGTGCCCTGCCACCGGTGCCGGGCCGATCCCTCGGGCTGGGTGAGCGAGACGGTCACGGCGCGCGGGCTGAACGAGCGGAAGACGTCGTCCTCGCGGATCACGTTGAGGCCGACCAGCCGCGCCACGTGGTCGGTCCGCGGACGGGCCGAGACGTCGTGGGGAGTGCCGGTCTGGGCCACCCGCCCCTCGTCGAGCACCACGACCGTGTCGGCCAGGGTCAGCGCGTCGAGCGCGTCGTGGGTGACCAGCAGCGCGATCCCGTCGTACGACGCGAGGTGGCGGGCCAGCTCGATCCGCAGCGCCGTCGCGACCCCCACGTCGAGACCCGCGAAAGGCTCGTCGAGCAGCAGCAGCGAGGGGGACGGGGCCAGCGCCCGGGCGATCGCGACCCGCTGGGCCTGGCCGCCCGACAGCTCCCCGGGTCTCCGGGAGGCCAGCTCCTCGATCCCGAACCGGGCCAGCCAGTCGCGGGCGGTGGCGGCCGCCGCCGCGCGGTCGACGCCGCGCGAGCGCAGGCCGAAGGCCACGTTGTCGAGCGCGCTGAGGTGGGGGAAGAGCGACTGGTCCTGGAAGACGAAGCCGAGGTTGCGGTCGCGCACCAGTCGCGGCGGGTGGGTCCACGAGGTGCCGTCGACCTCGACCGATCCCTCCGGCGCGACCAGCCCGGCGAGGGCCCGCAGCAGGGTCGTCTTGCCCGCCCCGTTGGGGCCGATCACGGCGACCACCTCGCCGCGCGCGGCGCGGATCCGGGCGTCGAGTCGGCCGTCGACGCGCAGGTCCGCGACCAGACCGGGGCTGGCTGGCATGGCCGTCATGGTGTGGTCAGCCATCGGTTGCGCAGCGCCGCGAGGATCGCGATCGACACCACGAGCAGGATCATGCTGAGCGTGCGGGCGACCTCCGGGTCGGACTGCAGCGCCTGGTAGATCAGCGAGGGCATCGTCTGGGTCGTGCCGGGGAAGTTGCCGGCGAACGTGATCGTCGCGCCGAACTCGCCCAGCGAGCGGGCCCAGGCCAGCACCGCACCGGCCATCACGCCGGGCATGGCCAGCGGCAGGGTCACGCGGCGGAACGTCGTCCACCGGTCGGCGCCCAGCGTCGCCGCGACCACGTCGTACTGCTCACCGGAGGCGCGCAACGCGCCCTCGACGCTGAGCACGTAGAACGGCATCGAGACGAACGTGTGCGCGATGACCACGGCGGTGGTCGTGTAGGGGATGGTGACGCCGGTGGCGTCCCGCAGCAGGCCGCCGACCAGGCCGTTGCGCCCGAGGGCGGTCACCAGTGCGACGCCCGCGACGACCGGCGGCAGCACGAGGGGTACGGCGACCGCCGCGCGCAGCAGGCTCCTGCCGGGGAAGTCGACCCGTGCAAGCAGCCAGGCGAGCGGGGTCCCGAGCAGCACGCAGACGACGACCGTGACCGCAGAGGCCAGCGCGGTCAGGCGCAGGGCGTCGCGGACCGCCTCGGTCCGCAGCTCGCCGATGAAGCCCGCCCACGGGGTGTCCAGCACCAGCGTGACCAGCGGGACGATCAGCAGGGCCGCCGCCAGCGCCGCGGGCACGACCAGGCCCAGCGGTGGCCGTCCGAGGGCGCGCGCCGAGGTCTGGGTGCTCACGGTGCGCCGAAGCCGGCGTCGTCCAGCACCTGCCGCCCCTCGGCCGACGTCACGAGGTCCACGAACTCCCGGGCCAGCGCGTCGTCCTGCGCCTGGCTGAGCGTCGCGATCGGGTAGCTCGTCAGCTCCTCCTGCGCGTGCGGGATCTCGAAGCTCTCGACCTCGTCGCCCGCGGCCACGGCATCGGTGGCGTAGACGAGGCCGGCGTCCGCCTCGTCGCTGGTCACCTTGGCCAGCACGGACTTCACGTCGACCTCGAGGCTGGCCGGGGGGAGGGTGATGGCGTTGTCGTCGAGCAGGGCGGCGGCGACCTTCCCGCACGGAGCGGTCGGGACGCACGCCACGAACGTGACGTCCCCGTTGGCGAGGTCGGCGAACCCGGAGACGTCGGCCGGGTTGCCGGCCGGCGTGACCAGCACCATCGTGTTCGTGGCGAAGAGCTCGGGATCGTTCGCGAGCGCGTCCTGCGCGCTGTCCATGGTGGCGGTGTCGGCGGTGGCCAGCACGTCGGCCGGGGCGCCGTCGACGGCCTGTTGGGCCAGGGTGGCCGAGGAGTCGAAGGCGAGCTTGACGTGCACCCCGGGGTGGTCGGCCTCGAACGCGTCGGCGAGCTCGGTGAACGTCTCGGTGAGCGACGAGGCCGCGAGCACCGTGATCGTGGTGTCCTCGTCGCCGGCCCCGCAGGCGGTCAGCGGGAGGAGCAGGGCAAGGGCCAGAGTTCGTCGGTCGAGGAGGCTGCGCAGCAACCGTCTCGGGGCCACGGGCTTCTTCACGGGCGCTCCACGACGACGTTGGTGGACTTGACCGAGGCGATGGCGCGGACGCCTGGCTCGAGGCCGAGCTCCTCGGCCGCCTCCGAGCTCATCAGCGAGACCATCCGGTAGGGACCGCAGATCATCTCGACCTGGGCCATGACGGTGTCCTTGGTGACCTTGGTGACGATGCCGGCCAGCCGGTTGCGGGCACTCACCGCCGCGGCACGGGTGCGCTCACGGTCGGGGTGCTCGGCGAGCGACTCGGCCAGTGCGGCCAGGTCTGCCCCGCGGATCACCGTGCGACCCTCGGCCGAGGTGGACGGCACCCGCCCGGCCTCGACCCACCGGCGCACGGTGTCGTCGCTGACCCCCAGCAGCTCGGCTGCTTCCGCAATTCGGTAGTCGGTCACGGCAACATCCTGCCGCATCTGCGGCGGATTCACGAGAGATCAGCCGCAACCGCCGCGCATCAGGTCACCAGCGCCAGCATGCTGACGGCCGCCAGCAACGTCAGCGGCGTCGCGACGAGCGAGAGCCGGTGGAAGTCGCGCATCGTGGCCGGGTCACCCAGGCGCACCAGCGCCCGCCGCCACAGCAGGTTCGCCAGGGAGCCGGTGTAGGTCAGCCCCGAGCCGATGTTGAGCCCCAGCAGGGCGGCGAGGACCGCCGCGTTGCCCAGGGGCGCGACCATCGGCACGACCAGCAGCGTCGCGGAGAGGTTCGTCAGCAGGTTCGCGAGGCCGGTCGCGACGAGGGCGATGAGCAGGAGCGCGCCGTACGACGTGGAGTCGGGGAGCGCGGCGCTCACCGCGTCCCCGAGTGGCCCGGCCGACAGTGCGGCCACCACCACGCCGAGGCAGAGCACGAACACCGCGAACGACCCGTGGGCCGCGTGGGCGGCCTCCCCGAGCGTCACCAGCCCACGTCGGCGGGCCCAGGTGACCAGCACCAGAGCCACGACCCCCGACACCCAGAACGGGTCGACCCCGAACGGCGAGAGCACCCCGAACCCGACCAGCATCAGCACCACGGCCACGAGCGGCACGGCGGCCACGGCGACGTCGACGTGTCCCGCGGGGGCTGTCGGCGGTGTTCTCAGCTCCTTGCGGAACACGATCCGCAGCACGACGTACTCCACCACCAGCACCACGGCGAGCACCGGCGCCATCACCACCGCGAAGCCGGCGAACGTGAGATCGAGATGGGGCATCGCGAGCAGGTTGGTCAGGTTGGAGACCGGCAGCAGCAGGGAGGCCGAGTTCGCCATCCGCAGGCAGGCGTGGGCGCCGGGTCGCGACGACGTCCCCATGCCGACCGCCGCACCGATCACGACCGGGGTCAGCAGCACGACCGTGGCATCGAGACTGAGGGTCACGGTCACGGCCGCCGCGAGCAGGAACACGCCGCCGAGCAGCCACCGGGCCCGGCCGTGGCTGGCCAGGCGAACCACCCGGGCGGCGGCCCGGAACAGTCCCGCGCGGGCACAGACGTCGGCGACCACGAGGATCGTGACGAGGAACGCCACGACCGGTCCGAGGTGACGCGACGTCGTGCCGATGACCCCCGGGTCGAGGATGCCCGTCGCGAGGGTGGCGCCCGCCGCACCCAGCCCGATCAGGGCCTCGGTGCGCCCCGAGGGGTGCCGGTAGGCGGTGGCGAGCATGACGGCGAGTGCCACGAGCGGGACGGCGTCGAGCAGGGGTGGCACGTGTGGAACCTACGGCACCTGTGAGGATGTGCCCCGTGAGCGAGGCACCTGGGACCCCACCCGAGCAGCCGGTTTCCCCGGACCAGGGCCGGGCCAGGCCGGCCCGCTACCCGCGGACGACCAACGGGCTGATCGGCTCCCTGATCGTCACCCTGCTGGTCATCGGCGCCTTCGTCGCGCTGCGCGCGCTCAACCGCAACGACCTCGAGGTGAAGCCGACCGCCGTCGACTACCTCGCCTCGGTGGGCTTCGCCCAGGACAGCGGCTTCGACCCCGCCTACCCGGCGTCGCTGCCGCGGGGCTGGATCGCCACGAGCGTCGACTTCACGCCGGGCGACCGTCCGGTGTGGGGGATCGGCATGCTCACCGACGACGGGAAGTTCGTCGGGCTGCGCCAGGCCGACGAGTCCGTCGACGACCTGCTGCACACGTACGTCGACAAGGACCCGGCCGAGGGCGACAAGGTCGACGTCACCGGATCGGTCGCGCCGACCTGGCGCACCTTCTCCGACTCCGGGGGCGACCACGCGTACGCCGCCGAGCTGGCCGGCGACACCGTCCTGGTCTACGGCTCGGCCACCCTCGCCGACCTGCGCGAGGTCCTCGAGGACCTCACGGTCGCCCCACGCTGAGTCGGCGTTACTGCGCGCGCTGGGGGGCGCGAGTCGGCGTTACTGCGCACTGGTTCGATGCAGTTGCGCCGACTCGGCTTCCTGGGGTGATGCAGTTGCGCCGACTCGGCGTCAGGCCTCGTCGTCGTCGGACTCCATCGCGGCGTCGAGGCGCTTGCGGGCACCGTCGAGCCACTCCTGGCAGGTCCGGGCGAGCAGCTCGCCGCGCTCCCACAGGGCGAGCGACTCCTCGAGCGTCGTGCCGCCGGCCTCCAGCCGTCGCACCACGTCGATCAGCTCCTCGCGCGCGGTCTCGTAGGAGATCTTCTCCTCAGCCATGGTTCTCCTCGCTCGGTTCGGTGCTTGTCGTCGTGGCATGGATCCGGCCGTCGGCCACCCGGACGCTGATCGGGTCGCCCGTGGCGACACCGGCGACCGAGGTCACGACGTGGCCGTCGGCGTCCTGGAGCACGGCGTACCCGCGCTGCAGGGTCGCCAGCGGGGACAGCGCGCGGGCGCGTGCCTGCTGGTGGCCGATGTCGTCAGCTGCCCGGTCGAGTGCGTGACCGAGGGTGCGGCGGGCCCGGTCGCGCAGCGCCGCCACCTCGTCGGCCCGGGCGTCGAGGAGGGTGCGCGGGTCGGCCAGCGCGGGGCGCGAGCGCAGCGCGTCGAGCCCGGCCTGCTCGCGCGCCAGCCAGCCCGACACCGAGGAGCGCAACCGCTCCCGGGCGGTGCGCACCCGGTGGAGCTCGTCGAGGACGTCGGGGACCACGAGCTTGGCGGCGTCGGTGGGCGTCGAGGCGCGTACGTCGGCGACCAGGTCGAGCAGCGGGGTGTCCGGCTCGTGACCGATCGCCGAGACCACCGGGGTGCGGGCCTTGTGCACGGCGCGGATCAGGGCCTCGTCGGAGAACGGCAGCAGGTCCTCGACCGCGCCACCGCCGCGGGCGATCACGATCACCTCGACGCGCGGGTCCCGGTCGAGCCGGTCCAGCGCCTCGATCACCTCGGCCGCGGCCCGCTGGCCCTGCATGGCGGAGTACGCCACCTCGAAGGAGACCGCGGGCCAACGTCGGCGGGCGTTGTCGAGCACGTCGCGCTCGGCCGCGGAGTTGGGGGCGGTGACCAGGCCGACGCAGCCGGGGAGGAACGGCAGCGCACGCTTCAGCTCGGCGGCGAAGAGCCCCTCGGCGGCCAGGAGCTGGCGGCGCCGCTCGAGCCGGGCGAGCAGCTCGCCGAGGCCGACCATCCGGATCTCGCGAGCCTGGAGCGACAGGGTGCCCCGGTTGGCGTAGTAGGACGGCCTTGCATGCATCACGACGCTGGCGCCCTCCACCAGGGGCGGGTTGAGGCCGTCGAAGAGGGTGCGCGCGCAGGTCACCGGGATCGAGATGTCGGCCACGGTGTCGCGCAGCGTCATGAAGACCGTGTTGAGCCCGGGCCGGCGGCTGATCTGCGCGATCTGGCCCTCGACCCAGACCGCGCCGAGGCGGTCGACCCAGCCGGAGATCGCGTTCGCGATCTGCCGCACCGGGGCGGGTGCCTGCGGTGAGGTCTCGAGGGCCATGGCCGCGAGATTAGGGCACAGCGGGGACAGACCTAGACTGGCCCGCATGAGCACCGACCTGGGAACCCCGCAGATCCTGTCGCCGGAGGAGGCCGAGAAGGCCGTCCTGCTGGCGGCGCCGCGCGGCTACTGCGCCGGTGTCGACCGGGCGGTCGTGACGGTCGAGAAGGCGCTGGACCTGTACGGCGCCCCCGTCTACGTCCGCAAGCAGATCGTCCACAACAAGCACGTGGTCGCCGACCTCGAGTCGCGCGGAGCGATCTTCGTCGAGGAGCTCGACGAGGTCCCCGAGGGCCAGACGGTCGTCTTCTCGGCCCACGGCGTGTCGCCGGAGGTGCACCGGCAGGCCACAGAGCGTGAGCTCAAGACGATCGACGCGACCTGTCCGCTGGTGACCAAGGTCCACCACGAGGCCAAGCGGTTCGCCGCCGACGACTACGACATCCTTCTCATCGGGCACGAGGGGCACGAGGAGGTCGAGGGCACCGCCGGCGAGGCGCCCGAGCACATCCAGCTCGTGCAGAGCCCCGACGACGTGGCCGGCATCGTCGTGCGTGACCCGGCCAAGGTCGCCTGGCTGTCGCAGACCACGCTCTCGGTCGACGAGACCATGGCGACGGTGCACGCGATCCGCGAGCGGTTCCCGCTGCTGCTCGACCCGCCCAGCGACGACATCTGCTACGCCACCCAGAACCGCCAGCTCGCGGTCAAGGAGATCTCGCCGGACACCGACCTGGTGATCGTGGTCGGCTCGGGCAACTCCTCCAACTCCGTGCGGCTGGTCGAGGTCGCCCTCGAGGCCGGCGCCAAGGCGTCGTACCGCGTGGACGACGCCTCCGAGATCGACGAGGCGTGGCTCGACGGGGTCCGCACCGTCAGCGTCACCTCCGGGGCGAGCGTCCCCGAGGAGCTGGTGCAGGGCGTGCTCGCGTTCCTCGCCGAGCGCGGCTACCCGGACGCCAAGGCCGTGCACAGCGCCGAGGAGGCGCTGATCTTCTCGCTCCCCAAGGAGCTGCGTCGCGACCTCAAGGCCGCCGGCAAGTCCTAGACTCCGCACCGTGGCCCGCTTCGTGGACGTTCATCCCGACAACCCCCAGCCCCGGCTCCTCGAGCAGGTCGCCGACGTGCTGCGCGAGGACGGGCTGATCGCCTACCCGACCGACTCCGGCTACGCGCTCGGGTGCCGCCTCGGCAACAAGGACGGCCGCGACCGGATCCTGCGGATCCGCGGGCTCGACGACAAGCACCACTTCACGCTGATGTGCCGCGACTTCTCGCAGCTCGGCCAGTTCGTGCACGTCGACAACTCGGCGTTCCGGGCGATCAAGTCCGCCACGCCCGGGCCCTACACGTTCATCCTGCCGGCCACACCCGAGGTGCCGCGCCGGCTGCTGCACCCCAAGAAGAAGACGGTCGGCGTGCGGATCCCGGACCACGTCTTCGTGCACGCCCTGCTCGACGTGCTCGGGGAGCCGCTCCTCACCAGCAGCCTGATCCTGCCGGGGGAGACCGAGCCACGCACGCTGGGCTGGGAGATCAAGGAGGAGCTCGACCACCAGGTCGACCTGGTCGTGGAGGCCGGCGAGACCCCGGCCGAGCCCACCACGGTCGTGGACTGGTCCGAGGGTGCCCCCGAGGTCGTACGCCGCGGCGCGGGCGATCCGGACCGCTTCGAGGTCTGAGCCGTCAGCGGCGAGCCACCCGCTGGCGGACCGCCAGGCAGGCCAGGCACAGCGCGTAGCCCAGGACCAGGGCGCCGCTGTGCCGCGAGAGCCCGGACACGACGGCCTGGATGACCCCGTCGTCGGGGTGGGCGATCATCGCGGGGCGGGTCAGCCCGAGCAGCGTGAACACCGCGACCATCAGCATCGGCGGGAGCACCCCGACGGTGAAGAAGTCGGTGGGGCGGACGGCGAGCGCGAGGCCCACGCACAGCACGATGAAGCACAGGTCGAAGAAGAGGCTGACCCGGCCGACGAGGAGCTGGTCGACCACGATCGCGGTCAGCGCGACCGCCAGTCCGAGCGCGACGACCTGACGGCCTGGCTCGCGCCCTTCCTCCCAGAGTGTCCGGGTGTGGGTCACATCCCCACGCTATTGGCCCCACGGCCCGGCTCAGGCGCGGCGCGCCGGACGACCGAGTGCAGCTCCACCGGCTCCGGATCGGCCGCGTAGAGCTCGGGGGAGCCCAGCGAGCGGGTCGTGGACTCCACCTGGCGGGGGCTGGACAGCTCCTCGTCGGTCACCGACAGGTCGTTGAACCGGCGAGCGGCGACCAGCACCCGCGACTCCAGCGACCCCACGGCCTGGTTGTAGTGCCCCACCGCGGCGTTCAGCGACCGGCCGACCTGGTCGAGGTGACCGCCGAGGCTCGCCAGCCGGCCGTGCAGCTCGCGGCCGAGGCGGTGGATCTCGCGGGCCTGGTCGGCCAGCGCCTCGTGGCTCCAGCCGTGGGCCACCGTGCGCAGCAGCGCGATCAGCGTGGTCGGCGTCGCGAGGACGACCTGACGGGTGGCGGCGTACTCGATGAGCGAGGGGTCGGTCTCGAGCGCGGCGGCGAGGAACGACTCGGCCGGCACGAACAGCACGACGAACTCGGGCGTCTCG
>DASTUX010000091.1:0-21327 GCA_035759395.1 Nocardioides sp.
CCCAGCTGGACGGGTCCGCCGCGCACGAAGGTCTTCATGACCTGGGGGCTCCAGGTCGCCATCCGCGGCAGGTCCGCCACCAGGGACCACACCTTCGCGGGGGCGGCGTCGACCTCGACGGTCTCCTCCAGCAGGGGCTCGAACTCGGTGGTGGTCATCTCACGCTCCGGGGGGCAGGGGGTTGGGACCCACCGAACCTACTGCCGGTATGTCCGGCTGCGCACGGCTCCGTGACGCACACCACTCAAGCGGAGCCACCGGCTCACCCGCGGGCGGCCGCCCACTCCAGCAGTGCCGCGCGCGCCTCGTCGGGCGTCATCGGCCCGCGGTCCATCCGCAGCTCGAGGAGGTGGTGGTACGCCGCCCCGACCTCGCGGCCCGGCCCGATGCCGAGGATCTCCATGATCTGGTTGCCGTCGAGGTCCGGCCGGATCGAGGCCAGCTCCTCCTCCTCGGAGAGCCTCGCGATCCGCTCCTCCAGCTCGTCGTAGGTGCCGCGGAGACGGTCGGCCTTGCGCTGGTTGCGAGTCGTGCAGTCGGCCCGGGTCAGCATGTGCAGCCGCTCGAGCTGGTCGCCGGCGTCGCGCACGTAGCGGCGTACCGCGGAGTCGGTCCACTCGCCGTGCCCGTAGCCGTGGAAGCGCAGGTGCAGCTCGACCAGCTTCGTCACGGCCTCGATCTCGTCGTTGGAGAACCGCAGCGCCTTCATCCGCTTGCGCGTCATCTTGGCACCGACCACGTCGTGGTGGTGGAACGTGACGGTGCCGTCGTCGACGAAGCGACGGGTCCGGGGCTTGCCGACGTCGTGCATCAGCGCCGCGAAGCGGGAGACGAAGTCCGGCCCGCCGCCGGGAAGTCGCGACTCGAGGTCGATCGACTGCTCGAGCACGGTGAGCGTGTGCTCGTAGACGTCCTTGTGCCGGTGGTGCTCGTCCCGTTCCAGCGCCAGCGCGGGCAGCTCGGGCAGCACCCGCTCGGCGAGCCCCGTCTCGACGAGCAGCGTCAGCCCCAGGCGGGGGTACGGCGCGCACACCAGCTTGACGAGCTCGTCACGGACCCGCTCGGCCGAGATGATCTCGATCCGGTCCGCCATCGCGGTCATCGCCGCGACCACCGCCGGGTCCACGGTGAACCCGAGCTGGGCGGCGAAGCGGGCCGCGCGCATCATCCGCAGCGGGTCGTCCGAGAACGAGTCCTCGGGCTTGCCCGGCGTACGCAGCACCCGGTGCGCGAGGTCGAGCACGCCGCCGTAGGGGTCCTCGAACTCCCGGTCGGGCACCATGACCGCCATCGCGTTGACCGTGAAGTCGCGTCGGCCCAGGTCTCCGGCCAGCGAGTCGCCGAAGTCGACCTCGGGCTTGCGCGAGGTCGGGTCGTAGGACTCCGAGCGATAGGTCGTGATCTCCACCTGCCACTCGCCCTTGCGGCAGCCGATCGTCCCGAACGCGCGACCCATGTCCCAGATCGCGTCGGCCCAGCCCTTGAGCAGCGCCTCCGTCTGGTCCGGCCGCGCGGACGTGGCGAAGTCGAGGTCGTTGTGGTGCCGGCCGAGCATCGCGTCGCGGACCGGGCCGCCGACCAGGGCCAGCTCGTGGCCCGCGTCGCGGAAGCGGCGACCGAGCGCGTCGATCAGGACGGAGATCCGCTCCAGCTCCTCCGAGACCGACCGCTGGACGTCGGTCATCCGGAGGGGCGGCAGCGGGGCGTCAGGCACGAGAGGCAACTTTAGTCCCCGTCCTCCCGACGCCGGACAGTCGCCGCCGGGCCGGAGCACCAACCGCTGGCGGGCGGACCCGGCCGATAGAGTCAAGGCCGTGCTCCGCCCCCAGTCGCTGCTGCCTGCCCTCGCGGCGACGGTGGCGTCACTGGCGGCGTCGATGGCCGGGGTGCTCGCCGTCCCACTCGCCGCCGACGCGATGCCGGTCCTGGGCACCGGCGAGCGCAGCCAGCTCCCGGTCGTCCAGCTGCACCAGCGAGCGGCCCGCCGGGCCCCGGAGTCGACCGCGCTCTCGGTCACGCTCGACGCGATGACCCCGTCGTACGTGCCCCGGCACGGGGCCGTGCGGATCAGCGGGTCGATCACCAACGAGGACGACCAGACCTGGACGGCGATCAACGTCCTCGCGTTCATCTCCGCCTCCCCGATCACGTCGACGCAGGCGCTCCGAGACGCGTCCGAGCTGCCGCCCGACGAGCCGGTCGGGGCCCGGATCACCGCACCCGGGACCTACGACACGCTCACCTCGTTGAAGCCCGGCCAGACGGCGCAGTTCTCCGTCAGGGTGCCGCGGGCGGCGCTGGGCGTGAGCGCCTCGGGCGTCTACTGGTTCGGCGTCCACGCCCTCGGATCGAGCCCCGACGGGCGTGACGCCGTCGCCGACGGACGGGCCCGCACCTTCCTGCCCCTCGTGCCGAGGACCCGCCGGTCGGTCGCCACCGCCCTCGTGGTCCCGCTGCGCCAGCGCATCTCGTACGCCGCGGACGGCAGCCTCGAGGACCTCGACTCCTGGAGCGAGCTCCTCTCCCCGGGAGGCCGGCTGCGCTCGCTCGTCGACTTCGGGGCCTCGGCAGGCTCGCGTCCGCTGACCTGGCTGCTCGACCCCGCACTGACCGACGCGGTCCGGAGGCTGACGCTCGGCAACCCGCCCCGCTCGCTCGCGCCCCCGCCCGCGGAGACGGAGACGCCCAGCGAGTCACCGACGCCCGACAGCACGACGGCGTCTCCCGAGCCCAGCCCCTCCTCGACCGAGGAGCCGGCGGAGGAGGACCCCGACCTCACAGCGGCCGCCACCGCGGGGAGCGCCTGGCTCGACCGGCTCCACGAGGCACTCGGCACCAACCAGATCCTGGCGCTGCCGTACGGCGACATCGACGTGGCTGCCGCGGCCGACCGCGACACCTCGATCTACCAGCGGGCCCGCGAGCGCACCGGGAACGTGCTCGCTCCCTGGGGCCTGCCGACGAGTCCGGCCGTCGCCGCACCCGACGGCTACCTGAACGGGCGCGGCCTCGAGGTGGTCGAGAAGGGCGCGACGGTCCTCGTCACCGACCGGATGTTCCCCGACGGCGCCCCGGCGGTCGCCCGGACGGCCGGCGCTCGCCTGGTCACCACGTCCTCGGACGCCGCCACCGGCGGGCCCGGCCCCGACGCCCGGCTCGCCCCGGTCGCCCTGCGCCAGCGCATCGTCAGCGAGGCGGCCCTGCACCTGCTCGCCCCCGAGCGCCAGCCGCTCGTCGTGGTCCTGCCCGAGAGGTGGACCCCGACCGCGACCACCGGGTTCTTCGAGGGCCTCGACACCGGCTGGCTGCGCCTGACCACGGTCGGCGACCTGTCCACGCGCCCCGGCCGCGCGGTGCCCGTCGACGAGCTGGACTACCCGCGGGCCCAGGAGCGCCGCGAGCTCGACGGCGCCAACTTCACCTCCGCCGCCGCGCTGATCAAGGCCGGCGAGACCCTCCAGAACGTGCTGAGCGGGAACGTCACGGTCAGCACGGTCGTCTCCGACCAGGCGCTGACCAGCACGTCGTACGGCAGTCGGGCCCACCCGAACGCCGCCCGCGCCTCGGCCGACCGCTCGCGGGCCTGGATCGAGGACCAGCTGCGCGCGATCCAGATCAGCGCGCCGCGCGCAGTCACGCTCTCGAGCGCCAGCGGTCGCTTCGCTGCCACCCTCACCAACGGCCTCGACCAGACGGTGACGGTGAGCGTCGAGGCGCAGACCGAGCAGTCGCTGCGCGTCTCCGTGCCGGAGACGATCGAGATCGGGCCGAACGGGCGCACCACCGTGCTGCTCAGCGCCTCCGCGAGGGCCCTCGGCGTCCACAACGTCACGCTCGTCGTCACCGACGGGGACGGCACCCCGCTCGGCTCTTCCGACTCGGTGCCGATCCGCTCGGCCCAGGTCAGCGACGTGATCTGGGTGATCCTCGGCACCGGGGTCGCCCTGCTCTTCGGCGCGATCGCCGTACGCCTCTTCCGTCGGGTGCGGGCGGCACGGAAGGCAGCCCACACCCCATGAGCACGTCCGACGACGAGAAGATCCTCGCCTCCAGCGCCCTGATGGCCGCCGGCACCGTGGTCTCCCGGATGAGCGGGCTGGTGCGCTCGGTGCTCCTCGCGGCCGCCCTCGGCGCCCAGCTGCACGCCGACCTGTTCACGATCGGCAACACGATCCCGAACATGCTCTACATCCTGCTGGCCGGCGGCATCTTCAACGCCGTTCTCGTCCCGCAGCTGGTCCGGGCCATGAAGAACGACCCCGACGGGGGCGAGGCCTACACCAACCGGGTGATCACGCTCGCCGCCCTCTTCCTCGGTGGCGTCACCCTCCTGCTGGTGCTCGCCGCGCCGTGGGTGATGTCGCTGTACCTCGACCCGGACTACGGCCGCGCGGCCCTGGCCGCGGAGCGCGAGTCGATCATCGACTTCGCCCGCTACTGCCTGCCCCAGGTCTTCTTCTACGGGATGTTCGTCCTGGTCGGCCAGATCCTGAACTCCCGGGGGCGCTTCGGGCCGATGATGTGGGCGCCGATCGCCAACAACGTGATCTCGGTGGGTGTGCTGGTCGCCTACCTGCTGGCCTTCGGCCCGGCGAGCAAGGCCGAGCAGATGGGCCCGTTCACCGCCCACCAGGAGCTGATCCTGGGCCTCGGCTCCACGCTCGGCATCGCCGCCCAGTTCCTGATCCTGGTGCCGTACCTGAAGCGCGCCGGCTTCACGTTCCGGCCGCGCTTCGACTTCCGCGGCACCGGGCTCGGCCACACGTTGCGCCTGGGGCTGTGGACCGTGCTGTTCGTCGTGGTCAACCAGATCGCCTACACGGTGGTGGTGCGCCTCGCCTCCGGCGGCACGACGGGCGGCGGCGACGGCACCGGCTACTTCGTCTACTCCTCGACGTTCCTGATCATGATGGTCCCGCACTCGATCGTGACGGTGTCGCTGGCGACGGCGGTCCTGCCGCGACTCTCGGCGCTCGCTGCCGGCGACGACCTCGCCGGGCTGGCGCGGTCGCTGACCTCGACGATGCGGACCGCGCTCGCGGTCGTCGCGCCGTTCGCGCTGCTGCTCCCACTCATCGCGCCCGATGTCGCCAACGTGGTGTGGGGTCACGGCGCGGCGCGGGAGACCTTCGACCTCTACACGCTGTCGCTGTCGCTCTTCGGGCTCGGCCTCGTCTTCTTCACCGTCCACTACCTGATGCTGCGCGGCTTCTACGCCCTGGAGCGCACCCGCACCGTGTTCTGGATCCAGTGCGGGGTCGCGGCCGCCAACATCCTGGTCGCGGTCGTGCTGGTCGGCGCGACCGACGCGACGCACACCTCACCGGCGCTGGTCGTGGCCTACTCCGCGTCGTACGTCGTCGGCTCGGTCGTGTCCTACGCCGTGCTGCGCCGCCTGCTCGGCGGCCTCGAGACACCCCGGCTCGTCCGGTTCCTCGCCCGCCTCGCGGTGGCGGCCGGCGTCTCGACCGCGGCTGCCTTCGTCCTGGCCCAGGTGCTTCACGGGTTGGCCGACACGGCGCCGGCCTGGCCGATCGCGGCCGGCCGGGCGTTCGCGATCACGCTGCTCGACGTCGCCCTCTTCGTCGTGATGGCGCGCCTCCTGCGCCTCTCCGAGGTGACGTCCGTCATCGACATCGTGGCTGGGCGGCTACCGTCCGTGCGACGCAGATGAGTCGCCCTACGATGGCCACTAGCCAGCCCTAGGGCGCAGCAGAGCAGCGACGACAGAGGGGAGACACGTGCCTAACTCCGTGCGGCCCGGCGACGTCCTCGCCGACCGGTACCGCCTGGTCGACCTGCTCACCGAGAGTGGGAACGGCCGCTTCTGGCGTGCCCACGACAAGGTGCTGGCGCGCCACGTGGCCCTGCACGTCATCGAGGCCGACGACGAACGCGCGGCCGGGCTGCTCGACGCGGCCCGCCGGTCTGCCACGGTCCTGGACCGCCACCTGCTCCGGGTGCTCGACGCCGACCAGACCGAGGGGCTCTGCTTCGTCGTGAACGAGTGGGGCTCCGGGAGCTCGCTCGACATCCTGCTGGCGAACGAGGGACCCATGGGTGCCCGCCGGGCCGCCTGGCTGGTGTCCGAGGTGGCCGCCTGCGTGGCCGTGGCCCACGAGGCCGGGGTCGCACACGGCCGGCTCGCTCCGGAGAACGTCCTGGTCGACCGAACCGGGTCGGTCCGGGTTATCGGCTTCTGTGTCGACGCCGCGCTCCACGGTCTGCCGCCGGGACGGATCTCGACCGACGTCGCCGACCTCGGCGGGCTGCTCTACAGCGCGCTCACCGGCAAGTGGCCCGGCGTCTCGCGCTCCGACGTCCCGCCGGCGCCCGGTGAGCACGGCCGGATCCTGCGGCCCCGACAGGTGCGTGCGGGCATCCCCCGCCCCCTCGACGAGCTCTGCGACCAGGTCGTCAACCCGTACGCCGCCCACGCACCGCACACCCGCGAGTCCCACGACCTGACGACGGCGGGCGGGATCCACGACTACCTGAGCGAGTTCGTCGGCGACGCCACCGGCATGGCCGAGGCCGAGGCCGCCATCCATCCGGCCGGCCCGCCGGCGAGCTGGTCCGCCCCGCCGCAGCGGGAGAACGCAACGGTCGTGCTGCCGTCGGCCACCCCGTCCCCCACCGTTGCCCACCAGGTCGACCCGCCGACCGAGGCGCTCGTGGAGTCGCCGGTCGACCCCGCCCCCGACGAGGCCGAGGTCGAGGCACCCGCCGCTGCCTCCGAGCCCGAGACGCCCGCGTCGCCCGTGGAGCAGCCCACCCAGGCCGGCCTGCCGATCTTCGACGACGACAACGACGACGTCTCCTGGCTCACGGCAGGGACCGCGACCCCGCCGCCGCCCCCGCCCTTCGAGGAGCCCCCGGAGCGTCCGCTCTTCGCGCCCGAGCCCCGAGACGGCGGCCCGGCCCGCCGCTCGCGCCCCGCGCCGCACGGGTCGGCGGGTCCGCCGGAGTACTGGCCCTGGGACACCAGCAGCACGGGCACCGGTGTCACACCGGTGAGCGACGACGCCGAGGACGACGGCGTGCCCGGCCGCAGCTGGCTGCGCCTTGCCGCCATCGTCGGCGCCGCGGTGCTGCTCCTGGTCGCCGTCGTGGTTGCCTACAACCTCGGTCGCGGCAAGACCCCGCTGGGCGCCGAGCCCGACGAACGCGCCCCGTCGTCGGCGACCCCGACCGGGAGCTCGTCCACCACACCGATCACCGGGCTGGTCGCCAACGACTTCGACCCGCAGGGCGACCCGCCCGAGGAGAACGCCGAGCTCGCCCCCCTGGCGGTGGACGGCGACGCCTCGACCTCGTGGCGCTCGATGACCTACGACCAGGACATGGGTCCCGGCGGCCTCAAGACCGGGGTCGGCCTGACCATCGACCTGGGCGAGTCGCAGGACGTGAGCGAGGTCGACCTGGCGCTGGTCGGGGCACCCACCGGAGTCTCCGTCTACGTCACGGACGAGGCGCCGACCGGGGTCCGCGGCCTCACGGCCGCCGCTTCCGTCACCGCGAAGCTCCGTCAACGGATCACCCTCGACGAGCCCGTGACCGGCCGCTACGTCACCGTCTGGCTGACCTCGCTGCCCCAGATCGAGGGCGGCTACCGGGGAGAGATCGCCGAGGTGGCGGTCCGCGGATGACCCGAGCCGTGACCGGGCCATGACAGGGCCCCCGCAGGAGCCGCCCGACGTCGCCACCGACGAGGAGCTGCTCCGTGCCCACGTGGCCGGGGACCCCGACGCCTTCGGGACGCTCTTCGTGAGGCACCGGGACCGGCTCTGGGCCGTGGCCCTGCGCACCATGGGCAACCCGGAGGACGCTGCCGACGGGCTGCAGGACGGCCTGATCGCGGCGTACCGGCGGGCCGCCTCCTTCCGCGGCGACGCCGCCGTCACGACCTGGCTGCACCGCGTCGTCGTGAACGCCTGTCTCGACCGGATCCGTGCCGCCCGGGTACGCCGCGCGGAGAGGCTGCCCGACGACCTCGAGGAGTACGGCAGCCGCGGCTCGCTCGTCTCGGCCACCGACGCGGCCGACGACCCCGGCGACCTGTCCGTCCGCGACGAGCAACGCCGCCTCGTCCTCGACGCGCTCGCCACCCTGCCGCCCGAGCAGCGCGCCGCACTCGTGCTCGTCGACATGGAGGGCTACCCCGTCGCCGAGGTCGCGGTCATGCTCGACTGCGCCGTGGGCACCGTGAAGTCCCGGTGCTCACGTGGCCGGTCGCGCCTCGCCGTGCTGCTCGGGGTGCTCGACGCCGACGGTGACGAGGACCACCCCGACCCGGGGAACCCGCCCGGTCCGGCGAGCGTCCGACCCAGCAACACTCCACGCGGTCCTCCCGCCAGTCCCTGACGCCGGACCCACGCCCACGACCACGCCCACGACCACGCCCACGAGAGGAGGTGCCCACCCATGACCGACGACCCCGACCTGACGCCGGAGCAGGAGACCCGCGTACGCCGTCTGCTGACCGACGCCCGGCACGCCGAGCCGATCCCCGAGGACGTCGCCGCCCGCCTCGACCGGGTGCTCGCCCAGCTCGCGGTCGACGACACCGATGACACCGGACGGGTCGTCTCCCTGGCCGCCCGGCGTCGACGCAGGGCCGGCTCGCTCCTCGTGGCAGCCGCTGCGGTCGTGGTGGTCGGGATCGGTCTGGGACAGCTGCTGGGGCCCCCGAACAGCGGGTCGGACAGCAGCCCCGCGTCGACCGATGCCGGCTCCACCATGCGCGAGGCCCCCGAGGGTGCCGACGCAGGCACGCTCCCGGCGCCGACGTACGCCCTCAAGAGCCCGGTGCCGATCCACCCGGACAGGTTCTCCCGCGACGTGACGCGGATCCGGCGGCTTGCCAGCACCGTGAGTGGAGCCCAGGAGCTCGGCCCGACGACCACCGACGACAAGTCCGCCTTCGCCTGCAGCCCCGCCGCGTGGGGCGCCGGGACGTTCGTGCCCGTGACGTACGGCGGGGACCCGGCCGTGCTGGTCCTGCGCCGCGTGACGGGGGACACCCAGGTGGTCGAGCTGTTCGAGTGCGGCAGCTCCGAGCCGCTGCGCTCGATCACGCTGCCGGCGCCCTGACGCCCTCTGCCGCCCACGGACGCCGGCAAGGCCCGGACGGGAATGTGCCTCGCCTACGATCGGTTGCATCGACGTCCACCGATCGAGGAGAGCCCGACCCATGACCGACTCCACCACCCGCAACGTGATCATCATCGGTTCGGGGCCGTCCGGCTACACGGCGGCCGTGTACGCCGCCCGCGCGAGCCTCTCGCCGCTGGTCTTCGAGGGGTCCGTGACCGCCGGTGGCGCGCTGATGAACACCACCGAGGTGGAGAACTTCCCCGGTTTCCGCGACGGCATCATGGGCCCGGCCCTGATGGACGAGATGCGCGGACAGGCGGAGCGCTTCGGTGCCGAGCTCGTGGCCGACGACGTGGTCGAGGTCGACCTCACCGGTGACGTCAAGGTCGTGAAGACCGCGACCGACACCTACACCGCCCGCTCGGTGATCCTGTCGACCGGCTCCGGGTACCGGAAGCTCGGCCTGCCCCGCGAGGAGGAGCTCTCCGGCCGCGGCGTCTCCTGGTGCGCGACGTGCGACGGCTTCTTCTTCCGCGACCAGCACATCGCGGTCGTCGGCGGCGGCGACTCGGCCGTCGAGGAGGCCACCTTCCTCAGCCGGTTCGGCTCCAAGGTCTCGCTGATCGTGCGTCGCGACGAGCTGCGCGCCTCCAAGATCATGCAGGAGCGCGCGTTCGCCGACCCCAAGATCGAGATCCTCTGGAACAGTGCGGTCGACGAGATCAACGGCGAGGACCGGCTCGAGTCGCTCACGCTGCGTGACACCGTGACCGGGGACAGGCGCGCGCTCGACGCGACCGGCCTCTTCATCGCGGTCGGCCACGACCCCCGCTCCGAGCTGCTCGTCGGCCAGGTGGACCTCGACGACGACGGCTACGTCCTGGTCGACCACCCCTCGACGCGGACCAACCTGGCGGGCGTCTTCGCCGCCGGCGACCTCGTCGACCACCACTACCGCCAGGCCGTCACGGCCGCCGGCACCGGGTGCGCCGCCGCCCTCGACGCGGAGCGCTACATCGCCCACCTCGACCACGCCGCCTCGACCGCGGGTCCCGCGGAGGCCGACGCAGGGGTGGTCACCGAAGCCGTTCAGACCGCGGGCGCCTGAAGGTTCCCCTTCGTCCTCGTGTCGGGGAACATCTGTCCCCGACCCGGTGTTCACTGAGCACTGACCTCACCCACAGAAAAGGGAGATCCCGTGGCGAACATCGCTGCCGTGACCGACGCCGAGTTCGAGGCGCAGGTCCTCAAGTCCGACAAGCCGGTCCTGGTGGACTTCTGGGCCGAGTGGTGCGGGCCGTGCCGCCAGGTCGCCCCGATCCTGGACGAGATCGCGACCGCCCACGGCGACAAGATCACGTTCCTCAAGATGAACGTCGACGAGAACCCCGTCACGCCGTCGTCGTACCGGGTCACCGGCATCCCGACGATCAACGTCTACCAGGGCGGCGAGGTCGTGAAGTCGATCGTCGGTGCCCGCCCGAAGGCGACGCTGCTCAACGAGCTCTCCGACTTCATCGCCTGAGGCTCTCCCCGCTCCACCCGGCCCGCCAGGGCCTATCGATGAGCCTGGCGCGTGGCCCTCGTCGCCTTCGGTGCCGGGCCACGCGCGGGCTTCGGAGACGGGCGTACGACGCCCAGCAGGCGCTCCAGCGCCGCCTCCACCTCGTCCTTCCACGTGAGGGTCGAGCGCAGGTCCATCCGCATCCTCGGCGTGGTGATGTGCGCCCGCTGCGTCTTGAACCCCACGCTGCCGAGGAAGTCGACCGGTGCCACGCAGCTCCGGTTGCCCCGGGTGTCGCCGAACGCTTCGACCGCCCGGATCCCGCCGCGCTCGATCAGGTCGCGCGCCATCCCCTGCACCAGCATCCGGCCCAGGCCGCCTCGCTGGTGCGCGGGATCGACGTACACGTTGGTGAGCAGGACCGCATCGGGTGACACCGGGGCGGTGGGGAAACCGGCCGCGCCGGGCACGTAGGCGTCCGGCGCGTAGATCAGGTAGCCCACCGGCTCGTCGTCCACCAGGGCGACCCGCCCGCACGACCCCCACTCCCGCAGCACGTGGGAGACCCAGGCCTCCTTCTCACCGCACGGGTCCTCGACCCGCTCGCGTCGGACGGGGTCCAGCTGCCAGAACAGGCAGGTGCGGCACGGCGCGGGCAATGCGTCGAGATGGTCCAGCGTGAGCCGGACGACCTTGCGGGACATCCTCACCTCCACCGGCCCGCCCACGCACCGGTCCGGTGGTGCGAGCACGCGCGTCATCGTCCATGCTAGACGCGTCATGGAGAAGACCCCCGCGCCCAGCGAGCCATCTCGGGAACCGCACCGGGACACGCCCCCTGCCCACACCCGCCTCGACTCGTACGTCGACCGGTACGCCGCGCGCACCGCAGGCATGACCGCCTCGGAGATCCGGGCCCTCTTCGCGGTCGCCTCGCGCCCGGAGGTCGTCTCCCTGGCCGGTGGCATGCCCAACATCTCCGGCCTGCCCCTCGACGTGGTCGGCAGCGCCATCGGTGACCTGATCGCCGACCACGGGGCCACCGCGCTGCAGTACGGCTCCGGCCAGGGCGACCCGCGGCTGCGCGAGCAGATCTGCGACGTGATGCGCCTCGAGGGCATCGACGCGCACCCCGACGACGTGGTCGTGACGGTCGGCTCCCAGCAGGCGGTCGACCTGGTGACCCGGATCTTCTGCGACCCGGGCGACGTCGTGCTCTGCGAGGCCCCGTCGTACGTCGGTGCGCTGGGGGTCTTCAAGTCCTTCCAGTGCGACGTGGTGCACGTCGAGATGGACGCCGACGGCCTGGTGCCGGACGCGCTGCGACAGGCGATCACCGCGGTCAAGGCAGCCGGCAAGACGATCAAGTTCCTCTACACGATCCCGAACTTCCACAACCCGGCCGGCAACACCCTCTCGGCCGAGCGACGGCCGGAGATCCTCGGGATCTGCCGCGAGCACGACATCCTGGTGCTGGAGGACAACCCCTACGGCCTGCTGGGCTTCGAGGGCGAGCCGATCCGGGCCCTGCGTGCCGACGAGGCCGAGGGGGTCATCTACCTCGGGTCGTTCTCGAAGACGTTCTCCCCCGGCATGCGGGTCGGCTGGGCGCTGGCTCCGCACGCCGTCCGCGAGAAGCTCGTGCTGGCCCAGGAGTCCGCCACGCTCTGCCCGCCGTCGTTCAGCCAGATGGCGGTGTCGGCGTACCTCACGACGCACGACTGGCTGGGCCAGATCAAGCAGATGCGGGAGATGTACCGCGAGCGGCGCGACGCCATGATGCAGGCGCTCGAGGACTTCATGCCGGCCGCCTGCTCGTGGAACAAGCCCGACGGCGGGTTCTTCGTCTGGGTGACGCTGCCTCCGGGCATCGACTCCAAGGCGATGCTGCCGCGCGCCGTCACCGCCCGCGTCGCCTACGTGCCCGGCACCGCGTTCTTCGCCGACGGCTTCGGGTCGAGCTCGATGCGGCTGTCGTTCTGCTTCCCGACGCCCGAACGGATCCGTGAAGGCGTACGCCGCCTCGCCGGTGTCCTCGAGGAGGAGATGGAGCTGCGCGCCACGTTCGGAGCCAACGCCCCTGCACCCGCGCACGAGGCACGCAGCGGCTACGACAGTCCCGGAACCGACCTCAGCTGATGAACCGATGAGTGGAGAAGACGTGGCCCCGACCAGCTCGACCCCCGGACGGCGAGGAATGGCCTCCGGGCACATCCTCGTCCTCGCCGGCGGGCTCTCGCACGAGCGCGACGTCTCCCTGCGATCGGGCCGCCGGGTCGCGGAGGCCCTGCGCGGCACCGGCCTCGACGTGATCGAGCGCGACGTGGACTCCTCGCTGCTTGCCACCCTGCGCGACGAGCGCCCCTCCTGCGTCGTGCCCATGCTGCACGGCGAGACCGGGGAGGACGGCGCGATCCGCGAGGTCTTCGAGCTGCTCGGCGTCCCGTACGTCGGCGCCCCGCCCTGGTCGTGCCGCACCGCGTTCGACAAGCCGGTCGCCAAGGCCGTGGCCGCCCGCGCCGGGATCCTGACGCCCGCGTCGGTCTGCTTGCCGCACGAGACCTTCCGCGAGCTCGGTGCCGCCGACGTCATGGCCGCCCTGGTCGCCCGGCTCGGCCTGCCGCTGATGGTGAAGCCCGCCAAGAGCGGCTCCGCGCTCGGCTGCTCGGTGGTGCGCACCGCCGAGGAGCTGCCCTCCGCGATGGTCAACGCGTTCGCCTACGGCGACGTCGCGCTCCTCGAGCAGTTCGTCGAGGGGCTTGAGGTCGCGGTGCCGGTCATCGACGACGGCACCGGCCCGCAGGTGCTGCCGGCGGTCGGGATCCTCCCCGACGGCGGCGTCTACGACTACACGGCCCGCTACACCGCCGGCTCGACCGAGTTCGTCACCCCTGCCCCCCTGAGCGACGAGCTGGCCGAGGAGGTGGCCCGGGTCGCCCTCACCGCCCACGAGGCACTGGGCCTGCGCGACGTCTCGCGCTCGGACCTGATCGTCGACGACCGGGGCCGCGTGTGGTTCCTCGAGGTCAACGTGGCGCCGGGCTTCACCGAGACCTCGACCGTCCCCCTCTCGATCCAGGCCGCCGGGCTCGACCTCGGCAAGGTCTGTGCCTCCCTCGTCCAGGCCGCGGTCGCCCGCGGCAGCCAGGAGTCCAGCCGTGCGTGACGTGACCTACCCGCCGATCATCCTCACGGCCAAGACCGCCTTCAAGGTGCTCGGCCAGCGGTTCCTGATGACCGGCACCGAGAACGTCCCCCGCTCCGGTGGCGTCATGCTCGCCTACAACCACATCGGGTACGTCGACTTCATCTACGGCGGCTTCGCGGCGAACCCGTCGGGCCGCAAGGTGCGCTTCATGGCCAAGCGCGAGCTGTTCGACCACAAGTACACGGGCCCGCTGATGCGCTCGCTGCACCACATCGAGGTCGACCGCGGCGAGGGCGTCGCGTCGTACCACGCGGCGGTCGAGTACCTGCGCTCCGGCGAAGCGGTCGGGATCTTCCCCGAGGCCACGATCTCGCGCGCGATGGAGCTCAAGGAGTTCAAGAGCGGAGCCGTGCGGATCGCCGCCGCGGCGGGCGTGCCGCTCGTGCCCGTCGTCCTCTGGGGAACCCAGCGGATGATGACCAAGGACCACCCGAAGGACTTCTCCCGGGGCAAGACGATCGCGATCACGGTCGGCGAGCCGCTGCACCCCACCGGCAAGGACCCGGTGGCCGAGACCGCCGAGCTGCGCTCGGTGATGGCCCGGATGCTCGACGAGACGATCCGCTCCTACCCGGCCGACGAGCAGCCCCCCGGCTCCTGGTGGGTGCCCGCGGCGTACGGCGGCACCGCGCCGTCCCTCGAGGAGGCGGCCGCCCTCGACGCCGCCGAGAAGCGCGAGCGGGCCGCGAAGCGCGCCGCCCAGCGCGCCGCCAGGAAGAAGTAGGGACTCGGTTCACCAACAGGGGCGACTCGGAGATCTATCGCTTTGTCGACTTATTGATTAATCGGTAATCCACAGGTAGTTACGTCGGTGTTCCACGTGAAACGCGACGGACCGCTCCATGGACCAACCGCAATTCAGCCCCCGCGAACAGCGACGGCTCAGATCGGGCGGTCGTTCCGGTTGCGCGGGTCCATCACGTCGACGATCCGCTGCAGGTCCTCCATCGAGGCGAACTCGACGGTGATCTTGCCCTTGTTCTTGCCGAGGTCGACCTTGACCCGGGTCTCGAGGCGGTCCGAGAGCCGCTCCGACAGGTCGGTCAGTCCGGGGGCGACGGGACGGCGTCGGGTCACGCGCGGCGTGTCCGAGCCGTTGTCACCGACGGCCACGATCTCCTCGAGACCGCGCACGCTGATCCCCTCGGCGACCACGCGCTGGGCGAGCCGGTCCTGGAGCCCAGCGTCCTCGACGGTCAGCAGGGCACGGGCGTGACCCGCGGAGAGCACACCGGCGGCCAGACGCCGCTGCACGGCGGGGCTCAGCTTGAGCAGCCGCAGCGTGTTGCTGATCTGCGGGCGGGAGCGGCCGATCCGCGAGGAGAGCTCCTCGTGCGTGCAGCCGAAGTCCTCGAGCATCTGGGCGTACGCCGCCGCCTCTTCGAGCGGGTTGAGCTGCGAGCGGTGCAGGTTCTCCAGCAGCGCGTCCCGGAGCATGTCGTTGTCCTCGGTCCCGCGCACGATCGCCGGGATCGCCTCGAGGCCGGCCTGCCGGGCGGCGCGCCAGCGGCGCTCACCCATGACCAGCTCGTAGGACTCCACACCCGTGCGTCGCACGACGATCGGCTGCAGCAGCCCGACCTCGCGAATCGAGTGCACCAGCTCGGCCATGGCATCTTCGTCGAAGACCTGGCGGGGCTGCACCTTGTTGGGCTCGATCTGGCCGACCGGCACCTCGGCGAAGTAGGCACCGGCGACCGTGGCGGGCACCGCTTCGGGCGCGCCCCCGGCGGCACCGTCAGCAGCGCCGGCAGGAGTCCCGTTGCTCGCAACGGAGCCAGCCGTCGCGTCGACCGCGCCGTTGACCCCATCGTGCGCCGCGCCGGCCGTCTCCTGGGGACGCTCCGTCTGCGGCGTGTCCTCGGTGGGAGGAGCCGTGGGGATCAGCGATCCCAGACCGCGACCGAGGCCGCGACGCTGCGGCTGGCGAGTGCTGCTCATGCTGGTGCTCCCTTGGTGGCGATCTCTCGGGCGGCCTCGAGGTAGCTCAGTGCGCCCGGCGAGCCCGGATCGTAGGTCATCACGGTCTGGCCGTACGACGGCGCCTCCGACACCCGGACCGAGCGCGGGATCGCGGTCTTCACGACCTTGTCGCCGAAGTGCTCGCGGACCTCGTCGGCCACGCCGTGGGCGAGCCGGGTGCGGGCGTCGTACATCGTGACCAGGATCGTGGAGACCGCCAGCCGCGGGTTCAGGTGCGCCCGGACCATCTCGACGGTCTCGAGCAGCTGCCCGAGGCCCTCCAGCGCGTAGTACTCCGCCTGGATCGGGATCATCATCTCCGCGCCGGCGACCAGGGCGTTCAGGGTCAGCAGGCCCAGCGACGGGGGGCAGTCGATCAGCACGTAGTCGAAGCGGTCGTCGCCCACGTCGGCGGCGGTCCCCACCAGGGGATGCCCCTGGATCGCCTTGTGCAGCCGGTTCTCCCGCGCCACGACGCTGACCAGCTCGATCTCGGCACCGGCCAGGTCGATGGTCGCGGGGACGACGAAGAGGTTCTCCACCTCGGGGCACTTGGTGACGACCTCCTCGAGGGGGACGCCGTCAACCAGGGCGTCGTACGTCGACGGCACCCCACGGCGGTGGTCCACCGACAGCGCCGTGGAGGCGTTCCCCTGGGGGTCGAGGTCGATGACGAGGACTCGCTGGCCGAGCTGGGCCAGGGCCGCCGCGACGTTGACCGTCGAGGTCGTCTTGCCCACCCCGCCCTTCTGGTTGGCCACGACGACCACCCGGGTCAGGTCGGGACGCGGGAGGGGCGGTCGCATCCGGGCGCCGTGGCGCGCCAGCACCGAATGCTCGGCAGCCCGGGCCAACGGGGTGGCGTGGTCCTCGAAGACCGGGTCCGCCGAGGCCAGATCACCGGCGGTGCGCACCATGAAGGGGCGAGTGGGCGATGTTTCACGTGAAACCACGATGTCGTCGAGGTCCGTTCCCTGTTGTGGATGACCGGGGGCTACCTGTGGATAACCACGCTCACCGGGCCTGTTGGACCCGGTGGAAAACTTTGTGTCGGCTGTCGGGGGTTCCCACGAGGGACCGCCGTTGTCGGACGCAGAAACCTGCCCGGAATCGTCGGTCACGCCCCATGCCTCCGCTTCGACTTCTTCTTCGTGCTGCGAGGAGATCGGCCGCCGGGCTTGGTCACCGGAACCGCCGCAAGCCGCAAAGATACCCGTGCCGGGTCCGCCCAGGCCACCCGAACCGCCACCGTTGTGGAATCGATGACTCCCTCGCCCAGGATGTGCACCGAGGGGGCCGCGCAGCCCAGCTCCTTCAGTGTCGGTCCTGCAGTCTCGATCTCGTCGGTGATCGAGGAGCCCTTCATCGCCACCAGCGCACCCGTGGGCGACACCAGCGGCATCGACCAGGTCAGCAGTCTCTGCAGAGGAGCCACCGCCCGTGACGTCACGACGTCGAACCGGCGCTGTCCGTGCAGGGCGTCCGCCCGGCCGCGCACGACCTCGACCTGGGAGAGCCCCAGCTCGTCGACGACCTCCTCCAGGAAGGTGGTGCGGCGCAGCAGGGGCTCGACCAACGTGATGCGAAGGTCGGGCCGCGCGATGGCCAGCACGACGCCGGGCAGGCCGGCCCCGGAGCCGATGTCGCAGACGGTCGAGTCCTCGGGGAGGAGCTCGGCCAGCACGGCGCAGTTGAGCAGGTGCCGGTCCCAGAGCCGGGGAGCCTCGCGCGGGCCGATCAGTCCGCGCACGACCCCCTCGGTCGCCAGGAGCTCGGCGTACCGCTCCGCGGCTGCGAGCTGCGGATGAGGAAACACCCTCCTCGCCACATCGGGCGCGGAGGGTGTTTCACGTGAAACATCGCTCATGGAGATCAGTCCGGGAGGACCACCACGTGACGACGCGGCTCGACGCCCTCGGACTCCGAGGACAGGCCGGCGGCGGCGACAGCGTCGTGGACGACCTTGCGCTCGAAGGGGCTCATCGGGTCCAGCGACACCGGCTCACCACTCTCGCGAACCTGGGCGATGGTCTTCTCGGCGAGCTTGACCAGCTCCTCGCGCTTCTCGGCGCGGTAGCCGGAGATGTCGAGCATCAGGCGGGAGCGCTCACCGGTCTCGCGGTAGACCGCCAGCCGAGTCAGCTCCTGCAGTGCCTCGAGCACCTCGCCGTTGGCCCCCACCAGCTGGTTGAGGTCGGCACCGACGATGGAGACGGCGGCGCGGTCGCCCTCGACGTCCATGTCCAGGTCGCCGTCGAGGTCGGCGATGTCGAGCAGCTCCTCGAGGTAGTCGGCCGCGATGTCACCCTCCTGCTCGAGCTGCTGCACGCGGTCGGGGCGCTCGGACGACGAGTCCGAGGAGGCGTCGGACGCCTCGAGTTCCGTCTCGGTCTCTGCCTCGGTGGTCGCTGGGGTCACTGACTCGGTCACTGCTAGTCTCCCTCGGGGGTCGTCGGGTTGTCCGCGGGCGTGCCGGCGGACGGGTTGTGCTGGTCTCGGGCCTGCTTCTTGCGCTGCTCACGCGACTGCCGCTTCGGCTGCTGCCGGGTGGCCGGACGACGCTCCGGCTCGGGCTCCGCGGCGACCTCGGCCACCTGGGCCTTGCCGTGCCGCGCGGCCTTCGCCGCGTCACGGTCCGCCTTCGCCTTCGCCGCAGGAGTGCCGGGCGCCGGGTTGTTGCGGATGACGTAGAACTGCTGGCCCATTGTCCACAGGTTCGAGGTGGTCCAGTAGAGGAGGACGCCGATCGGGAAGGCGATACCGCCGACCGCGAAGACGACGGGCAGGACGTAGAGCAACATCTTCTGCTGCTGGGCGTAGGGACCGCTCAGGGCGTCGGCCGGCATGTTCTTGCTCATCAGCTGGCGCTGAGTGAGGAACGTCGTGGCTGTCATCGCCACGACCAGCACGGCGGCCAGGGACATCACGCCGACGTGGCCGTCGGCCTTGAGGAAGGTGTCGGAGATCGGCACCGCGCCGAACAGCTCGGCGTTGCCGAACTTCTCGGCCAGGCCCACCGTCAGGACGCCGTGCGACTTCCCGTGTGCCGCCTGGTCCAGCAGCCGGAAGAGCGCGAGGAAGATCGGCATCTGCAGGAGGATCGGAAGGCACGAGGCGAACGGGTTGGTCCCGCTCTCCTTGTAGAGCTTCATCGTCTCCTGGGCCAGCTTCTCCCGGTCGTGGCCGTGCTTCTTCTGCAGCTCCTTGACCTTGGGCTGGATCAACTGCATGTTGCGGCTGGACTTGATCTGCTTGACGAAGAGCGGGATCAGGGCTGCCCGGATGACCAGGGTCAGACCGATGATCGACAGCGCCCAGGCCGCGCCGCCGGCGGAGTCGAGGCCGATGCTGCTGAAGAGCGTGTGGAAGCCCACCAGGACCACCGAGATCGCGTAGTACAGCGGCGTCATGATGAAGCTGCCGATGTCGCCGAAGATTCCCACGGGTCAGGCTCCTTGCTGGGGGGACGGAGTCGAGGGGCTGCCCGCGCGCACGCGGGGTGGAACGGGGTCGTACCCGCCGGCGGCCCACGGATGGCAGCGCGCCAGACGGCGTGCGGCCAGCCACGAGCCACGCAGGCTGCCGTGCTCGCGCACGGCGTCGAGTGCGTACGCCGAGCAGGACGGGTGGTAGCGGCAGACCTGACCGTAGAGCGGGCTGATCAGCGCACGGTAGGCCCTGAGCAGGCCGATCAGGAGGTACTTCACCTACTGCACCCGCTGGAGGCAACGCCTGAGATCGGCGTCGAGTTCCTCGGGGGAGGCGGCAGCCGCCTCGGGGAGCGCCCTGACCACGAGCACAGCAGAGCTCGGGAGCGACGAAAGTTGCTCCCGAGCCAGGTGTCGAAGTCGGCGCTTCACACGATTGCGGGTGACTGCGTTACCGACGGCCTTGCTCACCACGAACCCCACTCGAGCGGGATGCGGACCGGGGGTGACCTCGTCCAGCTGGACCAGGTGCACGACCACGGTCCGCGACCCCGCACGCCGGCCGCGGCGAACCGCGATCCGGAAGGAGTCGGCGTCCCTCAGCCGATGGGCTGCGGGCAGCACGGGGGGTGAGTGGTGGCGCAGGCCGTCAGACGGCCAGTTCCTTGCGGCCCTTGCGGCGACGCGACGCCAGGATGCTGCGTCCGGCGCGGGTGCGCATGCGCAGGCGGAAGCCGTGGACCTTGTGACGGCGACGGTTGTTCGGCTGGTACGTACGCTTGCTCACGAGTATCTCTCCATGGTGTGTCTGGGGCGGCCACGTCGGCGGATCGGCAGTGCCGTGAAGCCTTTCGGCCGGCACCGCTCGGCCACGGATGACGTGAGGCTTCCGTGGACATGCGGCACCCGTCGACACCGGGTGACCGGCCAACGGTACGCGCTGGCGTTCCACAGGGTCAAACCAACGGTATCCACCCCGCTCCAAGCCTGTGGATGACGTCTTGCTCCGGGTGCCCGGAGCAGGTTACGTTCGACCTCACCGAGGTCCCCCGCCGCCCTCGGCCCGTCGACGGATCGCCGCCGTGTGACGCCCGCCACATTTCTGGCGAAAGCGCCCCTGACCTGCACAAACAGCGATTCGTAGCCGGTCCGGGATCGTCTCGGAAGACTTCTTTCCCCAGTGAAAGAGTCGGGTTCACAACCTGTGGACAAAGCTGTGGACAAAAAAGTGGCTCCCCCTGGCTCCCCGGTTCTCCTGCGCTTCTGGCGGACGGGTTGCGAGCATGGGCGTCACATCGATCACGGCGACACCAAGACAACCGAGGCAGAAGGCAGGAACCGTGGAGCAGAGCACGTCGGACCTCAACACCGCGTGGCGAGGTGTCGTGGACGACCTCCAGCCCAACCAGCGCGCCTGGTTGCGGGCCAGTGAGCCGGTCACCCTCCACGAGAGCACCGCGATCATCGCCGTGCCCAACGACTTCACCCGTGGCCAGCTCGAGGGCCGCCTGCGCGGCCAGCTCGAGGACGCCCTCACCGTCGCGTTCGGTCGTGAGATCCGGATCGCGGTGACCGTCAACCCGCACCTCGAGGAGAAGGACCACCCGGAGCCGGCGCCGACCCACCTCGATGAATCGACAAGTCACCAAAACGACATGTCGACAATTCAGCCGAGCCCCCTCGAACGGACCCCGGCCCCCCTTCCCGCGCCGGACCCCGTCGAGGCGGCACCCCGGCCCACGACGGCCCTCGAGACCCGGCTCAACCCCAAGTACACGTTCGAGACCTTCGTCATCGGCTCGTCCAACCGGTTCCCGCACGCCGCCGCGGTGGCCGTCGCCGAGGCTCCGGGCAAGGCCTACAACCCGCTGCTCGTCTACGGCGACTCGGGACTCGGCAAGACCCACCTCCTCCACGCCATCGGCCACTACGTGCGCAGCCTCTACAGCGGCGCGAAGGTCCGGTACGTCTCGAGCGAGGAGTTCACGAACGAGTTCATCAACGCGATCCGCGACGACCGGCAGGACCGGTTCAAGCGCCGCTACCGCGACGTGGACGTGCTGCTGATCGACGACATCCAGTTCCTGGAGGGGAAGACCCAGACGCAGGAGGAGTTCTTCCACACGTTC
>DASTUX010000092.1:0-2066 GCA_035759395.1 Nocardioides sp.
TTGACCTCGAGGATCTCCGCCTTCAGCTCCTCGAGGCGTTCGAGCCGCCGGGCGCAGAGCGCCAGGTCGTTGCCGCCGGCCGCGAACTGGCGGGCCATCTCGGCGCCGAGCCCCGAGGAGGCGCCGGTGATCAGGATCGTCTTCGAAGCGCTGCTCATGTTCCCGAGTCTCGCGTACTCTCGGTAGGTATGAGCGGACGGGTAGTTCATTTCGAGATTCCCTTCGACGACGCCGAGAGGGCGCACGCGTTCTATCGCGAGGCATTCGGGTGGAACCTGATGGACGTGCCGGGCATGGACTACACGATGGTGACGACCGGTCCCACGGGCGACCAGGGTGCCAGTGAGCCGGGCTACATCAACGGCGGCATGTTGGCCCGCCAGAGCCCGAACACCAGCCCGCTCGTGGTCGTCGACGTCGAGGACATCGACGCCGCGCTCGCCACGATCGAGTCGCTCGGCGGCCAGACCCTGTCGCGCAAGCAGCCCGTCGGCGAGATGGGCTGGGCGGCGTACTTCCAGGACGTCGAGGGCAACACCCTCGGTCTGTGGCAGTCCCGGTGACGGCGCCGTCTCGGGCCACGACCTGCATCATCGGGGCCGGATCCTCCGGCATCACGGCTGCCCAGGTCCTCGCCGCGCGCGGCATCGACTTCGACTGCTTCGAGATGGGCTCCGGGGTCGGCGGCAACTGGCGCTACGAGAACGACAACGGCGTCAGCTCGGCGTACCGCTCCCTGCACATCAACACCTCGCGTACCGCGATGGAGTACGCCGCCTACCCGATGCCCGACTCGCTCCCGGACTACCCGAGCCACTGGCAGATCGCGGACTACTTCGACGAGTACGTCGACCACTTCGGGCTGCGGGAGAAGGTCACCTTCCGGACCGAGGTCGTCAAGGTGGTCGCGTCGGCGGAGGGGAGCGGGTACGACGTCACCGTCCGCGCCCTGGGCCACGACGGTGACCGCCCCGGCGAGCCGGAGACCCGGCACTACGACCACGTGATCGTCGCGAACGGCCATCACTGGGACCCGCGCTGGCCGGAGCCCGGCTTCCCGGGCAGCGAGACGTTCCCCGGAGTGCAGATGCACGCGCACTACTACCGGACCCCCGAGGTCTTCGAGGGCAAGCGGGTCGTGGTGCTCGGTATCGGCAACTCCGCGACCGACATCGCGGTCGAGGCGTCCCGGGTCGCCCGCCGGACCTACCTGGCGATGCGCCGCGGCGCGCACGTGCTGCCGAAGTACATGTTCGGCGTGCCGACCGACCACCTCACCGACTCGCCGCTCGCGCGCGGCCCGTTCAGGCTGCAGAAGCTCGGCCTGAAGACGCTGCTGCGCCTGGCGGTCGGCAAGATGACCGACTACGGCCTGCCCGAGCCCGACCACGACATCCTCGAGGCGCACCCCACGGTCAGCGACGACCTGCTGACGAGGCTCGGCCACGGCGACATCGCGGTCCGGCCCAACATCGACCGGTTCGAGGGCGCGAAGGTCTTCTTCGTCGACGGCACCTGCACCGAGGCCGACGTCGTCGTCTACTCGACCGGCTACAAGGTGTCGTTCCCGTTCCTCGACGACACCGTCGTGCGGACCGAGGACAACCACGTCGACCTCTACCGGCGTGTGGTCTCCCCGGAGCACCCCGGGCTCTACTTCGTCGGCCTGATCCAGCCGCTCGGCGCGGTGATGCCGCTGGCCGAGGCCCAGTCGCACTGGGTCGCCGAGCTGATCGCCGGCGAGGTGACGCTGCCGCCCGTGACCGAGATGCGCGCGCAGATCAGGGCGTATGACGAGGCCCTGCGCAAGCGGTACGTCGCCTCACGGCGGCACACGATCCAGGTGGACGCGCGGTCCTACCGCAACGAGCTCGAGCGCGAGCGCAGGGCCCGTCGGGTCAGCCCTGCGGCTGGTTGACGACGATCGTCTTGAGGATCTTGTCGGCGAACGTCTGACGCTTGCCGTCCCACAACGGCCACAGGTAGCCGAGGTAGCAGGGAATGGCGTCGAGGATGTGCGCGATCTGGCGCACGAACGACATGCCGCCCCCGATCGGCTGTCCGGT
>DASTUX010000093.1:0-9440 GCA_035759395.1 Nocardioides sp.
CTCGGTCAGGTCGACCGGCAGGCCGCCGGCCCCCGACGTCGCGTCGACCAGCACGAGCGACTCGTCGGAGGAGGTGCCCGCCGGGCGCACGACCGGGGCCATCACCGCGGTCGAGGTCTCGTTGTGCGCCCAGGCATGGACGTCCACGCCGGCCTCGGCGACCGGGTCCGGCCGGGTGCCCGGATCGGAGGCGATGACGGTCGGGTCGGCCAGCCACGGAGCCGCGGACACGGCCTTGGCGAACTTCGAGGAGAACTCGCCGAACGTCAGGTGCTGGCTCTTCTCGCGGATCAGCCCGAACGTCGCGACGTCCCAGAACGCCGTCGCCCCGCCGTTGCCGAGCACGACCTCGTAGCCCTCGGGTAGCGAGAACAGCGCCGCGAGACCCTCGCGCACCCGGCCCACCGTGTTGCGCACCGGCGCCTGGCGGTGCGACGTACCCATCAGGGACGCGCCGGTCGCGGCGAGCGCGTCGAGGTGCGAGGTCTGGATCTTCGACGGGCCCGCACCGAAGCGGCCGTCGGCGGGCTTGAGGTCGGCGGGGATCTGGATCGCGTCGGTCACGAGCAACCTTCCGAAGGGTGCAGACGGGGGTTCAGGTGGTGATGCCTGACGACGCTGTCAGTTGCTGCATATTCTGTCACCCGCGACCCGCACATTCTCGAGGAGTCCAGATGCCCAGCACCCCAGGTTTCGCCAACCAGCCCGCCCTGCGCACCACGCTGCGGGTGGTCGGCGTCGTGAGCATGTCGGTCGCCCTGGTCCTGATCGCGGTCGCGATCACCGACTTCTTCGCGAGCGTGGACACGATGCAGGGGCCGACCAAGTTCTGGATGTTCTTCCTCGCGATGCCGTTCTTCATCGTCGGCGGGGCCGGCCTGCAGTGGGGCTTCCTCGGTGCCGCGGCCCGCTACGGCGCCGGTGAGACGATGCCGGTGGTGAAGGACTCCGCGTCGTACCTCTCCGACGGCCAGGGCGTGCTCGGTGTGGGCCGCACCGTCGACGACCGCCCGGCACCCACCAGGACCGGGCCCTTCTGCAGCACGTGCGGGGTCCGCAACGACGACGATGCGAAGTTCTGCGATGCCTGCGGCGCCACGATTGGCTGAGCTCGAGATCCGGCGCGTCGGCTACGGCGACCCGGACGCGATGCGGCTGATCGCCGAGGTCCAGGCCGAGTACGTCCAGCGCTACGGCGGGCCCGACGAGACCCCGATCGAGCACGCGATGTTCGAGCCGCCGGCAGGCAGCTTCTTCGTCGGGTACGTCGACGGCGAGGCCGTCGCCACCGGTGCCTGGCGGCGACGCGACGTGCTCGCCTTCGGGACCAGGGCCACCGCCGAGATCAAGCGGATGTACGTCGTGCCGCGGCTGCGCGGCGCGGGGCTGGCCCGGAAGATGCTGGTCCACCTGGAGGAGTCGGCGGCCGAGTCGGGCGCCGAGGCGCTGCTGCTCGAGACCGGTATCCGCCAGCCCGAGGCGATCGCGCTCTACGAGTCGGCGGGCTACACGCCGGTGCCCGGCTTCGGCTACTACCGCGACGTCCCGCTGTCCCGCTGCTTCGGAAAGCCCCTGCGCTGAATCCGGGCCGCGTCAGGCGAGGACGAGGTAGCGCTCGTCGTCGATCTCCCGACCCCAGTAGACGGCCTCGGGGAGCATCGTGACCTCGGCCCGGCGACCCACGCCCGCGAGCAAGATCTCCGTCTGGGCTGCCGAGAGCCCGGCGTCGTTGAACCACCGGCCCTCCACCAGCACGAGCCGGCCACCGGGCGCGAGCAGGCCGAGCCAGCTCCGCAGCGCGGCCGTCGGGTCGGGCATCGCCCAGAGCACGTGCCGGCAGAGCACCACGTCGTACGCACCCGGGTCCAGGGGAGGGGCCGCGGCATCCGCCTCGACGAACCGGACGTCGTCTCGACCCTCGGCCTTGGCCACCGCCCGCCGGACCATCTCGGGGGAGAAGTCGACCCCGTCGACGGCGTACCCCTCGTCGGCCAGCAGCAGCGACAGGGTGCCCGTGCCGCACCCGAGGTCAGCGACGCGCGCGGGCGCCGGCGGAAGCACCCCGAGCAGCAGCTCTCGCCATGCGGCGCGGACGGTCGCGTCGCGGAGTCCGTGGTCGGCCGCCTCGTCGAAGGTCTCGGCCTCGGAGTCCCAGAGCCTGATGTCGTCCCGAGAGGTCATGGACCGACCTTAGGGAACCCCTGACAATGCGCGTTCGTCGACCTACCCTCGACTGATGTCTCGGCTGTCTCGGATGTTGTTTCTTCCTGCCCTCGTCGCCCTGTTGGCCGTCACCCTCCTCGCGCCACCCGCCCTCGCGGCACCCATCGAGGACTACGCGTCCTACGACCCCCAGTCGAAGTGCCACCCCGCCGCCAAGCCCGGCACGACGTACCTCGGCCGCTGGCTCGTGCGCAAGTACGGCGGCGGCTTCGGACCCATCTCGCGCCCCTGCCAGGGCAGCAGCACGTCGGAGCACAAGGAGGGGCGGGCCTTCGACTGGACGCTGGACGCGACCCGCCGGGCCGACCGCGAGCGGGCGAGTGCGTTCCTGGACCGGGCCTTCCGCACGGACTGGGAGGGCAACACCCACGCGTGGGCCCGCCGGATGGGGATCATGTACATCATCTGGGACGACCAGATGTACCCCGCGTGGGACGAGTTCCAGCCGGAGCCCTACCTCAGCTCGAGCTGCAGGAGCCGGAGGAAGTGCTCGCAGACGCTGCGGCACCGCAACCACATGCACATCTCGCTCACCCGGCCTGGCGGGCGCGGCGAGACCAGCTGGTTCGAGGGCCGCCTCGCCGGCTAGCCCAAGGAATTCAACGCAGGCGCCACTCGGCGTCGGTCATCAGGTAGACCACCTCGCCCTGCTCCCAGCCGGGCAGCGGGTCCTCCCACTCGCCGACGTACGTCTGCACCGGGTGCAGGCCGAGCCGGTCCAGGACCGCCCGGGAGCGCGTGTTGACGGCCATCGTCTCGGCGCGGACCCGCTCCAGCCCGACCGACTCGAAGCCGTGGGCGAGCAGCGCCTCCGCGCCCTCGGTGGCGTAGCCGTTGCCCCACGCCGACGGGAGCAGCCGGTAGCCGAGCCAGGCCGTGGCCGGCTCCTCCTCGCGGAGCTCGCCCCGCGGGGTCAGGCACCACCAGCCGACCGGCTCGTCGTCGGCGTACCCGACCCAGAAGCCGAGCCCGAGCGTGTCCAGCGCCGGGTCCGTCATGTGCGGGAGCCACTGCCGCACGACCTCGCCGCGGGAGCGCTCGTGGCCGGTGAGGAAGCGCATCACCTCGGGGTCGGCGTCGATCGCCACGACGACCTCGGTGTGGTCGAGGGTCAGCGGCTCCAGTCGGAGCCGCTGCGTGGTCAGGACCGGCCTCTTCAGGACTGGGACCATTCCGCACGCCATCCGTCGACCTCGTCGGCCTTGCGGGCCGCCGGCCCGGTGTAGATCGCCGAGGGGCGGATCAGTCGACCGGTCCGCTTCTGCTCGAGGATGTGTGCCGACCAGCCGCCGGTCCGCGCGCAGGTGAACATCGAGGTGAACATGTTGGCGGGGACCTCGGCGAAGTCGAGCACGATCGCGGCCCAGAACTCCACGTTGGTCTCGAGGACGCGGTCGGGCCGGCGCTCACGCAGCTCGGCCAGGGCGGCCTGCTCCAGCGCCTCGGCGACCTCGTAGCGCGGCGCGTTCAGCTCCTTGGCCGTGCGTCGCAGCACGCGCGCCCGCGGGTCCTCGGCGCGGTAGACGCGGTGCCCGAAGCCCATCAGCCGCTCGCCGTCGTCGAGCAGCTGCTTGACGTACGACGTCGCGTCGCCGTCGCGCCGCTCGACCTCCTCGATCATCCCGAGCACCCGCGACGGGGCGCCTCCGTGGAGAGGGCCGCTCATCGCACCGATCGCGCCCGAGAAGGCCGCCGCGACGTCGGCGCCGGTCGAGGTGATGACGCGGGCGGTGAAGGTCGACGCGTTCATGCCGTGCTCGGCCGCCGAGCTCCAGTAGGCGTCGATCGCCTTGACGTGCTGGGGGTCGGCCTCGCCCTTCCAGCGGATCATGAACCGCTCGGCGAGGGTCGCGCCCCTGTCGACCTCGCGCTGCGAGACGACCGGCTTGTCGAGGCCGCGCGCGGCCTGGGCGGCGTACGAGAGCACCATCACGGCGACCCGGCTGAGGTCCTCACGTGCCTGCTCGTCGGAGATGTCGTAGGTCTGGCGCATGCCGAAGGCCGGGGCGAGCATCGCGACCGCGGCCTGGACGTCGACACGGATGTCACCGGTGTGCACGGGGATGTTGTACGGCTCCGCGGGCGGCAGGCCCGGGTCGTAGCTGCCGTCGATGAGGAGGCCCCAGATGTTCTCGAAGGGGACCCGGCCGACGATGTCCTCGATGTCGACGCCGCGGTAGCGGAGCGCGGAGCCCTCCTTGTCGGGCTCGGCGATCTCCGTCTCGAACGCGACCACACCTTCCAGTCCGTGGTGTACCTCAGTCATGCGCTCGCGACTCCTTCGTCGTTCGTCTACCGGTGGTATGTAACCGCTGCATTCTGCACCCGAGGCCGCACGCCGCGACACCCCGCGTCCGGGACGTCCGGGGCGGCGCGCCGCCCGACGGCGGGACGGGCCTAGATTTCGGGGCATGGGAGACAACACGCACGACGACACCGGGATCGCCGCGCTGCGCCGGGAGTACGCCGCGCACGGGCTCGTCGAGTCCGAGCTCGCCGCCGACCCGATCGCGATGTTCGCCGACTGGTTCACGACCGTCCGGGAGGCCAACCTGCACGAGCCCAACGCGATGGTGCTCGCCACCGCGTCGCGGGAGGGCCGCCCGTCGGCGCGGATGGTGCTGCTCAAGGGGTTCGACGGCGAGGGCTTCCGGTTCTTCACCAACACCTGCTCCCGCAAGGGACTGGAGCTGGCCGTCAACCCGGCCTGCTCCCTGCTCTTCCCGTGGCACCTGCTCGAGCGGCAGGTCCGGGTCGACGGCACGGCCGAGCCGCTCTCGCGCGACGACGTGGCGGCGTACTTCGCCTCCCGGCCGCACGGCGCGCAGGTCGGCGCCTGGGCGTCGCACCAGTCCCGCCCGGTGGCGGGTCGCGAGGAGCTGGAGGCGACCTTCGCGGAGTACGACGCCCGCTTTCCCGACGAGGTCCCGGTGCCCGAGGAGTGGGGCGGCTACCTCGTTCGCCCGGAGGCGTTGGAGTTCTGGCAGGGCCGGCCCGACCGGATGCACGACCGGCTCGTCTACCGCCGTACCGACACCGGCTGGTCGACCGAGCGCCTCGCTCCCTGAGCGTCGGGAAAAAGGCCTTGAAGCCGAGGACGCCCGGATCTACCTTGTTCAGACACGGGAAAGGAGGTGGTCCGAAGAATGAATTCTTATGGGACGCGTGAGGTGGCTGCCCGCTAGCAGCAACCGGTTCAACCGAAGTACCGCAAGCGAATTTCAAGCAGTCACCCGACCCGCAGGCGATCCGGCCTTCACGTCCGCCGGAGCGGGCCTCTACCCGAGGTCCACGTCTGCGGGTCGCTGCATTTGCGTCTCCTGCACCCGCACCGCCAACGGGAAAGGGAACGGCGAAGCGGTGGTCCGCCCGCTGGGCGTCGGCTTTTGGGGGTCGACCGCTGTCGGGAATATAGTTGCCGTCGGCAACCTTCTATCCGTCGTGAATCGAGCTCCCGTGTCTTCGCCAGTCCGTCCCTCCGCCGAGCAGTCCGGCCAGATGACGCACCGCGAGGTGCTCGAGGCGCTCAGCGGCCTGCTGCTCGCGATGTTCGTCGCGATGCTCTCGAGCACCGTGGTGACCAACGCCCTGCCCCGCATCGTCACCGACCTGCACGGCAGCCAGACCGGCTACACGTGGGTCGTCGTCGCCACCTTGCTCACGATGACGGCGACCACCCCGCTGTGGGGCAAGCTCGCCGACCTGTTCAGCAAGAAGATGCTGGTCCAGGTCGCGCTGGTGATCTTCTCGGCCGGCTCGCTGGTGGCGGGCATGGCGCCGAACATGGAGGTCCTGATCGGCGCCCGCGCGGTGCAGGGGCTCGGCGTCGGCGGGCTCACGGCCCTGGTCCAGGTCGTGATCGCTTCGATGGTCACTCCCCGCGAGCGCGGCCGATACTCCGGCTACATCGGCGCGGTCTTCGCGCTCGCCACGGTCAGCGGACCGCTGATCGGCGGCGTCATCGTCGACACCCCCGGCCTGGGCTGGCGCTGGTGCTTCTACGTCGGGCTGCCCGTCGCTGCGCTCGCCTTCGGAGTGCTGCAGAAGACGCTGCACCTGCCCGTCGTACGCCGCGAGGTCAAGATCGACTACCTCGGCGCGACCCTGCTCGTCGCGGGCGTCTCGGTCCTGTTGGTGTGGGTGACCCTCGCCGGCAAGCAGTTCGCCTGGGGCTCCGCGACCAGCGCGGCGATGGTCCTCGGCGGCGTGGTCGTCCTCGCCCTCGCGATCTACGTCGAGGCGCGGGTCGCGGTCGAGCCGGTGATCCCGCTGCGCCTGTTCCGGGACCGTACGACGAGCCTCGCGACGATCGCGTCGGTGCTGATCGGGGTCGCGATGTTCGGCTCCACGGTCTACCTCAGCCAGTACTTCCAGCTCGCTCGCGGCATGAGCCCGACCCGGGCCGGCCTGATGTCGATCGCGATGGTCGGCGGCCTGCTCGTCTCCAGCATCCTGACCGGCCGGATCATCACGCGGACCGGGCACTGGAAGAAGTGGCTGGTCGGCGGGATGGTCCTGGTGATCGTCGGGCTCGGCCTGCTCGGGATGATCGACGACACCACGAACCTCGCCGTGGTCGGCGCCTACATGGCGATCCTCGGCCTCGGCCTCGGCGCGACCATGCAGAACCTCGTGCTCGCGGTCCAGAACAACGCCGCGCAGGCCGACATGGGCACGGCCAGCTCGGTGGTCGCGTTCTTCCGCTCGATGGGCGGGTCGATCGGCGTCTCCGCGCTCGGTGCGCTGCTCGCCCACCAGGTCACCGCGAAGGTCACCGAGGGCATGGCGGCCCTGCACATCCCCGTCTCGGGGCACTCGAGCCACGCGATCCCCGACCTCGCGGCGCTGCCCGCGCCGGTCCGCGCCGTCTACGAGCACGCGTTCGGCGAGGCCACCGGTCACCTGTTCCTGGTCGCCATGCCGTTCGCCGTGTTGGCGCTGGTCTGCGTGGTGTTCATCCGGGAGGTGCCGCTGCGCACCACGATCCTGCGCGACGACGAGCTTGCTCCCGAGGTCGCCGCCGAGCTGCAGACCCGGTGAGCGCGATGACCGACACATCGTCCGGACCCGCTTCGCGGCCGGAGTCGCTGCGGCTGCTCGAGCACGAGATCGGCGTGATGATCCGCCGGATCCGGCGGGTGATCGGGCTGCGCGCCCGGGCGGTGCACGCGGACCTGCAGCCGGCGTCGTACCTCATGCTCGCCCACGTCGCCGAGAGCGGACCGCTGCGCTCCTCGGCGATGGCCGAGACGTTCGACGTCGACAAGGGCGCGATCAGCAGGCAGGTCCAGCACCTCGTTGACCTCGGACTGGTCGCCCGCACGCCCGACCCCGAGGACGGTCGCGCCTCGCTGGTGTCCGCCACCGACGACGCCGTACGCCGGCTGGCCGACGTCGCCGCGCAACGCCGCGAGTGGCTCGACGAGCGCCTCGGCGGCTGGTCCGAGGACGAGCTGACGGCCTTCGTCGCGGACCTCGGCCGCTACAACGCCGCGCTGGAGTGACGAACGGGACGTCATACGAATCGAGCCATAGAGGCCACCATTCGTATGACGTCCCGCGGTCGTTCGGGCGGTCAGGCGGTCAGCGCAGCCAGACGGCGGTGTCGGCGGGCAGTGCGCCGTCCACCGGGCCGCTCGCGAGGAAGACCTCGCCCGCGGGCAGCTCGACCGGCTCGGTGCCGGCGTTCAGCACGACCGTGATCGGCCCGCGCCGGAACCCGAGCACGTCGGTGCCGAGGTCGAGCATCTCGACGGTGTCGCCGGCGGTGTTCGCGAAGTCGCGGCGGGCCGCCAGGGCGGCGCGGTAGAACTCCAGCGTCGAGTCCGGCTTGCCGGTCTGCGCCTCGACCGTGTGCTCGGACCAGTCGGCCGGCTGGGGGATCCACGGCTGTCCCTGGCCGGGCCCGAACTCGTACGGTGCCTCGTCGCCGCCCCACGGGACGGGCACGCGGCAGCCGTCGCGACCGGGCTCACCGGTGCGGAACCAGCTGGGGTCCTGGCGGAACTCTGGCTCCACCTCGACCTGCTCGAGGCCGAGCTCCTCGCCCTCGTAGAGGTACGACGAGCCGGGCAGCGCGAGCATCGCCATCGTGGCGGCGCGACCCCGGGCCACGCCGACCTCGCCGCCGCCGTAGCGGGTGACGTGGCGGGTGACGTCGTGGTTGGACAGCACCCAGGTGGGGGAGGCCCCGACCGGCTCGACGGCCTCGAGGGTGCTGGTGATGACGTGGGCGAACGCGGTCGCCGACCACTCCGCGAGCAGCCAGGAGAAGTTGAACGCCTGGCTCATCTCGTCGGGACGGATGAACTTCGCGAGCGACTCGGGCGTCTGGGTCCAGGCCTCGGCGACGTCCATCCGGTCGCCGTCGTACTTGGCGAGGATGTCGTGCCAGCGCCGGTAGACGTCGTGCACCTCCGGCTGGTCCCACATCGGCTCGTCGGACAGGGTGCGCTCGACCATGCTGCTGGGCAGCTGGTGGGCGTGCTTGTTCTCCTCGTCGGGGACGACCTGGTCGCGGAGGTTCTCCTCCTTGAACAGGCCGTGCGCGACGTCGACCCGGAAGCCGTCGACCCCGCGGTCGAGCCAGAAGGTCAGCACGTCCTCGAACATGTCGCCGATCTCGGGGTTGCGCCAGTTGAGGTCGGGCTGGGTCGGGTCGAAGAGGTGGAGGTACCACTGGCCGTCCTCGACCTGGGTCCACGCCGGGCCGCCGAAGACCGAGCCCCAGTTGTTGGGCGGGTTGCCGTCCTCGCTGTCGCGGAAGATGTAGCGCTCGCGCTCGGGGCTGCCGGGGGCGGCCGCGAGGGCGGCCTTGAACCACTCGTGCTCGCTCGAGCTGTGGTTGGGCACCAGGTCGACGATGACCCGCAGGCCGAGCTCGTGGGCGCGCGCGAGGAGCGCGTCGGCGTCCGCGAGGCTGCCGAACAGCGGGTCGACGTCGCGGTAGTCGGCGACGTCGTAGCCGTGGTCGTTCTGCGGGGAGGTGTAGAACGGCGTGATCCACAGCGCGTCCACCCCCAGGTCGCGCAGGTAGGGGAGCCGTGCGGTGATCCCGGGCAGGTCCCCGACGCCGTCGCCGTCGCTGTCGGCGAAGCTGCGGACGTAGACCTGGTAGGTGACGGCGTGGCGCCACCACGGGTGCTGGAACCCCACGTCGGTGCCCATCAGTTGAAGTCCGCCGGGTCGACGGCGATCCACACGTGCTGGGCCGAGGC
>DASTUX010000094.1:0-10621 GCA_035759395.1 Nocardioides sp.
GGGCGGCCGGCCTTCTGCGACGGCGAATCAGCCAGGGCGGACCGCGCCGGTGTACGGCATGGAGTACAGGCCGGTGACCCGCACGCCGGAGCTGGGGTTCTCGGCGTTCACGATCATGCCGTTGCCGATGTACATGCCGACGTGGCTGATCGGCTGGTAGTAGAAGACCAGGTCGCCGGGCTGCAGGTCACTCGCCGCGATGTGCGGACCGGAGTTGTACTGCGCACTCGAGGAGTGCGGCAGCGACACGCCTGCCTGGGCCCAGGCCCCCATCGTCAGGCCGGAGCAGTCCCAGGCATCCGGGCCGGTCGCGCCGTAGACGTAGGCGTCGCCGACCTGGGCCATCGCGTAGTTGACGGCCGCGGCCGCGCGTCCGGAGACCGGGACGCTGGCCATCCGCACGCTGCTGCTGCGCGAGAGCATCGCGGCGCGCTGCTCGGCCTCGAGCTTGCCGAGGAGCGACTTCGCCTCGGCCAGCTTGTCGTCGATGGTGGACTTGCTGGCGGCCAGCTTCTTCTTGAGCTGCTCGACCTGGGCGGACCGCTTCTCGGTCGCGTCGCGACGGATGTCCAGCGCCTTGAGCTCGGTCGTGTAGTTCTCGAACAGGTTCGACTGCAGGTCGTTGAACGCCGACATCGTCGAGAGCTGCGAGAGGAACGTGCCGGGGTCGTCGGACACGACGACCTGGCCGACCGCGGAGAGGCCCTGGCCTTCGTACTGCCGCACGATCGAGTCCTGGACCTGGGCCTGGACGAGACCGAGTCGGTCGTCCTGGCGCGCCTGGTCGGACTTGAGCGCGGCGAGGTCGCGGTTGAGCTCCTCGAGCTCGAGCTTGGCGTTGTTGTACCGCTCCGAGGCCTGCTCGGCCTGGTGGTACAGGTGGTCGACGCGCGCCTGGACGTCGTCGATGTCGGGCTCGGCCTGGGCCGGCGTCGACGGGACGAGTCCCACGACGACGGTCAATGCGAGGCCCGAGAGGGCAGTGATGAGTCGCTTCCGACCGTTCAGCACGAGCGGGCGGTCTCCCTTGCTTGTCGTACGCCTACCGGGTGAGCTGACGGGTTCGGGCACGACTTGCCCTACTCCCGCTCCTCGGCGACACACGTTCGTGCCAACCGCCTTGCGGGCGATTCACCCCAGATGGGTTGGTTCCCCGGCTCCCACACCGCCTCGAGCGGTGCGGAACTCAGCGCGGCACTCGCGCGGACCCTGACTGGCCCACTCCCACGAGCACCTGAGCGACTCAATGTAGTGGTGAGACCCCCGCCGACCAAGTCTTCGGCGACAAGTCGTGGGGTGTTTCTGGCCACGGTGCTGCAAGGTGTGGCGTCAGGCCGACTCGACCTCGAGCCCGGGCACGGCCTGGACCAGCCGCAGCGGAGGCACCAGGCCGCCCTCGGCCAGGACGTCGAGCGCACGGCGCTCGTCGTCGTCGAAGGTCAGCTCGGGCGGCGGCCCCAGGAGCACCGTGACCACGCAGTCGTGGCACGCCAGCCCACGCACCACGCAGGTGTCGCAGTCGATTCGTGTCGTCATGTTCGCGACGCTGTCAGCCCCCACCGACAGTGGGCACGCGCAGGCCATGGCCCGGCGTGTCGCGCTCGCTCAGACCCCGGTCGAAGGGTCCTCGGCGACAGCGGCCTCGTGGCGGAGCACGACCTCGATCGCGTCCGAGCGCCCGCACCAGCGACACGTGACGCCCTCGACGGTCTCGTCCCTGACCTGGGTCTCCTCGACACGTCGCTCACCGCCGAGGTCGAAGTGCCAGTACTCCGTCGTACGACGCGTGCTCGTCACGTCGAACCGGGTGAGGTTGCCGCAGCCGGAGCACCGCCAGCGATGGGCCGCGTCGGGGATCACGGTGCTCACGGGGCTCCTCTCGTCGGTGTGGTCGCACACCCTAGACCGCGCGTCGCCCCCGGATTGTCGGTGGCCGGCCCTAGCGTCGAGGACATGATCAGCGCCGTCGAGGGTGCGACCTCCCGCTGGGAGTCGCAACGCAGCTTCGACGAGCTGGGACGGCCGCTGCGCGACATCACCTTCTGCGTCGTCGACCTCGAGACGACCGGCGGCTCGGCAGCGGCCGGCTCGATGATCACCGAGATCGGCGCCGTCAAGGTCCGTGGCGGCGAGGTCCTCGGGGAGTTCCAGACCCTGGTCAACCCGCGCACCGAGATCCCCGCGTTCATCGCCGTCCTCACCGGCATCAGCAACACGATGGTCGCGGACGCGCCGGCCATCGAGTCGGCGCTCCCGGCGTTCCTCGAGTTCGCGGCGGGGACCGTGTTGGTCGCGCACAACGCGCCGTTCGACGTCGGGTTCCTCAAGCACTTCGCTGCCCAGCAGGGGCTGGCCTGGCCGCGGTTCGAGGTGCTCGACACGGCCAAGCTGGCCCGCCGCGTGGTCACGAAGGACGATGCGCCCAACTGCAAGCTCTCCTCGCTGGCCCGTGCGTTCGGCTCGACCACGACGCCCAACCACCGGGCCCTCTCGGACGCGCGCGCCACCGTCGACGTGCTGCACGGCCTGATGGAACGTCTCGGCGGTCTCGGCGTGCACACGCTGGAGGAGCTGCAGACGTTCTCGTCGCGGGTGAGCACGGCGCAACGCAAGAAGCGGCACCTCGCCGAGGCGCTGCCGCACTCGCCCGGCGTCTACCTGTTCCGCGACGACCGCGCGCAGGTGCTCTACATCGGCACCTCGCGCGACCTGCGGTCCCGGGTGCGTTCCTACTTCACCGCGTCGGAGACCCGGTCCCGGATGGGCGAGATGGTGGGGCTGGCGTCGTCGGTCACCGGGATCGAGTGCGCCACCGCCCTCGAGGCCGAGGTGCGCGAGCTCCGGCTGATCGCCGAGCACAAGCCGCGCTACAACCGCCGCTCCCGCTTCCCCGAGAAGGTCACCTTCGTCAAGCTCACCCGCGAGCCCTGGCCGCGGCTCTCGCTCGTGCGCCGGGTCCTGGACGACGACGCCGACTACCTCGGCCCGTTCTCCTCGAAGAAGACGGCCGAGAAGTGCCTGGCCGCGTTGCACGACACGTTCCCGGTGCGCCAGTGCTCCGACCGGCTGGCGAAGGAGCCGTCACGCGCGGCCTGCGTGCTGGCCGAGATGGGTCGCTGCCTGTCCCCGTGCGACGGCAGCGTCGACGCCACGACGTACGCCGCGGTCGTGCGGCAGCTGCGCGACACCCTGCTGCGCCGTCCCGACGAGGTGGTCGAGGCGATCAACGAGAAGATGTCCGCCCTGGCCGCCGACGAGCGCTTCGAGGAGGCGGGGGTCCACCGCGACCGGCTCTCGGCGTTCATCCGCGCCGCCGCCCGCACCCAACGACTCTCCGCGCTCACCCGGTGCCCCGAGGTGGTCGCCGCGCGCCGCGAGGACGACGGCCGCTGGGCGGTGCACGTCGTGCGCTTCGGCCGTCTGGCCGCGGCGGGGATCATCCCGGCCGGTGTCGACGCCCACCAGTTCGTGGCCGAGCTGCGCTCCTCGGCCGAGACCGTCTCCACCGCCCCGGGGCCGGTCCCGGCCGCGACCGCCGAGGAGACCGAGAAGGTGCTGCGCTGGCTCGAGTCCCCCGGCATCCGTCTGGTGGAGGTGGACGGCGAGTGGACCTGCCCGGTCGCCGGCGCCACCCGGCACCTCGCGGTCCACGACGCGGTCAACGAGTCGCGTCTCTCCCTGGTGCCCTTCGACGACAGGCGCGACCTTTCCACCCTTCACCGACCTGTTCGTTAGGGTCGCCCCATGATCACCGCCATCGTCTTCGTCAAGGCCGACGTCGCCCGGATCCCCGAGGTGGCCGAGACCATCGCCGCGCTCGACGGGGTCAGCGAGGTCTACTCGGTGACGGGACAGATCGACCTGATCGCCCTGGTGCGGGTGAGGAACCACGAGGACGTCGCCTCCGTGGTGGCCGACAAGCTCAACAAGGTCGCCGGGGTGACGTCCACCGAGACGCACATCGCATTCCGCGCCTACTCGCGCCACGACCTCGAGTCGGCCTTCTCGCTCGGGCTGGACTGACTCGGTGGACTGGATCGACAACTACTGGCTCGACATCGTCGGCTGGGGCGGCAGCGCCCTCCTGGTGTTCTCGCTGCTCCAGGCGCGGGTGCTGCGCTTCCGCACCCTGAACTTCCTGGCGTGCGTGATCCTGCTGGTGTTCAACGCGCTCGTCGAGGTCTGGCCCATGGTCGGCATGAACGTCGTGCTGGCGGTCATCAACCTGTGGTTCATCGTCAAGCTGCTCGGCGAGCAGCACGACGAGGCCGTGTTCAACGTGCTCGAGGTCGGGCCGCGCGACGAGTACCTCCGCCACGTCCTGCGCGTCCACGGCGCCGACATCCTGCGGTTCCAGCCCGACTTCCTGTGGGACCCCAACCACGAGCACGCCCACGCCTTCATCGTCATGCGGGGCGACGAGACGGTCGGCGTGGTGCTGGTCGACGCGGACGGCGAGGTCGCCCGGGTCCAGCTCGACTACGTCACGCCGCGCTACCGGGACTTCTCGCCCGGCGAGTTCGTCTGGCGTCGCAGCGGCCTGCTCCGCGACCACGGCTTCCGTCGCGTGGTCACTCCCCCGCGCATGGTGGGTGCCTACTACGACCGCCTCGGCTTCCGCCGCGACGGGGAGTCCTACGTCCTGGACCTCTGAGGTCCGCCCGACCCTCGGGTCAGCCGGCCGAGGCCACGATCCAGCGGTCGAGCGTCGCCTTGGCCGCGCCCGAGTCGATGGCGGTCCGGGCCCGCTCGAGGCCGGCGGCGAGGGCCTCGTCGACGTCCTTGCCCGGGGTGTCGTAGACCGCCAGGGCAGCGCCCGCGTTGAGGAGCACGGCATCGCGCACGGCGCCCTGCTCGCCCTCCAGCAGCCGGCGCGCCACGTCGGCGTTGTACGACGCATCGCCGCCGCGCAGCGCCTCGACCGAGCTGAGCGGGATGCCGAACGCCTGCGGGTCGATCGTCGCGGTCGCCACCTCGCCGTCGTGCACCGTCCACACCGACGAGGTGGTCGACGTGGTGAGCTCGTCGAGCCCGTCGTCGCCCCGGAAGACCCAGGCATCGATGCCTCGGCGCGCACACACTCCCGCCATCACGGGCGCCATCCGCGGGTCGGCGCAGCCGATCGCCTGGGCGGCGGGGTGGGCCGGGTTGGCGAGCGGGCCCAGGACGTTGAACATCGTGCCGATGCCGAGCTCGCGCCGGGCCGCGGCGGCGTGCCGCATCGCGGGATGGAACGCGGCGGCGAAACAGAAGGTGATGCCAGCCTCCTCGGCGACCGCCGCGACCCGGGCCGCGGGGAGGTCGAGACGGATCCCGAGGCGTTCGAGCACGTCGGCCGAGCCGGACTGCGACGACGCCGAGCGGCCGCCGTGCTTGACGACCCGGGCTCCCGCCCCGGCCGCCACGATCGCGGACATCGTCGAGATGTTGACCGACATGGAGCGGTCACCGCCGGTGCCGACGACGTCGAGCAGGCGGCCCGGCACGGAGATCGGGGTGGCCACGGAGTACATCTGCTCGATGAGCCCGGTGACCTCCTCGATCGTCTCGCCCTTGGCGCGCAGGGCGACCGCGAAGCCGGCGATCTGCACCGGTGTCGCCTCGCCGGCGAGGATCTCGCCCATCGCCCAGGCGGTCTGCTCCGCCCGCAGGTCGGTGCCGGCGACGAGCGCGCCGAGGACCTCGGGCCAGGTCGGGCCCATCAGGTCGTGGCGGGAACGCGCGAGCGCAGCAGCCCGACGACGGTGTCGGCCAGCTGGATCGGGTCGATCGGGTGGGGTACGGCGGCCTCGGCCCGCGACCAGGTGGCCAGCCAGGCGTCCTGGGGGCGTCCGGTCAGCACCACGACGGGCGGGCACTGGTAGATCTCGTCCTTGAGCTGCTTGGCGATCCCGAGGCCACCGGCGGGCACGGCCTCGCCGTCCAGGACGGCCAGGTCGATGTGGCCGGCGTCCATGTTCTGGATCACGACCGGCTCCGTGGCGACCTCGACGTACTCGATCTCCGGCAGGTCGGGGTGCGGTCGGCGACCGAGCGCCAGGATCACCTGCTGGCGGGTGTTGACGTCGTCGCTGTAGACGAGCACCTTCAGCGGGGCGGTCTTCGAGGAGGTCGAGGCGTTCACGCCCGCGATGCTACCGGTCGTCCTGTGCCGCGCGCTGGCGTGCCTCTTCGAGATCCAGCCGCCGGTCCTCCCGGGCGCCCTCCTTGATCGACGAGCGCACCCACTGCGTGAAGAGGACGGCGAAGAAGACGAGCCCGATCAGGTCGCCGGTCCCCCACAGGATCCCGCCGGCGAGGTGCTGGTCGTCGAGCGGGTCGGGCAGCCAGGCACCCATCGGGCCGTCGTGGAGCGAGGGGTACCAGTCACCGCCGATCAGCGTGGACTGTCCCATGATCGTCACGCCCAGGAACGCGTGGAAGGGCAGGGTCAGCACGACCAGCAGCACCCGGAACGGGTAGCCCACCCGCCCCGGCACCGGGTCGATGCCCATGAGCGGCCAGAAGAACAGGGTCCCGACCAGCACCAGGTGGACGTGCATCATCTCGTGCACGTACGTCGAGTGCAGCGACGCGTCGTACCAGCCGGAGAAGTAGAGCGCCCACGGCGAGACGACGTAGAGCAGCAGCGTCAGCGGTGCGAACGAGAGGACCTTCGCGAGCCGGGAGTGGAGCAGGGCGAGGAGCCAGCGGCGCGGAACGGGCGGCAGCGTCCGCAGCGCCAGGGTCACGGGTGCGCCGAGTGCCAGGGCGAGCGGCACGAGCATCGACAGGATCATGTGCTGGACCATGTGGACGCTGAGCAGGGTCGTGTCGTAGGCACCCAGGCCGGAGGCCGTCGCGACGTAGAACGACCCCATCCCGGCGACGACGAAGGACACCGTCCGCCCCAGCGGCCAGTGGTCGCCACGACGGCGCAGGACGCCCACCCCGAGCAGGTAGAGACCCGCGGCCCACACCGTCAGCACGAAGGCCGTGGGTGCCAGCGACCACTCGGTCAGCACCCGTCCCAGCGTGAAGCGCGGAAGGGTCGCGGAGGCCTCGAGAATCAGGTTCAGGGAAGGGCCCGGCACGGTGTGAACAATATGACCCCGAAAGTGAGGGGGTCGGGGTGCCCTCGACGAATGCTCACGACATAATGGCGCCCGTGGCGACAGCAACTGCGATTCCGGCATCCCGTCTGCACGGGCATCACGACCGGCCGAGCATGGTCAGCGTGGGGACGATCATCTGGCTTTCGAGCGAGCTGATGTTCTTCGCGGCCCTGTTCGCGTCGTACTTCACGATCCGTGCGGTCAGTCCCGACCTGTGGGCGGCGAACACCGAGCTGCTGAACGTGCCGTTCGCAGCGGTCAACACCACGATCCTGGTGCTGTCCTCGCTCACCTGCCAGCTCGGCGTCTTCGCCGCCGAGCGCGGCCAGGTCGGGCGCACCGGGTCGGTCTTCAAGGTCAGCGGCTGGGGGCTGCGCGAGTGGTTCGTCCTCACCTACGTGATGGGGGCGATCTTCATCGGCGGCCAGGCCACCGAGTACGCCGCGCTCGTCCAGGAGGGCACCACGATCCAGGACTCGGCGTACGGCACGATGTTCTACCTGACGACCGGGTTCCACGGCCTCCACGTCACCGGCGGCCTGATCGCGTTCATCTTCGTGCTCGGCCGCACGTTCCTCGCGCGCAAGTTCACCCATGAGCAGGCGGTCAGCGCCATCGTCGTGTCGTACTACTGGCACTTCGTCGACGTGGTGTGGATCGGTCTGTTCGCGACGATCTACCTCATCAAGTAGCCCCATCCCAGACTCCACCAGGACTCAAGCAAGGAATCGATGTGCGTCTCCTGAACCGCTCAGTCAACGGATGGGCCGGCCGGCTCTCGCGGCACCGTCGCGGACCCCTCGCGGGGCTGATGGTCCTGCTGCTCGGCCTGATGCTCACCGGCAGCCTGTACGCCGCCTTCTCCCCCGCCCAGGCCGAGCGCGCCGAGAGCGACGCTGACCAGGTCGCCAAGGGACGCGAGCTGTTCCTCGTCGGCTGTGCGTTCTGCCACGGCCAGAACGGCGAGGGCATCCTGACCCGCAACGGCAACCAGATCGCACCGTCGCTGGTGGGCGTGGGTGCCGCTGCGGTCGACTTCCAGGTCGGCACCGGCCGGATGCCGATGGCCCAGCCCGGCGCCCAGGCTCCCCGCAAGAAGCCGGTCTACGACGCCGAGGAGACCGCCGCGCTGGCGGCGTACGTCGCCTCGCTGGGCCCGGGCCCGTCGATCCCGACCGCCGACGACTACAGCGTCGACGGGCTCTCCGAGGAGGAGCGCCAGGAGGCCATCGTCCGCGGCGGCCAGATCTTCCTGACCAACTGCACGGCGTGCCACAACTTCGAGGGCTCGGGCGGAGCCATGCCGCGCGGCGGCTACGCGCCCAAGATCCGCGGCGTGGAGCCCAAGTACATCTACGAGGCCATGCTGACCGGCCCGCAGGCGATGGACACGTTCTCCAACGGCAACCTGTCGCCCGAGGAGAAGCGTGACGTCATCGCCTACCTCGGCTCGATCGACGAGGAGCCCGGCTACGGCGGCTTCGGCCTCGGCGGCCTCGGTCCCGTGAGCGAGGGCCTCTTCGCCTGGCTGGCCGGTATCGGCTCGCTGGTCGGCTTCGCGATCTGGATCGCCGCCCACACGACGCGTTCGACGAAGGAGAAGGTGGAAGCGTGAGCACCGAGTCCCCCCACGGCGGTCACGGCAACGTCCCGTCGGTCACCCACGAGGACCCGATCGCGAACCCGGGCCTGCCGCCGCACACGTGGCGCCCCACCGACGTCGACCCCAAGGCCGAGAAGCGCGCCGAGCGCCAGGTCGCTGCCCTCTTCGGGCTCTCGATGGTCTGCGCGATCCTGTTCGTGGTCAGCTACATCGTCTTCAAGATCGGTGACGAGCACGACACGATCGCCGGGCTGGGCGCCTCCAACGTCGCCCTCGGCACCACGCTCGGCCTCGCCCTGCTCTTCATCGGCATCGGCATCATCCAGTGGGCCCGCAAGCTCATGTCCGACCACGAGATCGTCGAGATGCGCCACCCCGCGGCCTCCCCCGACGAGGACCGCGAGGAGACGCTCGCCGCGCTCAGCGCCGGCCTCGAGGAGTCCGGCATCGGTCGCCGCCCGCTGGTGCGCAACAGCCTGCTCGGCGCGGTCGGCCTCCTCGGCCTCCCCGCCGTGGTCATGCTCCGCGACCTCGGTCCCCTGCCCGGTGACGCGCTCCTGCACACCGTGTGGACCAAGGGCATGCGCGTCGTCCGCGACGTCGTCGGAACGCCGATCAAGGCGTCCGAGCTCGAGATCGGCGACCTGGTCAACGCCGTGCCGGAGATCATGTTCGCCACCAACGCCGAGGGCGAGCCCGAGCTCGAGGGCGTCGAGCTCCAGATCGTGAAGTCGAAGGCGGCCGTGATCCTGCTCCGCATGGAGCCCGACGACATCATCCCCGGCAAGGACCGCGAGAACTGGTCGGTCGACGGCATCGTCTGCTACTCCAAGATCTGCACGCACGTGGGTTGCCCGATCTCGCTCAACGAGCGGACCACGCACCACCTGCTGTGCCCCTGCCACCAGTCGACGTTCGACCTCGCCGACTCCGCCCGCGTGATCTTCGGACCTGCCGGCCGCCCGCTGCCGCAGCTGCCGCTCGCGGTGGACGACGAGGGCTACCTCGTCGCCCAGGATGACTTCAACGAACCTGTGGGACCAAGCTTCTGGGAGCGTGACTCGAAGTGAGCATCGACACGAGCAAGGTCGCGAAGAGCAACACGACGACCGCCGCGACGGCATCGAAGCCCAGCAAGGTCGGTGCCGCGGCCACCTGGGCCGACGACCGGCTCGGCCTCGCCACCGCCATGAAGAAGAACCTGCGCAAGGTCTTCCCCGACCACTGGTCGTTCATGCTCGGCGAGATCGCGCTGTGGAGCTTCGTCGTGCTCCTGCTGAGCGGCGTGTTCCTGACGCTGTGGTTCACCCCCAGCATGGGCGAGGTCCAGTACAACGGGTCCTACGACCAGCTGCGCGGCATCCACATGTCCGAGGCCTACGCCTCCAGCCTGAACCTGTCCTTCGACGTCCGTGGCGGCCTGCTCATGCGGCAGATGCACCACTGGGCCGCGATGCTGTTCGTGGCCTCGATGATGATCCACCTGCTCCGGGTGTTCTTCACGGGCGCCTACCGCAAGCCGCGCGAGCTGAACTGGGTGATCGGCTGCCTCCTGCTGCTGCTCGGCACCCTGGAGGGCTTCACCGGCTACTCGCTGCCCGACGACCTGCTCTCCGGCACCGGCATCCGCGCGGCCGACGGCTTCATGAAGTCGATGCCGGTCGTGGGCACCTACATGTCCTTCTTCCTGTTCGGCGGCGAGTTCCCGGGTGAGTCGATCATCCCGCGGCTCTTCACGATCCACGTGCTGCTGATCCCGGGCCTGCTGCTGGCGCTCATCGCGGCCCACATGCTGCTGCTCGTCTACCACAAGCACACGCAGTGGCCCGGCCCCGGCCGCACCGAGGAGAACGTCGTCGGGTTCCCGATGCTCCCCGTGTACGCCGCCAAGGCCGGTGGGTTCTTCTTCATCGTCTTCGGTGTG
>DASTUX010000095.1:0-9075 GCA_035759395.1 Nocardioides sp.
CGGTCGAGCCAGTAGCCCACCGACGCGAACTGCGCCGACCCGCGCACGATGTTGTTGACCGTCACCTGGCCGGCGAACTGTCCCGACACGTCGATGGCGAACGGCATCGTCGTCCCGGCCCTGGCCTGCTTGCTGAGCCGACGCACGAGCGCTCGGTACGACGTCGGCCGCTCGGCGGCACCCGGTGGGACCGTCGCCTCCCACGGCTTGAGCCAGGCGGTGTTGCGTCGCCGGGCGTCGCGCCACGCGCGTCCGTCGCGATGGCTCAGTGGACGCAGGGTCACCTCACCGGACGTCAGCCAGGCCGGCCACTGGCTCAATGGTCACTCCCCACGACCTGCTCGACGGCGTGGACCAGGACCGGCCGCAGCACCGCCAGCCCGTCCTTCACGCCGCCGCGCGACCCGGGCAGGTTCACCACCAGACAGGAGCCGATGACCCCGGCGACCCCGCGCGACAGCACGGCGTTGGGGATGCCCGCGGCGACACCGTAGGCACGGATCGCCTCGGCGATGCCGGGGACCTCGCGATCCAGCAGCGGCCGCGTCACCTCGGGGGTCAGGTCGGTCGGGGTCAGGCCGGTCCCGCCGGTGGTCAGGACGACCCGTGCACCGCCGGCGGCAGCCGCGGCAATGGCGGCACCGACCGGCTCACCGTCCGGTACGACGACGGGCGCATCGACCACGAACCCCAGCTCCTGGAGGAACGCGGCGATCAGCGGGCCGGTCTCGTCGTCGTAGACGCCCGCCGCGGCCCGGTTGGAGGCGACGACGACCTCGGCGCGCAGGCTCACGAGGCGGACTCCCGGGCCCAGTCGCCGGACTTGCCGCCGGTCTTGGTCTCGACGCGCACGTCGGTGATCACGGCCCCCTTGTCGACCGCCTTGACCATGTCGACGACGGTGAGCGCGGCCACCGAGACGGCGGTCAGCGCCTCCATCTCGACGCCCGTGCGGTCGGTGGTCCGCACGGTCGCGACGATGTCGACGGACGTGTCGGTCACCGTCAGGTCGACCGCGACCCCGGAGATCGCCAGCGGGTGGCAGAGCGGGATCAGCGACGGCGTCTGCTTGGCGCCCATGATCCCCGCCAGCCGCGCGACCGCGAGCGTGTCCCCCTTGGGCACCCCGGCGCCGCGGAGCAGCTCGATGACCGCCGCGGAGACGAGCACGCGGCCGCTCGCCGAGGCCGTCCGCGCGGTGACCTCCTTGCCGGAGACGTCGACCATCCGGGCCGCCCCGGACTCGTCGACGTGCGTCAGTCGCTCACCCATGCAGATCTCCTCAGAACTCGTGGTCGAGCCGCAGCACCTGCACCTGCTCGCCCGCCGACATCGACGTCACGTGCTCGGGCACGACGATCAGCGCGTTCGACGACGCGAGGTCGCCGATCAGGTGCGAGCCGGGCCCGCCGACGGGGGCGACGTACGGGCCACCGCCGTCGTGGTCGTACTCCCCGCGCAGGAACTGGCGCCTGCCGTCGGGCGAGGAGATGCCGTGGGTGAGGCGCGCGCGCTCGGTCGGGCGGGAGTACGGCGCCTTGCCCATCAGCTTGCGGATCGCGGGCACCACGAACATCTCGAACGAGATGTACGACGACACCGGGTTGCCGGGCAGCGTGAAGATCGGGGTCGAGTCCTCGCCCACCAGGCCGAACCCCTGCGGCTTGCCGGGCTGCATCGCGAGGCCGCCGAACCAGACCGAGCCGAGCGGGGCGAGCGCCTCCTTGACGACGTCGAAGTCGCCCTGGGAGACGCCGCCGCTCGTGACGACGAGGTCGGCGCGGACCAGCTGGTCGCCCAGCGCGTCCAGGAAGGCCCGCGGCTCGTCGGGCACGATGCCGACGCGGTACGCGATGGCCCCGGCGCGGCGGGCGGACGCGGCGAGCAGGAACGAGTTGCCGTCGAAGACCGAGTCGTGGCCCAGCTGGCTGCCGGGCTCGCGCAGCTCGGAACCGGTCGAGAGGATCACGACGCGGGGACGCGGCCGGGACAGGACCGCGGCGCGACCGATCGAGGCGAGCAGGCCGAGGTGGCGCGGGCCCAGGACCGTGCCGTGCTCGACGAGCAGGTCGCCCACGGCGACGTCCTCGCCCGCGCGGCGTACGTGCTGGCCGTCGGAGGGCGCGCGGTCGATGCGCACCTGCGCGACGCCCCGGTCGGTCCACTCGTAGGGCACGACGCAGTCCGCGCCGGCCGGCATCGGGGCGCCGGTCATGATCTTGACGGCCGTGCCCGGCGACATGGCGAGAAGCTGCGCCTGCCCGGCGCCGATCTCGCCCACCACGGGCAGGTGCACCGGCGACTGCTCGGTCGCGGTGACGACGTCGCCGCGGCACACGGCGTAGCCGTCCATCGCGGAGTTGTCGAAGGACGGCAGCGGCATCGGGGCGACGACGTCCTCGGCGATCGCGAGGTCCAGGGCCTCCATCAGCGGCTGCGGGTAGTCCTGCAGCGGCTCGACGGCAGCGAGGATCCGCTCGAGGTGGGCGTCGACGCTCGTCAGGTGGTCAGCCATCCAGGTCACCCGAGGACAGCACGGCGCCGGCTTCGATCCGCTGTGCCGAGTGCGCCTCGAGCGTGACCGCCCCGACGACCTGGACACCGGGCCCGAACGTCCAGTCGCCCTCGACTCGCAGCGACGTGGCCTTCCGCATGGACGGCGCACCTTCGGGGAACCGCTTGTCGAACTCCCCCACCAGCTTGTAGAAGTCGCCGTCGAGCTCGACGAACGGCAGCTCGTTCGACACCTGGTCCAGCACGAAGCCGTCCTGCAGGTCGTAGACGTCCGAGCGCAGCACCAGCAGGTCGTTGGTCGTCTTGACCGGCACGAACCGGTCCCGGCCGACCTCGATCAGCTTGGCCCCCTCGAAGACCTCGATCGCGGCGCCCATGGCCGTCTCGATCTGGACCACCTCGGGGGTTCTCGGGTCGCCCGGATCGACGTGCTTGACGTTGCGGATGAGCGGGAGCCCGAGGATCCCCTGGCGGACGTCGAGCGCGTGCTTCATCGCCGCCAGGTCGAACCACAGGTTGTTGGTCGAGCAGAAGCGGTGCCGGTCGAGGTCGGCCAACGCCGGCTGGTCCTGCTCGGCGGTCTGCGCGGTCTCGCGGAGCACCAGCCGGCCGTCGATCTTGCGGCGCGCGAAGTGGCCGCCCTTGCGGTCCGAGGCGGTACGCCGGACCGCCTCGATCGCGAACGGGGCACCGGACTCGGCGAACCAGCCGGCGACCCGAGCGTCCGGGACGGCGCCCAGGTTGTCGGAGTTGGAGACGAAGACCCGCTCGTAGCCCGCCGCGATGAGCCGGTCCAGCAGGCCGCTCCCGCGCAGCGCGGTGTAGACGTCGCCGTGGCCGGGCGGACACCACTCCAGGTCCGGGTCCTTCGGGTAGCTGACCGGCGACAGGTCCTTCGCCAGCAGCTTGGGCTCCTTGTTCTGCAGGAACTCCAGCGGCAGTCCCTCGACCGGCAGCGTGTCGTAGCGCGCGAGCGCCTCCATCGTGTCGCCGGAGGTGCGGAAGCTGTTCATGAAGATCAGCGGCAGCGTCGCGTCGTACTGCTTGCGCAGGGCCAGCACCTGGCGGGCGATCACGTCGAGGAAGGAGAGCCCGCGGCGCACGCAGAGCAGCGACTTCGCGCGGTCCATGCCCATCGAGGTGCCGAGCCCGCCGTTGAGCTTGATCACGGCGGTCTTGCGGATCGCGGAGGCGGCGGCCTCGTCGGACACCTCGACGTCGGCAAGCGACGGCATGTCGATCGGCTCGATCGACGACTCTCGGATCATGCCGGTCTCCCCGTGCTCGAGGAGCCGGTAGTAGTGCGCGAAGGTCTCGATCGCGACCTCGTCCACTCCGGCGGCAACCATCTTGTCGCGCGCCCTGTTCAACCCTGCACTACCCATGCACCCGATCGTAGGCTTGTTGCGTGCCTCCGCCACAAACACCCCGAACACCGGACCCCGGACCGTCCTCCGACGGGTCCCTCGGCGGGGCATCGGCGGCCAAGCTGGCGCTGCGCGACCAGCTGCTCACTGTCCGGAACCGGCGTTCGCTCGCGGAGCTCGGAACCGCCGCGCGGGAGTGCGCCGGGCACGTGCTCGACACCCCGGAGGTACGCCGGGCGGCCACCGTGGCGGCCTACGTCTCGCTGGGCAGCGAGCCCGGCACCGGGGTCCTCCTGCGCGCACTGCGCGATGCCGGCAAGCGGGTGATCCTGCCGGTGCTGCTGCCCGACGACGACCTCGACTGGGGCGTCTTCGCGGGTGACGACGCGCTGGTGCCGGCCCGACGCGGGCTGCTGGAGCCGGCCGGCGAGCCGCTCGGTGTCGATGCGGTCGCCACCGCCGACGTGGTGCTCGTGCCGGGGCTCGCGGTCTCCGTCGACGGCGTGCGGCTGGGCCGGGGAGGCGGCTCCTACGACCGGGCGCTGGCCCGGGTGCCGGTCGGCACGTTCACCTGCGTGCTGCTCTACGACGACGAGGTCGGCCGTGACGTCCCGGCGGAGCCGCACGACCGCCGGGTGCTGGCCGCGGCGACCCCGGGTGGCATCACTCGGTTTCGAGACGTTCGCTGACGCTCGCTCCTCAACCAGCGGGGGACGGCACGAGCGTGAGCGTGTCGCCGCCCTGCTCCTCGACCGCCGACCTCGTGAACAACCACGGCAGCGTCTCGCCCTCGGCCCACAGGTCCGTCTGGTCGGTGTAGTGCGCGTCGAACGGGTGGCCCGAGACGCCGGTCAGGTTGATCCAGCGCGACCGGTCGAGGTCGGCGAGTGACACGACCATCCGCATCGACGGGCCGCTGGTGACGTCGTACCCGTCCGGGGCGTCCCACGACGTCGCGTCGACCGTGGCCTGCCCACCGCCGACGTCCCACGGTCCGCGGTTGACGAGCCACTCGACCGGGCCGATCCCGGACTCGCCGAGGCTCTGGTTGTGCAGCTCGAGCTGGTGCAGGTGGCCCCAGGTCCACTCGCCCGGGTCGAGCGCCTCGCGCTCGGTGAGCTCGTTGCGCGCGGCGAGCATCGCCGCGTGCAGGATGTCGTCGCGGGTCTCGCGCTCCTCGGTCGAGGTGTCGTCCCACCAGGGGTCGGACGGCTGGCGCAGCAGCTGGCTCACGACCGCCATCCAGCGCTGTCCGCCGTCGGGCCAGAGCTCCTCGGGCAGGTCGTCGTGGAAGGCCAGCTCGAGCAGGTTGCGCCAGACCACGTTGTAGTAGGCGGCGGCCGCACTGTCGGCCGGCTGCCCGAAGTCCCAGTCCCGCAACAGCCTCTGGCCCGCGGAGTAGTAGCCGCGCGGCAAGTCGATGTCGAGGAGGTACGGCGTGAGGGTGGCCGCCATCGGGTTCCGGTCGTCGAGCTGGAGGTCGAGCATCTCGTCGACGGAGAGCTCGCCCTCGCTCGTGAGCAGGTCACGGATCCGCTGCGAGCGGTAGCCCCGGTCCCAGTCCTCGGTGAGGTCGTAGGGGTAGCCGGGCCCGACGACCGCCTGGTTGGCCGTGGCGATGAACCCCTCGTCGGGGTCCAGCACGCTGGGCAGCCCGTCGAAGGGCACGTGGCTGCCGGTCCAGTCGTTCTCCGGCCGCCAGCCCTCGGCCGGCAGCAGCCCGTCGTTGCCGGACTTGCGGATCGGGATCACCCCCGGCGCCTGGTAGCCGATGTGGCCGTCGCGGTCGGCGTACACGAGGTTCTGCGAGGGCACCGCGAAGGACGCGGCGGCCGCCCGGAAGGAGTCCCAGTCCGTCGCCGTGTCCAACGCGAGGATGGCGTCGGCGGTCGGGGCGGGGTGCAGCGCGGTCCACTCGAGGGCGACCGCGAACCCGTCACCCCGGTCCACGGGCGGGTCGGTGGGCGCCTCCTCTCCGACATCGGCCAGCTCGTCGGAGACGTCGGAGAGCAGCGGGCCGTGCTTCGTCGAGCGGACGGTGAGGGTCACGTCGTCCTCGCCGCGCACCTTGATCGTCTCGGTGCGGGTCTGGAGCGGCAGGGTCCTGCCGTCGTAGCGCCACTTGTCCTCGCCGACGATCCGCTCGAGGTAGAGGTCGCTGACGTCGGCGCCGAGGTTGGTGAACCCCCAGGCGATGTCGGCGTTGTGGCCGATCACCACGCCGGGCACCCCGGAGAACGTGAACCCGGCGACGTCGAGCGGGCAGGCCTCGGTCACCGTCGTGCAGTGCAGCCCCATCTGCATCCAGACCCCGGGCAGGGTGACCGACAGGTGCGGGTCGTTGGCCAGCAGCGGCGAGCCGGTCGCGGAGTGCTTGCCGTCGACGACCCAGCTGTTGCTGCCGATCCCGTCGCCGCGGCCGAGGAGAGCGGGCATCCGCGCGAGGCCGTCGCGCAGGCGGGAGAGCGAGCCGCGCTGGCCAGCGGAGTACGCCGGTCGCTGCGGGTTGCGGGTGGCCGCGGTCGTGGCGTCCTGCTCGAAGACCCCGTCCACGACAGCGCCCTGGCCCACGATCGGGTCATGCTCGGCGAAGGGGTACGCCGGGTAGAGCTCCTGCACCTGCGCCGCCGAGTGGTCGGCCAGCGCCAGCACCCGGTCGATCTCGTCGTCCATGTTGCCGCGCAGGTCCCAGGCCATCGCCTTGAGCCACGCGAGCGAGTCCACGGGCGTCCAGGGCTCGGGGCGGTAGTCCAGGCCGCCGGCGTTGAGCAGGGTGTACTCGAACGCGATCCGGCTCGGCGAGTGGTCGTCGAGATAGGCGTTGACCCCGTCGGCGTACGCCCGGAGCGCCGCCCGGGTCTCCGGCTCGATCAACGCGAGCTCCTGCTCGGCCACCCTCCGCCATCCCATCGTGCGGACGTACTTGTCACTGTCGAGAGCGTCCTCGCCGAACATCTCCGAGAGCCGGCCGGCGGTGGCGTGGCGGCGCACGTCCATCTCGTAGAAGCGTTCCTGGGCGTGCACGTAGCCCTGCGCGCGCATCAGGTCGTCGACGGAGTCGCCGTACAACTGCGGGATGCCGGCGTCGTCGCGGATCACCGTCACGTCGCCCTGGAGACCGGGGACCTCGAGCTCACCGGTGGTCTGCGGGAAGGGCCGGCGCACGAGCACGGTCGTCACGATCAGGCCGACGACCAGCAGCAGCACCACCCCCACGGCGACGTACGTCGCGATCCGGGCGGCGGAGGGCCACCCCTTGAAGCTGTGCCACCAGCTGACCGGGCCGGGTCGCGGAGCAGGCTGGCTCGGACGGGGGGCCGGGGACTGGTCGGTCATGGTGGTTGCCATTGTGCCGTACCATTGGCAGTCAACCGGGGCGAGTGCCAACCCCTTGCCGCGGAGGACCGAACCCGCGAGCCACCGAGGATCTGAACCGTGCCGACCTACCAGTACGCCTGCACCGAGTGCGACCACACGTTCGAGCAGTTCCAGAGCTTCTCCGACGACGCGCTGACCGAGTGCCCGGACTGCGGCGGCCGGCTGCGCAAGCTGTTCAACGCGGTGGGCGTGGTCTTCAAGGGCTCCGGCTTCTACCGCACCGACAGCCGCAGCGGCTCCTCCTCGACGCTGCCCGCCTCCGAGGGTGGTTCCTCCTCGAACGGCGAGAAGTCGTCGTCCGAGAAGTCGTCCGACAAGCCCGCGGCGAAGACCGAGAAGGCACCCGCGGCTGCCGCGAAGGACTGACCCCGACCCTCACCGGTCGAGCTTGTCGAGACCCCTGTGGAGAGAGATCCCACGCCTCCGCGATCTCTCCTAGCGTCGAGCGCATGCCCGCGCGCCCTGCCCCACTGACCCGCCTCACCGCGATGACCGGTTCGGTACGCCGCGCCGTCCTGCGCCGCCGGCGCCCGTTGGCCGCGGCCCTGGCCGGGATCGCGGTGGCCAGCGGAGTCCACGCGGCGGTCGCTCCCCCGCCCCCGCGGGTCCCGCTGCTGGTGGCCGCACGCGACCTCCCGGCCGGGATCGTGCTGGCGAGCGGGGACCTCACCGAGGTGGCGCTCTCTCCGGACGTCGTGCCGGACGACGTCGCACCTGCTCCGGTGGGGCGCGTCCTGGCCGCACCCCTGCGTCGCGGCGAGGCGGTCACCGACGTGCGCCTCGTCGGGCCCGGCCTGGCCGAGGGCTACCCCGACGTCACCGCCGTCCCCGTGCGGCTGCCGGACGCCGCCATGGTGGACCTGCTGCGGGTCGGTGACCGGGTCGACCTGCTGGCCACCGACCCGCAGGGCGGCGGCGCGAGCGTCGTCGCCACCGGTGTCCCGGTGCTGGCGATCCCGCGGCCTTCGCGGGACGGCGAGGGCTCCGGGCTCTCGGGACGACTCGTCGTGGTCGGCGCGGACGAGGGCGAGGTCACCCGGATCGCGGACGCCGCGGTGCGCTACTTCCTGACCTTCGCCTTCGCCCGCTAGCGTTCCGGGCATGACTGGGTTCAAGAACTTCATCCTCCGCGGCAACCTCGTCGAGCTTGCCGTCGCGTTCATCATGGCCAGCGCGTTCGCCACCGTGGTGACCGCGACCGTGACCCTCGTCCTGGGCCTGATCGGCAAGATCGGCGGACAGCCGGACTTCTCGGGCTGGGAGCCGGGCGGGTTGCCGTTCGGGATCTGGGTGACCGCCGTGATCGCCTTCGTCATCATGGCCGCGATCGTCTACTTCCTGATCGTCGTGCCGTACACCAGGGCGAAGGAGAAGTACTTCCCGAGCCCGGAGCCCGGCACCCCCGCGGACGTCCAGCTCCTGCAGGAGATCCGCGACCTGCTGGCGAGCCGCCAGGCCTGAGGGTTTCGAGTAGGGCGCGGAGCGCCCTCCTCAACCGGCGACAGCGCTCAGCCGTGGTGCGGGGGGACCTGGGCACGTAGCCAGGCGTCGCCCGCCTCCTCGGCGGGCGCCGCCGGGTCGCGCTCGTCGCTGGTGGTCTCGGGCAGCACGTCCCCGAAGACCGCGGCCAGCCGCTTGCGCCGCTGCCAGTCGGTCTCGACCGGAGCGCCGCTGCCCGAGCCGGTGCCGTCGCTCACGTGCAGAGCCCGGCGTCGGCCAGCGCCTGCTTGTCCGGCTGCTCGTCGTCGGGCGGCGACGCACCGTCCGAGGGAGACCCGGAGGGCGACCCGGACGGGGATCCGGAGGGGGATCCCGA
>DASTUX010000096.1:0-8725 GCA_035759395.1 Nocardioides sp.
GTCGATCTCGCGCTCGTCGAAGTTCTCGAGCTGCTCGCGGAACTGCCCCATGCCGGGCAGCATCCCCATGATCTTCGACATCGAGCCGAGCTTGCGGACCTGCTGCATCTGCTCGAGGAAGTCGTCGAGGGTGAACTCGCCACCCCGGCCCGACAACTTCTCCGCGGCCTTCATCGCCTGCTCGGAGTCGAAGGACTTCTCGGCCTGCTCGATCAGGGTCATCACGTCACCCATGTCGAGGATGCGCGAGGCCATGCGGTCGGGGTGGAAGAGGTCGAAGTCGGTCATCTTCTCGCCCGCGGAGGCGAACATGACCGGCTTGCCGGTGAGCGAGGCGATGGACAGCGCGGCACCACCGCGGGCGTCACCGTCGAGCTTGGTGAGGACGACACCGTCGTACCCGACCCCGTCGAGGAACGCCTGCGCGGTGACGACGGCGTCCTGGCCGATCATCGCGTCGACGACGAACATGACCTCGTCGGGGTTGATCGCGTCGCGGATGTCCGAGGCCTGCTGCATCATCTCGGCATCGACACCGAGGCGGCCGGCGGTGTCGACGATCACCACGTCGTGGAGCTTGTGCTTCGCCTCGTCGATGGACCGCCGCGCGACGGAGACCGGGTCACCGACGCCGTTGCCGGGCTCGGGCGCGAAGACGGGTACGCCGACCCGCTCGCCGTTGACCTCGAGCTGCTTGACCGCGTTCGGACGCTGGAGGTCGGCGGCGACGAGCAACGGGGACTTGCCCTGTTCCTTGAGCCACAGCGCGAGCTTCGCGGCCAGGGTCGTCTTGCCCGCCCCCTGGAGGCCGGCGAGCATGATGACGGTCGGACCGGTCTTGGCGTAGCGCAGCCGGCGGGTCTCGCCGCCGAGGATCGAGACGAGCTCGTCATTGACGATCTTGACGATCTGCTGCGCGGGGTTCAGCGCACCGCTGACCTCCTCGCCGCGGGCGCGTTCCTTGACGGCGCCGACGAACTCCTTGACGACCGGGAGCGCGACGTCGGCCTCGAGCAGGGCGATCCGGATCTCGCGCGCCGTCGCGTCGATGTCGGCCTCGGAGAGCCGTCCCTTGCCGCGGAGGTTCTTGAAGGTGTCGGCGAGGCGGTCGGAGAGTGTCGCGAACAAGTCAGTCCTTGGAGTCGGGCGGGGGCCAGTCGTCGAACAAGACTAACCGGGGACGCTCCGGGGCGGTCACTCGCCGGAGAGTGCAGCGCGTACGGCGTGCGCCGCGGTCGCCGCCCGGTGGTCACTCAGCGCGCCCGCGGACGGCTCCTGCACGTAGAACACGTCGACCGCCTGCGGGCCCAGTGTGTCGACGTGGGCGGAGCGTACGGCGAGCTCGAGCCGGGCCAGTGCTGCGCACACGAGGTAGACGACGCCGGGCCGGTCGGCCGCGCGGACCTCGAGCACGGTGGCCTGGTCCGAGGCTCCCGGTCGCACGACGACCGTCGGGGCCAGGGTCTTGGCGTCCGCGGGCCGGAGCCTGCCCGCCGGGTCGAGACGGCCGTCGACGATGGCGTCGTAGCGATGGCGCAGGACGGCGGCGTCGAGGTGCTCCTCGGCGACCTCCCACACCGAGACCCCGAACTCGTCCTGGGCCCAGGCCCGCGCCGCTCGCACCGCCACCCGCTGGAGCGCGAACACCGCCGCGGAGTCGGCCAGGAGACCAACCCGGTCGGGGGCCACGAAGGTGACGCGGGACCCGTCCTCGACCGGCTCGACCGTGACCGACATCGAGCCCTCCCGGGCCGCGCGCGGCACCTCGACCTCGTCGTGGACCAGGGCGGGGGCCGCCTCGCCCTTGTCGATCGCGGCGCGGGTGCGGGCGGCCAGGTCGTGGATCAGCCCGGCCCGCCACGTCGACCAGGCCTTGGGCGAGGCCGCTCGGGCATCGGCCTCGGTCAGGGCGGTGAGCAGCGAGAGCGCCTCCGCGCTCCCGATCTGCGAGACGACCAGGTCGACCGTCGCCGGGTCCTCGGGGTCGCGGGTGGTGGCCGTCTCCGCGAGCAGCAGGTGGCGGCGTACGAGCGTCGCGACCAGCGCGACGGCCTCGTCGTCGAAGCCCATCCGGGTCGCGATGGCACGGGCGATCGGCTCGCCGGTGACGCAGTGCTCGGTCAGGCCGCCCTTGCCGATGTCGTGCAGCAGGGCCGCGACCATGAGCACGTCGGGGCGTGCGACGGTGCGGATCAGGTGGGACGCCTCGATGCAGGTCTCCACGACATGGCGGTCGACGGTGAAGCGGTGGATGGCCGAGGCGTGCGGGAGCAGCCGGATCCGCTCCCACTCGGGCAGGATCCCGGCCAGCGCACCGGTCTCCTCGAGCGTCTCCCAGACCGGGAGCAGTGCCCGCCCCGAGGCCAGGAGCCGCACGAGGAGCTGACGCGCCTCGGCCGGCCAGGGCTCCGGCAGGGCTCCGGCCTCGCGGACGAGGCGCGCGGCCGTCGCGGGGGCGAGGACGGCGTCGTGCTCGGCGGCCGCGGCGCAGGCCCGTAGCAGGAGCAGCGGGTCCTCGGCGGGGCGCGCCCGGGCGTCGAGCACCACCTCCCCCGAGGAGAGCGCGACGCCCGGCGCGAGCGGGGTCAGCGACGGTCTGCGGGCTCCCTTGACCGAGGTGGGTCGGGCCAGGACCGCGTCGACCCGTCGCCACGTCAGGCGGGACAGGTGCGTGATCCGGCGCCCGAGCTCCCGCACGTGCACCTGCGCGGACCGGGTGTCGTGCAGGCCGAGCTCCTCGGCGATGTTGCTCCAGAACTCGGGGGCCACCCGGTCGGTGGCGCGCCCCGCCTCGCCCTGGACGACGTCACGGACGTCGAGCAGCGCCAGCCGGCAGCGCTCGAGGTCGACGTGGGGCACGTCGACCAGCCAGGTCGCGACCAGCGCCTTGAGCACGGTCGCGTCCCGCAGGCCGCCCTCGGCCTCCTTCAGGTCCGGCACCGAGAGGTGTGCGAGCTCCCCCATCAGCTCGTGTCGCGCCCGCACCATCTCGTGCAGCTCGGGGAGCCGTTCGCGGGCCCGCCGCCGCCAGTGGGCCAGCATCGTGGTCCGCAGCCGGAGCGTCAGGTTGGGGTCACCGGCCAGGTGCCGCAGGTCGAGCAGGCCCAGCGCGACCTTGAGGTCGCTGTCGGCCTGCCCGAGCATCTCCGGCAGCGTGCGCACCGAGTGGTCGAGCTTGGTCCCCGAGTCCCACAGCGGGTACCACACGCGCTCGGCCAGGTCCCCGAGCTCGACCCCCTCGTCCGAGACGAGCACGACGTCGAGGTCCGAGTGGGGTGCCAGCTCCGAGCGGCCGTAGCCCCCGACCGCGACCAACGCCGCCCCGACCTCGGGGCCGCCGCACGCGTCGTACGACGTCACGCACAGCTGGTCCGCCTCGGCGGTCCGGGCGGCGCGGTCGGTGTCGGTCACGGGTCCTGGCTACGCCCGGTCGTCAGATCGCGGCGTCGTCGCGGTCGCCGGTGCGGACCCGCACGACCGACTCGACGGGCGAGACCCAGACCTTGCCGTCGCCGATCTTGCCGGTCGCGGCGGTCTTGACGATCGCCTGGACGATGGCGTCGACGTCGGCGTCGTTGACGACGACCTCGAGGCGGATCTTGGGCACCAGCGCGATGTCGTACTCCGCGCCGCGGTAGACCTCGGTGTGGCCCTTCTGGCGGCCGTAGCCGCTGACCTCGCTGACCGTCATGCCGGTGACACCGACGGTCTCGAGGGCCACGCGGGTGTCCTCCCACTTGTGCGGCTTGATGACCGCGGTGACCAGCTTCATCGGTGCTCCTCCCGTTGGGTGAGTCCACCCAGCGTTCCGTGTCCCGCCGAACGTGCGCCGGCGTTGGCGTGCAGGTCGTAGGCCGTCTCGGCGTGCACGATGAGATCGATCCCGGTGACTTCGTGCTCCTCGTCGATGCGGAAGCCCATGAGCTTGTCCACGACGATCCCGATGATGCCCGACATCACGAACGCGTAGACGAGGACCACGCCGCCGCCCAGCGCCTGCCTGCCGAGTTGGTCCGGCCCACCGCCGTACAGCAGGCCGTCGACGCCGGTGGGGGCGGCCGACGTCGCGATCAGCCCGATCCCGAGGGTGCCGACCACACCACCCACGAGGTGCACCCCGACGACGTCGAGCGAGTCGTCGTACTTGAAGCGGTACTTCAGCCCGACCGCCAGCGCGCAGATCACTCCGGCGACGCCGCCCATCAGGATCGAGCCGAGGGGCGAGAGCGAGCCGCAGGACGGCGTGATCGCGACCAGGCCGGACACCATGCCGGAGGCGGCGCCCAGCGAGGTGGCGTGGCCGTCGCGGAGCCGCTCGAGCAGCAGCCAGCCGAGGGCACCGGCGGCGCCGGCCAGGAGCGTGGTGGTGAACACGATCGCGGCGGCCTGGTTGGCGCCGAGGGCTGAGCCGGCGTTGAAGCCGAACCAGCCGAACCACAGCAGCCCGGCTCCGAGCATCACCAGCGTCAGGTTGTGCGGACGCATCGGGTCGCGGCCGAACCCGACCCGGTGGCCCAGCACGATCGCGAGGGCGAGGCCCGAGGCGCCGGAGCAGATCTCGACGGCGGTCCCTCCGGCGAAGTCGATCAGGCCGAGGCGGTTGGCCATCCAGCCACCGACGTGGCCCTCGGAGGAGAAGTCGAAGATCCAGTGGGCGATCGGTGCGTAGACAACCAGCGTCCACACGCCCACGAAGACCATCCAGGCGCCGAACCTGGCCCGGTCGGCGATCGCCCCCGAGACCAGCGCACCGGTGATCACGCAGAAGAGCCCCTGGAAGACCGCGAACAGGATGAACGGCACCGTCGAGGAGCCGTTGCTCTCCGGGTCCATCAGCTGGCCGAGACCGGCGTACTGCGTCGGGTCGCCGAGCAGCCCCCCACCGAGGTCGTCGCCGAAGGCGAGCGAGAAGCCGACCACGGTCCACAGGATCGCGATCACGGCCAGGGAGCCGAACGTCATCATCATCATGTTGAGGACGCTCTTGGAGCGGACCATGCCGCCGTAGAAGAGGGCCAGGCCGGGCGCCATCAGCAGGACCAGGGCCGAGGCGGCGAGCAACCAGGCGGTGTCCCCGGTGTCGAGGGTGGACGCGGCGGCGAGTGCGGTCATGGCCGACCACCCTGCTGGCAGAGCGTTACCGGGTGCGATCAGGAATGTTTCGGGCATGTTAACGACCCGGTCGCCGGTGGGCGGCCGGGTGGAGCTCCTCCGGTGCCCGGCCGTGCGTGAGGGCCGGGCACCGGAGGATCACCTAGAGGGCCGCTTCGTCCCGGTCACCGGTGCGGACGCGGACGACGGTCTCGATGGGGCTGACCCACACCTTGCCGTCCCCGATCCGGCCGGTCTGGGCGGTCTTGACGACGATGCCGACGACGTCCTCGGCGTCACCGTCGTCCACGACGATCTCGATCCGGATCTTCGGGACCAGGGCGATGTCGTACTCGGCGCCCCGGTAGACCTCGGTGTGGCCCTTCTGGCGGCCGTAGCCGCTGACCTCGCTGACGGTCATTCCCGTCACGCCGAAGGTCTCGAGCGCCTCACGGACGTCTTCCCACTTGTGCGGCTTGATGACCGCGGTGACGAGCTTCATGCGTTCGCTCCTTCGCTGACCTTGGGTGCGGCGGTGCCGTGGAGGACACCGGTGCCGGTGCCCGCGGCCGAGTGCAGGTCGTAACCGGTCTCGGCGTGGGCGAGCAGGTCGATGCCCGTGACCTCGTCCTCCGGGTCGATCCGGAAGCCGATGGTGAGGTCGATGAGCTTGCCGATGACGAAGGCCATGACGAAGGAGTAGCCACCCACGGCCAGGACCGCGAGGGCCTGCTTGCCGAGGAGGGCTGCGTCGCCGCCGTAGAAGAGGCCCTCGCCGAGGTCACCCGCGTTGGCGATGAAGCCGAGCGAGACCGCACCCACCGCACCACCGACGAGGTGGACGCCGACGACGTCGAGCGAGTCGTCGAAGCCGAGCTTCCACTTCAGGCCGACCGCGAGGGCGCAGATCGCACCGGCCGCGAGGCCGAGTCCGAGCGCGCCGACCGGGGTGACGAAGGCGCACGCGGGCGTGATCGCGACCAGGCCGGCCACGGCGCCCGAGGCGGCACCCAGCGTGGTGAAGTGACCGTCGCGGAACTTCTCCACGACCATCCAGCCGAGCATCGCGGTGCTGGTGGCCACCATCGTGGTGAAGAACGCCTGTCCGGCCAGCGCGTTGGCACCGAGCGCGGAGCCGGCGTTGAAGCCGAACCAGCCGAACCACAGCAGGCCGGCGCCGAGCATCACGAGCGTCAGGTTGTGCGGACGCATCGGGTCACGCTTCCAGCCGACGCGCTTGCCCAGCACGAGTGCGAGGGCCAGGCCCGCGGCACCGGCGTTGACGTGGACCGCCGTGCCGCCGGCGAAGTCGAGGACACCCTTGGCGGCGAGCCACCCGGCACCCTCGCCGTCCGCGTTGCCGAAGTCGAAGACCCAGTGCGCAACCGGGAAGTAGACGAGGCTGACCCAGATGACGACGAAGACCATCCACGCGCCGAACTTGGCGCGGTCGGCGATCGCGCCACTGATCAGCGCGGGGGTGATCACCGCGAACATGAGCTGGAAGGCTGCGAAGACGAGGAGCGGAATGGCGTACTCGCCCCCGTTGATCGTGGTCTCGAGGGTCGTCATGTGCTTCATGCCGGCCCAGTCGAAGCCACCCCACAGGGAGCTCTTGCCCTCACCGAAGGCGACCGAGAAGCCGTAGAGCACCCAGAGCGGAGCGACGATCCCGATCGTGGCGAAGCTCATCATCAGCATGTTGAGCACGCTCTTGGAGCGGACCATGCCTCCGTAGAAGAAGGCCAGTCCTGGAGTCATCAGCAGGACGAGTGCTGCGGAGGCCAGCACCCAGGCAGTGTCGCCAGTATCCATAGGTTCAATACCTCGTCTGAGTCATGGGCAGGATGACCCAACCAGCAACGACGTTGTCGCAGCGCTGAGGCAATCCCATTGCCCATGACCTTCGAGTGCCGACGTTTCGACCCTCGCCGCGACATGTTGCGCGCAGGAAACGAGTTCCCGCCGGGTGTTACTTCCGTGTTACGTCAGCCGAGGAGCGCGTCGACGAAGGCGGCAGCGTCGAACGGCGCCATGTCATCGGCACCCTCACCCAGACCGACGAGCTTGACGGGTACGCCGAGCTCGCGCTGCACCGCGACCACGATGCCGCCCTTGGCGGAGCCGTCGAGCTTGGTCAGCACGATGCCGGTGACGTCGACGACCTCGCTGAACACGCGCGCCTGGATCATGCCGTTCTGGCCGGTGGTGGCGTCGAGCACCAGCAGCACCTCGGTCACGGGCGCCTGCTTCTCGATCACCCGCTTGACCTTGCCGAGCTCGTCCATGAGGCCGGCCTTGTTCTGGAGCCGGCCGGCGGTGTCGACGATGACGGTGTCCGCCTTCGTCTCGACGCCCTCCTTGACCGCCTCGAACGCGACGCTCGCGGGGTCGGTGCCCTCGGGCCCGCGCACGACGTCGACGCCGACCCGCTCCCCCCACGTGGCGAGCTGCTCGACAGCCGCGGCACGGAACGTGTCGGCCGCGCCGAGCACGACGGTGCGGTCCTCGGCGACCAGGATGCGCGCGATCTTGCCGACCGAGGTGGTCTTGCCGGAGCCGTTGACCCCGACGACGAGCACCACGCCCGGCTTGCCGTCCGCGCCGCTGACCTGGAGCCGGCGGTCCATGGTGGGGTCGACCAGCTCGAGCAGCTCCTCACGGAGCACGGCGCGGACCTCGGCGCCGTCGGTGCCCTCGACCCGGAGCCGGGCGCGGAGCCGGTCCACGAGCTCCTGGGTCGGCTTCACGCCGATGTCCGCGCTCAGCAGGGTGTCCTCGATCGACTCCCACGTGTCCTCGTCGAGGCGGTCGCGCGAGAGCAGTGCCAGCAGGCCACGACCGAGTCCGCCCTGCGACCCGGCGAGCCGCTGGCGGAGCCGGACCAGCCGGGAGGCGGTCCCCTCGGGCCGCTCGAGAACCGGCGCCTCGGGGGCCACCGGGACCGGTGGCGCCTCCTCGACCGGCGCCTCGACGTCGGTGGGTGGCGGCGCGATGACCTCGGTGCCACCGCGCGGCGGCTCGACGCGCCGGCGGCGGCCGGTCGTCAGGAGTCCCGCGAGGACGGCCACGCCGAGGACGGCGATGCCGATGATCAGATAGAGCCAGTCACCCATGGCGCCAATCCAACCAGAGCGTGCTCAGCCTGCGCGGCGTGCGTCCCCTGCTTCGTCGGGCAGCTCGAACCGGTGATCGGCCTGGTGCTCCTCCTCGGAGGGAAGCGTGGGAGCCGCCTCGACCGCCCGGGCCATCGCGTCACCGAGCCAGGGAGCGGCGGGCACCTCTTCGCCGCGGTGGGGATAGGCGACGTAGGTCACGACGAGCGCGGCCAGGGCGACGATCACGAGCATCACGAGCGTGACGACGAGCACGGTGGGTTCCTCCCGGAAGATGTGTCGAGGGGGACTTACCCCGTCCGACACGGTCGCACACCCGTACGACGCCCCCGCGTGCTGTCCTCAGCGGACGGTCGTCGCGGTGGCCGAAGTCACTCGGCCGAACGAAGGAGCGGCTCGACGGCCGCCCGGATGACGTCCGGCATCGGCGTCACGGGACGACCCGGGTCGGTGTTGTCGACGTACACGTGGACGAACCTTCCCTCCGCGGCCGCCTCGTCGGCGTCCCCCTGGAAGAG
>DASTUX010000097.1:0-18948 GCA_035759395.1 Nocardioides sp.
TCGAGGTCCAGAAGTACGGCCGCGAGCCGATCTCGCTGCACACGCCCCTCGGCGAGGACGGCGACTCCGAGTTCGGTGACCTGATCGAGGACTCCGAGGCGATCGTCCCGGCCGACGCGGTCTCGTTCACGCTCCTCCAGGAGCAGCTGCACGCGGTCCTCGACACGCTCTCCGAGCGTGAGGCCGGCGTCGTGTCGATGCGTTTCGGCCTGACCGACGGCCAGCCGAAGACCCTCGACGAGATCGGCAAGGTCTACGGCGTGACCCGCGAGCGGATCCGCCAGATCGAGTCGAAGACGATGTCGAAGCTGCGCCACCCGTCGCGCTCGCAGGTGCTCCGGGACTACCTGGACTGACAGCCCGTCCGGGTGAACTTCGCCCGATCCCCTTGGGTGCTGTGCCTCGATGAGGTAAGCATGTGGTGCACGCTTCAACGAGGACGGCCTCCGTGGTCGCCCCCGCACCGACCCGCGGTCGCCCCGGCGACCGGTCCGGACCTGGAGGGGGCGGATGACCGCTCAGCCTGTCTCGCACGCCACCGACGACCCGCTGCTGGACGATCGCGACCCCGTCGCCGCCGCCCGGCAGTACGTCGGCGACGCGGCGTTGCACTCCGGCGAGGAGCGCCGGGTCGGTCTCGAGCTGGAGCTCCACCTCGTCGACCTGGCCAAACCGGCGCGTCGACCCGCCTGGGGCACCGTCCAGGCGCTGGTGTCCGCCCTGCCGCCGATGCCGGCCGGCAGCTCGGTCACGGTGGAGCCCGGAGGCCAGATCGAGCTGTCCACGACGCCCCAGGAGGACGTCGCGGCGGCGGTCGTGGCGTTGCGCTCCGATCGGGAGGCACTGCGCGCGAGCCTGGCCGAGGCCGGTCTCGGGGCAGCGCCGCTGGGCACGGACCCCGCCCGTCCCGCGCAGCGGGTCAACCCGAAGCCCCGCTATGCCGCCATGGAGCAGCACTTCGAGGCCACCGGTCGCGCGAGCGCCGGGCGGGCGATGATGACGTCGACCGCCGCGCTCCAGGTCAACCTCGACGCGGGTCCGGCGCAGGGCTGGGCGGCCCGGCTCGACCTGATCCACTCGCTGGTCCCCGTGCTGATCGCACTCTCGGCCACCTCGCCGTACCTCGCCGGCCGCGCCTCCGGGTGGCACTCGATGAGGCAACAGTCCTGGCAGGGCATCGACGGCCGACGCGCCGGCCCGATCGGACCCGGTGAGCCCTCCACCGCGTGGGCCGACTACGCCCTCGCAGCGCCGGTGATGCTGCTGCGCGAGGAGGACGAGGTCCGGCCGGTGACCCGGGAGGTCGCGTTCGGCGCCTGGCTCGAGGTGCCCGGCCTGCTGGGTCGTCGGGCGACCCGCGAGGACCTCGACCACCACCTGACCACGCTCTTCCCGCCGGTCCGCCCGCGTGGCTACCTGGAGATCCGGTGCGTGGACGCGCTGCCCGACCGGTGGTGGCCGGTGCTGGCCGCGCTCACGGCGACGCTCGTCGACGACGCGGTGGCCGCCGACGGCGCGGCCGGGCTCTGTGAACCCGTGGCGCAGCGCAGCGAGGCAGCCGCCCGCCGGGGGCTCTCCGACCCCGACCTGTGCGCCGCCGTCCGGGGGTGCCTGGAGCTCGCCGTGTCCCGGTGCGCACCGGTGCTCAAGGCCGACCTGGACGCGTTCGCCGAGCTGGTTGCCTCGGGGCGGACCCCGAGCAGCGAGCTGCGCGCCCGCGTCGAGGCCGACGGACCGCTGCGCGTCCTCGAGGAGGAAGCCCGTGCGTGAGACCGCCGCCCGCGGCCTCGAGGCCGCCCGGGCCCGCACGATGCGCCTGACCGACTTCGACGACCGGGAGCTGACCACCCAGCACAGCCCGCTGATGAGCCCCCTGGTCTGGGACCTCGCGCACATCGGCCAGCAGGAGGACCTGTGGCTGCTGCGCGGTGGGAACGCCGCGGCCCAAGGGCTGCTGTCGTGCCAGGTCGAGAAGCTGTACGACGCGTTCGAGCACCCCCGGGCCGCGCGGGTGTCCCTGCCGCTGCTCACCCCCCGCGAGTCGCGCAGCTTCGTCGCCGACGTACGGGGCCGGGTCCTCGACGGCCTCGAGCGGGCCGACGAGGACGCCCTCTTCCCCTACGTGATGGTCGAGCAGCACGAGCAGCAGCACGTGGAGACGATGCTCGCCACCCACCAGCTCCGCGACGGAGCCCCGCTGCTCGGGCCGGGTTCGCCGCTGCCGCCCGGGCGCGCGGTGCCCGACGACAGCGTGCTCGTGCCGGCCGGGCCGTTCACGCTCGGCGTCGACGGCCACGACGAGCCCTGGTCGCTCGACAACGAACGTCCCGCACACACCGTCGACCTGCCGGCGTTCCGCATCGCCCGGGTCCCGGTCAGCAACGCCGACTGGCAGCGGTTCATCGAGGCCGGGGGGTACGACGAGCCTGCCTGGTGGTCACCGCGAGGCTGGGCGCACCGCCGCGACGCGGGGCTCGAACGGCCGCTGTTCTGGTCGGCGGACGGGTCCCGGCGCCGCTTCGGCAACGTCGAGGAGGTCCCTCCCGACGAGCCGGTCCAGCACGTCTGCTTCCACGAGGCCGAGGCGTACGCCGCCTGGGCCGGTGGCCGCCTGCCCACCGAGCAGGAGTGGGAGAAGGCCTGCGCGTGGGACCCGGAGTCGGGACGCCGTCGACGCTGGCCCTGGGGAGACTCGGAGTGGAGTCCCGCCCTGGCCAACCTCGGGGGAGACGCGCTGCGCCCGGCGCCGCTCGGGGCCTACCCGGCGGGTGCGTCGGCGTACGGCGTCGAGCAGATGATCGGCGACGTGTGGGAGTGGACGTCGTCGTCCTTCGATCCGTGGCCCGGCTTCGCGCCGATGCTCTACGCCGACTACAGCGTGCCGTTCTTCGGTGGTGACTTCCGGGTGCTGAGGGGAGGGTCGTGGGCAGTCGGGGGAGCCTCGATCCGCCCGTCGTTCCGCAACTGGGACCTGCCGGTCCGCCGCCAGATCTTCTCCGGTCTCCGATTGGCGTGGGACGTTGTGTAGGCACCTGGCCTGGCTCGGTGCGCCCCGCACGCTCTCCGCGCTGGTGCTGGAACCGCCGCACGGACTGCTCCGCCAGTCCTACGCCCCGCGACGCCAGCTCCGGGGGCTGCTCAACGCGGACGGCTGGGGTGTCGGGTTCTACGCCGACGACCGGGCCGAGCCGGTGCGCTGGCGCTCGGCACGTCCGCTGTGGGGTGACGCGTCCTTCGCCTCGGTGGCCCCGGTGCTGCGCTCGGGGGCGGTGCTCGCCGCCGTCCGCTCGGCGACCCCGGGCATGCCGATGGACGAGAGCGCGGCCGCGCCGTTCACCGACGGCCGTTGGCTGCTCTCCCACAACGGGCGGGTGGACCGCTCGGTCCTGCCGGCGCGCAACGACGCCGAGTCCGTCTGCGACTCGGCCGCCCTGGCCGCCCACGTCTTCGCACTCGGCGCCGACCGGGTGGCCGAGACCGTCCGCGAGGTGGCCCGGCTCGACCCCGCAGCCTTCCTGAACCTGCTGCTCACCGACGGGAACAGGGTCGTCGCCGTCACCTGGGGCGACCCGCTCAGCTACCTCGTCGAACCGGACGGGATCGTGGTGGCCAGCGAGCCCTGGGACGACGACCCCCGCTGGGTCGACGTGCCCGACCGCCACCTGCTCGAGGTGACCCCGGCCGGGGTCACCGTGACCGAACTGGAGCCCTGAATGTCCTCCGCAGACAGCGCCGTTCACCTCGACCCCGTCGGTCTGGCCGAGCAGATGGCCAGCGACGTCCGGGCCGGACTGACGTCGGTGCCCAAGGTCCTGCAGCCGAAGTACTTCTACGACGCGAGGGGCAGCGAGCTCTTCGACCGGATCACCCGGCTGCCGGAGTACTACCCGACGCGGACCGAGCGACTGATCCTCGACGAGCGGGTTGCGGAGATCGCTGCCGTGACCCGCGCGGAGACGCTGATCGAGCTGGGCAGTGGGACCTCCGAGAAGACCAGGCTGCTGCTCGCCGCCCTCACCGACGCGGGGACGCTCATGCGGTTCGTGCCGTTCGACGTCGACCCGGCGATCCTCGAGGAGGCGAGCGTCGCCGTGGCCCGGGACTTCCCGGGCCTGGTCGTGTCGCCCGTGGTCGGCGACTTCGAGAAGCACCTCGGTGACCTCCCGGGTGGGCAGCGCAGGCTGCTCGCCTTCCTCGGCTCCACGATCGGCAACCTCGACCCCGCCCAGCGCGCGACGTTCCTGTCCGACGTACGCCGCACCCTCGCGCCCGGTGACGCGTTCCTGCTGGGCACCGACCTGGTCAAGGCGCCGGAGCGGCTCGTGGCCGCCTACGACGACGCGGAGGGCGTCACGGCCGAGTTCAACAAGAACGTGCTGGCCGTGCTGAACCGCGACCTGGGCGCCGACTTCGACGCCGACGCCTTCGAGCACGTGGCGGTCTGGGATGCCCGCAACGAGTGGATGGAGATGCGGCTCCGCTCGGTGCGAGCCCAGACGGTCCGGGTCGGAGCGTTGGACCTCGACGTCGCGTTCGGGGAGGGCGAGGAGATGCGCACGGAGATCTCGGCGAAGTTCCGCCGGGAGTCCGTCACCGCCGAGCTGGCCGACGCCGGGCTCCGCCTGACGCACTGGTGGACCGACCCGGCCGGCGACTTCGCGCTGTCGCTGTCCGAGCCGGTCTGAGGCCCGCCGGAGAGCTAGCGGCGCTTGTCGCGGCGTACGCGGCGGCGCAGCTGCAGGATCCGGAGGGTGCCCGCGGCCGCCGTGAGGAAGAGGCCGGCCGTGGCCGCGATGAGGAGCGTGACCGCGAGCGACGTCTGGCCGTCCCAGCCGAGGAAGGTGACGCGCACGGTCTGGGTGTTCTGGGCGATGAAGGTGACGAGCAGCACGAGCAACACCCCCAGGCTCACCACCGCGGCCCAGATGCCACTGGTCCGGGACCCCCGCAGCGGGTCCTTCGGCTCCGGGCGCCGCGTCTCCGGCTCCGCGCCAGCCGACGGAACCGTCGGTGTGGGCTCCGTCGGGGTGGTGGGGGTGTCGTCGCTCATGTGCTGACCGTACCCAGTGGCCCCTCGGCCACGCCGCTCACCCGGCGGCGACGAGCGCGATCGCGGTCGCGCAGAGCGCCAGCCCGATCGCCTGGGCCCGGTGTACGTGCTCCCGCAGCACCGATGCGGCCAGCAGCACCGTGAACGCGGGGTAGAGCGAGGCGATGACGGCGGTCACGGTGAGGAACCCGCTGCGGGTGGCCACCATGAACGCGCCCGTGGCCAGCGCGCCCAGCACCCCGCTGACCGCCCCGAGGAGCGCGGCGCGCTCGCGGGGCACCCACGCCGTGCGCAGCGCCGAGGCGACCAGCACGATCGCGACAGCCGCGACGACCTGGTTGACCGCGAGCGGCAGGAAGCCGGCCTCCTCGGGGATCTGCGCCAGGGCGGCGAACAGAGTGCCGAAGCCGAGCCCGGCCAGGACCCCGTCGAGGACGCCGGACGAGGTCGGGCGATCACCGCCGACGTCCTCCACCACCGGCTCCCGGGCGACCAGCCAGATGCCGGGCAGTGCGGCCACGATGCCGACCCAGACCAGGGGAGAGGGGCGCTCGCCGGTGGCCAGGCCCACGACCACGGGAACAAGGGCGGCGCCGACGCCCGAGATCGGGGCCACCACGCCCATCCGGCCGGAGGACAGGCCGCGGTACAGGAACGCCGTGCCGAAGCCGTTCGCGACACCCGCCACCACGCTCCAGCCCAGGTCGCCGGTGGTGGGGGAGCCACCCACGAACGCGCTGACCACGAACGTGAGGGCGGCGCCGCTGAGCTGGACGACCAGGGCCACCGCCCAGGGGCTGGTCCGCTTCGAGGTGATGCCGCCGACGAAGTCGCCCAGGCCGTACGACGCCGCCGCGAACAGCGAGAGCAGGACCGCCGTCACGTGAGGACCACGCCGACGACCCAGGCCCCGGTCGCCAGGAGGGCCGCGGCCATCTCGATCGCGATGCTGAGGCCGACCGCACGCAGCGCTGCCTTCGTCGAGGGCCAGGCCGCGCCGGGCCCGAGTCGGCGGCGCTCCGCGGCGTACACCCCGGCGACGAAGCCGAGGACGAGGCCGACCACGGGCACCACGAAGAAGCCCACGAGCCCTCCGAGCCCACCGACGGCGAGGGTCGAGGTGGGGACGCCGGAGGCCTTGAGTCGCCGGCCGGGGACGGCGTACTTCACGACCGTGCCGAGCGCGAGCAACGCGGCGGCGAGGGCGAGGACGGTCCAGGCGCCGGCGCCACCGCGGTCCACGGCCCACACGAGGATGGCGGCCAGGACGAGGAGCGAGCCGGGCAGCACCGGGACCACGATGCCCACGAGGCCGACCAGGATCGCGATGCCGACGGCGACTTCGGTGGGGGTCACGGGGCACACCTTCCCACGCGCCCGGGGGACTCCGGGACAAATGCCGACGGCCCCGGACCGAGGTCCGGGGCCGTCGAGTTGGCTTGGGTCAGGTCAGTGTTCGGGCTCAGGGGCCGGCGTGGGCGTGTCGCCGAGCTTGTGCGTCTCGTCGACGACGTTGGCGGCAATCTCTCGGAGCTTGTCGCCGTGCTCACGCGCGTGGTGGGCGCAGAACAGCAGCTCGCCGCCGGTCTGGAGCTCCACGCGGAGGTAGGCCTGGGCTCCGCAACGGTCGCATCGGTCCACAGCAGTCAGGACTGTGGAGCTGGGGGCAACGGCAGTGGTCACAACGGCCTCAATTCTCTTCATCGGTGTCCTGGATCAACGTAGCCGCGAGGGTCAAAGATTCCCGCTTCTCCGTGTCACCTGACACTTCATCCAATCATGGAACGTCTTGCCCCGTAGCGAGGGTTTCCAACCATCGACATACCCCAACTGGGGGAAACGTCTTGCCATGTAGAAGTGTGACGCTCGATCGGGGCTTCCCGTTGTCCTTATGTCCTGCCTGTATACGGATCGTGGATCGATCGTGTACCGCTCGTGACCTCAACGTGATGTACCCCACTCGATGTTGCTGTTCAACACGCTAGACCCGGGTGGGGCCCGACCCCGGCAGGCGAGCCTTCTGCGTCCTCTGGCGTGTCGCAGGTAGATTCGGAGCCGGCACGACAACCGGATTGCGCACGCTGGGAGCTCACGATCGACAACACGTACAACGCCGCCCACCTCCTCGTCCTCGAGGGGCTCGAGGCAGTGCGCAAGCGTCCCGGCATGTACATCGGTTCCACCGACACCCGCGGGCTCATGCACTGCCTGTGGGAGATCATCGACAACGGCGTGGACGAGGCCCTCGCGGGCGCTGCGCACCGGGTCGAGGTGACGCTGCACCCCGACGGCTCGGCGGAGGTGCACGACGACGGGCGCGGCATCCCCACCGACAAGGAGCCCAAGACCGGGCTCCCCGGCGTCGAGGTCGTGGCGACCAAGCTGCACGCCGGCGGCAAGTTCGGCGGCGGCTCGTACGTCGCCACCGGCGGCCTGCACGGCGTGGGTCTCTCGGTCGTCAACGCACTCTCCTCGCGCATGGACATCGACGTGGACCGTTCGCCGTCGCAGCAGGGCCTGTCGTTCCACCGAGGCGTCCCGGGCGTCTTCGCCGGCGACGCGGTCGACGCGCCGTTCGAGCCGAAGTCCGGCCTGACCCGCAAGGGCGGGCGCGTGGCCAAGGGCAGGAGCGGCACCCGGATCCGGTTCTGGCCGGACCGGCAGATCTTCACCAAGGACGCGACCTTCGAGTTCGAGGGGCTGCTCGGGCGGGCCCGGCAGACGTCGTTCATCGTGCCCGGCCTCGAGCTCGTCATCCGTGACCTGCGCGGCGACCAGCTGGTCGAGGAGAAGTTCCGCCACGACGGCGGCATCGCGGAGTTCGCGGAGTACCTCTCCCACGACGAGGCCGTCACCGACGTCCTGCGGCTCCAGGGCACCGACTCCTTCACCGAGACCGTGCCGCTGCTCGACGACAAGGGCCACATGACCCCGCAGGAGGTCGAGCGCGAGCTCGGCGTCGACGTCGCGGTCCGTTGGGGCACCGGCTACGACACCGAGCTGCGCTCCTTCGTCAACGTGATCGCCACGCCCAAGGGCGGCACGCACGTCAGCGGCTTCGAGCAGGCCGTGACCAAGACGTTCAACGACGTGATGCGCTCGAGCAAGGCGCTCAAGGTCAACGACCTCGACGTGCTCAAGGACGACGTCATGGAGGGCATGACCGCGGTGGTCACGGTCCGCCTGGCCGAGCCGCAGTTCGAGGGCCAGACCAAGGAGATCCTCGGTACGCCCGCCGTGCGGGCCGCCGTGCGCAAGGTCGTGTCGTCGGAGCTGAAGAAGTTCCTGACCTCCACCAAGCGCGTCGAGAAGGCCCAGGCCAAGCTCGTGATGGAGAAGGTCGTCGGGGCCTCCAAGACCCGGATCGCGGCCCGCACGCACAAGGAGACCCAGCGCCGGAAGAACGCCCTGGAGTCGTCGGCGCTGCCCTCCAAGCTGGCCGACTGCCGTGCGACCGACAACGACCGCACCGAGCTGTTCATCGTCGAGGGTGACTCGGCGCTCGGCACGGCCAAGCTGGCCCGCAACTCCGAGTTCCAGGCGCTGCTGCCGATCCGCGGCAAGATCCTCAACGTCCAGAAGGCCTCGGTCGGCGACATGCTCAAGAACACCGAGTGCGCCTCGATCATCCAGGTGGTCGGTGCCGGCTCGGGACGCACCTTCGAGCTGGACGCGGCCCGCTACGGCCGGATCATCTTCATGGCCGACGCCGACTCCGACGGCGCCCACATCCGCTGCCTGCTGGCCACCCTGTTCTTCAAGTACATGCCCGACCTGATCAGCGAGGGCCGGGTCTACTCCGCGGTGCCGCCGCTGCACCGGATCGAGATCTCGCAGCCGAAGAAGGGCATGGACAAGTACGTCTACACCTACTCCGACGACGAGCTCCAGCGGAAGCTCGCCGAGCTGAAGAAGAAGGGCGTGAAGTGGAAGGACCCGGTCCAGCGCTACAAGGGTCTGGGTGAGATGGATGCCGACCAGCTGGCCGAGACGACCATGGACCCGCGCCACCGCACGCTGCGCCGGATCACCGTCGACGACGCCGACGAGGCGGCCCGCGTCTTCGAGCTGCTCATGGGCTCCGAGGTCGCTCCCCGCAAGGAGTTCATCGTGCAGGGTGCCTACGAGGTCGACGTCGAGGCGCTCGACGCCTGAGTCAGGTCGGCCGGGTCAGACGATCTGGTCGATGAGCCCCGTGTCGACGTCGTAGACGAACCCGCCGACGACGACCTCGTCGGGGATCAGCGGGTGCGCCTGCACCTTGCGGACGTCCTCGCGCAGCGAGGCGACCTGGTCGTCGATGACGTGGAACTCCTGCCACGAGGCGTCCTGGCCGGAGGAGGCGCCGATCTTCTCGCGCAGCTCCGCCTCGGTGTTCGAGGTCATCGCGCAGCGGGTGTGGGGGATCACCAGGATCCGGCGTACGCCGAGCAGGTGCGCGCCCAGCACCAGCGCCTCGAGCGCGGCCTCGGTGACGCGGCCACCGGGGTTGCGGAAGATCTTGGCGTCGCCCGCCTTGAGCCCGAGCATGTGCAGCGGGTCGATCCGCGAGTCCATGCACGTCACGATCGCGACGCCGGCGTGTGCCACGCCGTCGAAGCCGCCGAGCTCGAACTCGGCGGCGAACTTCCGGTTGGCAGTGATCAGGTCGTCGAAGTCACCCACGAGCGAAACCGTAGCGGAGCCGCGCGTGGCCCGGGTCAGCCTGCCCGGACCCCGGACGGTCAGCCGGTGGCGCGGAGCAGGTCCCCGGTGTCGATCGCGCGGGTCGCCGCCGAGCGGAACAGCAGCAGGGCGAGGACGCCCGCGACGACGGCGCAGACCGCGGCGCCGGCGAAGACCGTCTGCTCCTGGGCGATGCCCGCGACGCGCAGCAGGTCGGTGAACTCCGAGCACCGGGTCCTGCCGTCGCAGACCTCGCGCGCCGACGGCAGGTCGGACTGCTCGGCGTAGTAGCGGCGCAGCCCGATCGTGGTGAGCGCCGAGATCCCGACCAGCATCCCCACCATCCGCGACACGACCACCATGGCGCTGGCGAGGCCGTGCACCTCGTCGTCGGTGCTCGCCAGCACGGCGGCGTTCACCGGAGCCAGCGCCAGCCCGAAGCCGAGGCCCCCGACGACCAGCGCGACGTTGGCCGAGGCGTCGTCGAGGCTGCTGATGCCCCAGCGGCTCATCAGCACGAAGCCGACCGCGGCCAGGGCCATCCCGGTCGCGGTGACCAGGCCGGCGCTCACCCTGCGGGTGAGGTAGCCGCCGACGACCGCGCCGACGGGCAGCGCGACCAGGAAGCGGACCAGCACGAGTGCCGCCATCAGCTGCGAGTCCGAGTAGACCGTGGTCCGCGCGAAGATCGGGATGTCGATCAGGGCCGCGATCAGGGCGGCGCCGACGAAGAAGCTCACCGCCATCGCGCCCCAGGCGGGGGTACGCCGCAGCGCTCCACGCGGCACGAGCGGCGCCTCGGCCCGGCGCAGATGGAGCGCGAACGCGACGGTGGCGAGGGCGGAGCCGAGCAGGTACCAGAGCCCCTGGTCGGAGAAGACCTGGACCTTGGGGTCCGCGGTCGCGAACGCCAGGATCACCCCGGCGAGGGCCGCGCCGAGGAAGAGCGACCCCACCAGGTCCGCCTCACGGGCGGTGCGAGCCCAGCCGACGAGGTCGACGAGGGGACGCGCCGCCGTGCTGCACCGGGCCAGGAAGAGCAGCAGTGCGGCGATGGCCACCACGCCGAGCGGCGTCAGCCAGCGGCCGTCCCCGGCAAAGGGCACGAAGAGCCGGCCCCAGGTGAGGTCGCGGAGGACCTGTGAGGGACGGACGAAGACCAGGGCGCCTGTTGCGAGGGTGAGGAGCAGGAGCAGGACACCGATCGCGTCACGGGGTCTCGAGACGCTCGCTGGCGCTCGCTCCCCAACCGGCGGAAGGTCGGGCGCTCGCTCCACCGCGAGCGCGCTGATCGCGGCGGCGAGGACCAGGCCGACCGCGAGGTTGACCAGGAAGATCGCCCGCCAGTCGGCCACGGCGAGGACCAGCGCGCCGAACAGCGGCCCGACCACGCTGCCGAGCTCCTGCACGGCGGACACGATGCCGAGCGGGACACCACGGCGGTCCGCGGGGTAGAGGTCGGCGACGAGAGCGAGCGTGGCGGGGACCAGCCCGCCGCCGCCGACGCCCTGCAGGAACCGCCCGCCGACGAGGGTCGGCATGTCGTAGGCCAGCGTCGTGACCAGGGAGCCGACGGCGAACAGGACCAGCGCGGCGACCAGCACCGGCACCCGGCCGCGCAGGTCGGCGATCCGGCCGATCAGCGGCAGCATCGCGACGTACCCGAGCAGGAAGCCCGAGACGATCGGGGCCGCGCGCTGGAGCTGGTCGATCGGGATGCCGACGCCGTTCATCATGTCCGGCAGCGCCAGCACGACGACGTACGTGTCGGCGGCCGCGAAGGCGACGGCCACGGCTGCCAGGCTGAGCAGCAGCCGGGGCTGGCCCGTCATCGAGCGCAGATCATGGCGCGGAGATCTCCTTCTCCGTGCCGTAGTCGTCGAACGAGATCGTGTAGGTCATCGAGTCGGAGTCGGGGTAGAAGACCCCGGTCAGCGTCGCCTGCCGCAGCTCGCCGTCCTCGCTGACGGTGTACGTCGCGTCGAAGTCGCCGGTCGCGCTCGGGATGACGTTCTTGACGACGTCACCGGGCACCGTGCCGGTGTACTCGGTGAGGATCTCGTCGTTGTTCTCGCCGCCCCGCACGCTCTGGCCGGACTCGAGGCCGGTCGTCGCCGGAAGCAGAGACGAGAACCCCTTCTCGGTGTCCATCAGCATCGCCGGGTCGGGCGCGCCGTAGTCGCTGGGGTCGATGTCCTGCCAGCCGGGCGTCAGCGGGACCTGGGCGTAGACCGTGCCGTCCACGGCGATCACGGGCACGTCGAACGCCTGCCCGGAGAGCACCACGGTGATCGTGCCGTCGAAGGCCGGGGCGTGCGTGGCGGTCCCGGTGGCCTCCTCGATGCCCTGCACGTCGGCGGGGAGGTCGGACGTCGACAGGCTCATGTTCACGCCGCTGGTGTCGTCGAGCTGCTGCTTCGCCTGCGCCATGACGTCCTCGGGCGAGGCGCTCGGCCCGCCGTCGTCGTTGCTGCACGACGAGAGGGCGAGGCCGGTGACGGCGGCGAGCAGCAGCGCGGCGATCCGCCGCGAGCGCGCCGGTGAGCGAGTCAGCATGCGATCAGCCTTGCACGGGAGGCACCGGATCGAGGCGTGGTCCGACCGGCGCGGCGCAGGCTGCGATCGCCTGGCTGCCGGGAACGCCCGAGCCGTCGCGACGCCCCGTGGCGGCCGGCAGCTCGATCGGCGCACCGCTGGACGCTGCTGCCCTGGCGGGGGCGGCACCGGCCCACGCGAAGACGAGCGCGTCCTCGCCCTTGAGGAACCGGTGGCAGCGAACCCCGCCCGTGGCACGGCCCTTGGCGGGGTACTCCGAGAACGGCGTCACCTTGACCGCACCCGGCTCGGTGCCGGGCAGCGCGGTCGACGAGCCCGAGGCCGTGACGACCACGGCACCCTCGGGGCTGTCCAGGACGGCCCGGTCGAGGGCGCCGAACCACGCGACCTGCTCGCCGGCGGTCAGCCGGATCCCGGCGATGCCGCCGCCGGAGCGACCCTGGGGACGTACGCCGTCGGCACCGAAGTGGAGCAGCTGGGCGTCGGAGGAGATGAAGCAGAGCGTCTCGTCACCGGTGCGCAGGTCGAGGGCGCCGACGACCTCGTCGCCGTCCTTGAGGGAGATGACCTCCCACTCGTCGCGCGAGAGGACGTCGGGGTTGACCCGCTTGACGACGCCCTGCCGGGTGCCGAGGGCGAGCCCCGGCCCGTCGGCAGGCAGTGAGGTCAGCGCCAGCGCCCGTTCGCCCGTCTCGAGCGAGAGCACCTCGCTGAGGGGGACACCGCCCTGCAGGTTGGGGTCGTTGGCCGAGGACGGGATGGCCGGCAGGTCGAGGACCGACAGCTTGAGCACGCGACCGCGCGACGTGACGAGGCCGATCTCGCCGCGCGCGGTGGCCCGCACCGCGGAGACGATGACGTCGTGGTTGGTGCGCGCCCCACCGGAGCCGAGCGGCTCGTCGGTGGTCGACCGGGCCAGCAGGCCGGTCGAGGACAGGAATGCGAAGCACGGGTCGTCGGCGACCTCGAGCGGCACCGCCGACGAGGTGACCTGGGTGCCGGCCGACTCCAGCAGGACAGTACGGCGGGGCGTGCCGTAGGTCTTGGCGACCTCGGCCAGCTCGTCGGAGACGACCTTCCAGCGGAGCTTGTCGTCGTTGAGGATCGCGTCGAGCTCCTCGATCTCGCGGCGCAGCTGCTCCTGCTCCTTCTCCAGCTCGAGCTTGCTGAAGCGGGTGAGCCGACGCAGCTGCATCTCGAGGATGTAGTCGGCCTGGGCCTGGGAGAGCTCGAAGACCGAGATCAGTCGCTCGCGAGCGGCACCCGCGTCGTCGCTGGTGCGGATCACCTGGATGACCTCGTCGATGTCGAGCAGGGCGATCAGCAGGCCGTCGACGAGGTGCAGGCGCTCGGCCTTCTTGTTCCGGCGGAACTGCGAGCGGCGGCGGACGACCTCGAAGCGGTGCGACAGGAAGACCTGCAGCATCTCCTTGAGCCCGAGCGTGCGCGGCTGGCCGTCGACGAGCGCGACGGCGTTGATGCCGAACGTGTCCTCCATCGGCGTCTGGCGGTAGAGCTGCTCGAGCAGGGCCTCGGGGTGGAAGCCGTTCTTGACCTCGATGACCAGGCGCAGGCCCTTCTCGCGGTCGGTGAGGTCCTTCATGTCGGAGATGCCCTGGAGCTTCTTGCCCTGGACCAGCGTCTTGATCCGCTCGATGACGCGCTCGGTGCCGACGCCGTACGGCAGCTCGGTCACCACGATCCCCTTGCGGCGGGGGGTGATCGACTCGATCCGCGCGGTGGCCCTCATCCGGAACGTGCCGCGGCCGGTCTCGTAGGCGTCGCGGATCCCCTCGAGCCCGACGATCTTGCCGCCGGTCGGCAGGTCGGGGCCGGGGATGAAGCGCATCAGGCCGTCGACGTCGGTGTTCGGGTGGCTGATCAGGTGGCGCAGCGCCTGCACCACCTCGACCAGGTTGTGCGGCGCGATGTTGGTCGCCATGCCGACCGCGATGCCCGTGGTGCCGTTGACGATCAGGTTGGGGATCGCGGCCGGCAGCACGGTCGGCTCGAACTCGCGGCTGTCGTAGTTGGGCTTGAAGTCGACGGTGTCCTCGTCGATCGAGGCGGTCATCGCGACGGCGGCCGGCGCCATCCGGGCCTCGGTGTACCGCATGGCGGCGGGGGAGTCGTCGGGCGAGCCGAAGTTGCCGTGCCCGTCGATGAAGGGGACCCGCAGCGACCAGGGCTGCGCCATCCGGACCATGGCGTCGTAGATCGCGCTGTCGCCGTGCGGGTGCAGCCGACCCATGACCTCACCGACGACGCGGGCGCTCTTGACGTGCCCGCGGTCGGGGAAGAGCCGCATCTGGTCCATCGTGTAGAGGATCCGGCGCTGGACCGGCTTCAGCCCGTCGCGCGCATCGGGCAGCGCCCGGGAGTAGATGACGGAGTAGGCGTACTCGAGGAAGGACGCGCGCATCTCGTCCCCGACGTCGATGTCGAGGATGTGCTCCTCGAAGTCGTCGGGGAGCTCTTGCTGCTTCGTCGTACGCCTGGCCATGGCGGTCATTCTCCCCGGTGCACTTCCACGAAACCCGGCGGGCACGCCGGATTCACCAAGCCACGCTAGATTTCGGGCGTGACCGACGTCGAACCGGCAGCTGTGGAGATCCCTCCCGCCCCGCGCCACTGGGAGGCCGACGTCCTGCTCCGCGACGGGCGTGCGGCGCACATCCGCCCGATCCGGGCCGGCGACGCCGAGCTGCTGCGGGAGTTCTACTCCCGGGTCTCCGACGAGTCGAAGTACTACCGGTTCTTCAGCCCGATGCCGCACCTCTCCGAGCGCGACGTCGCCCGGTTCACCCAGGTCGACCACGTCAACCGGGTCGCGTTCGTGCTGACGCTGTCCGGCCAGATGATCGCGGTCGGCCGGTACGACGTCGTCCGCCCCGGCGAGGCCGAGGTCGCGTTCCTCGTCGAGGACCAGCACCAGGGTCGCGGGATCGCGCAGCTGCTGCTCGAGCACCTCGCGCAGGCCGCCCGCGAGCGCGGGGTGGAGAAGTTCGTCGCCGAGATCCTCCCCGACAACAGCCGGATGATCCAGACGTTCCGGGACGCCGGCTACCGGGTCGCCAGCGAGTACGAGGACGGCGTGCTCATGCTGGAGTTCCCGATCGACCCGACGGACACGGCGATCGGCGTGATGATCAATCGCGAGCACCGCGCGGAGTCCGCATCGATCCACCGGTTCTTCAACCCGCGCTCGGTCGCGGTGATCGGCGCCAGCCGTCGTCAGGACACGATCGGCCAGGCGCTGGTTCGCAACCTCGTCATGGGCGACTTCACCGGGCGCGTGTACGTCGTGAACCCGAGCTCGGCCGCGGTGTCGGGCATGCCGGCGTACAAGTCCGTCGGTGACATCCCCGACGACGTCGACGTGGCGATCGTCGCCGTCCCGGCGGAGGCGGTGCAGGAGGTCGTGCTCGACTGCGCGGCCAAGGGGGTCCACGGCCTGGTCGTCATCTCGTCCGGCTTCGCGGAGACCGGCGAGGAGGGCCGCCAGCGGCAGCGCCGGCTCGTCGGGCTGTCCCGGTCCTACGGCCTGCGCCTGATCGGCCCCAACTGCCTGGGCGTCATCAACACCGACCCGGCCGTGTCGCTCAACGCCTCGCTCTCCGGGGTGATGCCGCCCCGCGGCCGTGCCGGCTTCTTCTGCCAGTCCGGAGCCCTGGGCTCGGCGATCCTCGAGAAGGTCAACAACCGGGGCCTGGGCCTGTCGTCGTTCGTCAGCGCGGGCAACCGCGCCGACGTCTCCGGCAACGACCTCCTGCAGTACTGGGAGGAGGACGACGCCACCGAGGTCGTGCTGCTCTACCTGGAGTCGATCGGAAACCCCCGCAAGTTCTCCCGGATCGCCCGCCGGGTCTCGCTCCGCAAGCCGATCATCGCGGTCCGCTCCGGGCGGACCACCCAGGGCGTGCCGATGGGCCACGCCGTGCGCAAGATCGCCGCGCCGCCGCAGGCCGTCGACGCGATGTTCCGTCAGGCCGGGGTGATCCAGGTGGACACCCTGGAGGAGATGTTCGACGTCGCGCAGCTGCTGGCCCACCAGCCGCTGCCGCGCGGGCGCCGGGTCGCGATCGTCGGCAACTCCGACGCCCTCGGTCTCCTCGCCGCCGACGCCGCGGCCGCCGTGGGCCTGGTCGTGAACAAGTCGGTCGCCCTCGGCGCCGACGCCACCGCCGAGGACTTCGAGGATGCCCTCGACATGGCCATCGACGACCCCGAGGTCGACTCGGTCGTCGCGGTCTACATCCCGCCGCTCAACGTCTCAGGTGAGGACGTCGCCAACGTCCTGGCCGCCGTGGGGGAGCAGTCCGACAAGCCCCTCGTGTCCTCGTTCCTCGGTGCGGAGGGCGTGCCCGAGCTGCTCCGCGTGCCCGACGTCGCCGGCTCCACCGCCGGCCGCGGCTCGGTGCCGTCGTACCCCGCTGTCGAGGCCGCGGTGCGTGCGCTCGCACGCGTCGTGGAGTACGCCGTGTGGTTGCGCACGCCCGACGGCCCGCCGCTGAAGCCCGACGAGGTGGACCACCAGGGAGCCAAGCGGCTGGTCAACGAGCTGCTGATGCGCAACCCCGAGGGCACCGACCTCGGGTCGGCCGACCTGACCGCGCTGCTGGCGGCGTACGGCATCGAGCTGTGGGAGACCCGGCCGGTCACGACCCTGCGCCAGGCGCAGACGGCCGGTCGCGAGCTGGGCTGGGACGTGGTGCTCAAGGCGACCGCCGACCACCTGCGGGAGCGGCCGGACCTGGCCCACGTGTGGCGCAACATCGACTCGGCGGCGGCGATGCGGGACGCGTGGCAGTCCCTGAACAAGCTGATCACCGAGCCGGAGAAGGCCGGCTTCGTGGTGCAGAAGAACTCCTCGCCGGGGGTGCCGGTCGCGATCCGCACGATCGAGGACCCGCTGTTCGGTCCGGTGGTGTCGTTCGGGATCTCGGGGCCGCTGATCGAGCTGCTGGCCGACAAGTCCTACCGGATCCCGCCGCTCAGCGACCGCGACGCCGCCGCCATGGTGCGTGAGATCAAGTCCTCCCCGATGCTGTTCGGCTACCGGGGGAGCGAGGTCGTCGACGTGGCCGAGGTCGAGCGGCTGATCCGCCGGATCGCGCAGCTCCAGAACGACCTGCCGCAGGTGAGCTTCCTCGAGCTGTCGCTGGTCCTCGCCGGCGCCGAGGCGACGACCGTGCTCACCGCGGTCGGCCGCGTGGACCCGGTCGTCGACGCCCGGTCCGACTGGTTCGTGCGCCGGTTGCCGGAGCACCCCGGGGACACGATCCCGGACTAGAGGGCATCGCGTGACAGACTGCACACATGCGCAGCCGCACCGCTGAGGACCACGACCGCACCCTGGAGCTCAGGGACGCCATCGACCGCACGGGGTACTACCCCGACGTGGTGGCCGACGGCGTCGACTCCGCCGTGGCGGGGGAGCAGGTCGTGTCGTTCTTCGTCCACCACGAGCCGACCTTCGAGCGCGACGAGGTCCGCCGCCACCTGAGCGTGGTCGTGCTGACCCCGACCCGCCTGGTGCTGGCCCACACCGACGAGCACGCGGCCGACGACCTGCTGCCCGAGCCGTACACCTCGACGTCGACCGAGGCGATCCTGCTCTCGTCGGTGCGCTCGGTCGTGGTCACCCGGATGATCACGAACCCCACCTCCGGCCCGACGCCGCCCGCCGAGGCCGTCATGACGATCGGCTGGGGCGGCGTGAGCCGGATCGACCTCGAGCCTGCGGCCTGCAGCGACGCCGACTGCGACGCCGACCACGGCTACACCGGCGTGCTCGCCTCCGACGACTTCTCGCTGCGGGTCTCGGCCGCTGCCGACGGCACGGACGCGGTCGCCGGCCTCCTCTCCTTCGCGGAGTCACTCTCCGCCCGGACGCACGGGGCGTGACCCTCGGCGCGCCCACGGGCGCCTTCGTCGAACCCGCCTACCACCAGCGCTCGCTCGGGGACGTCGTCCCCGCGGTCGCGCTCGCGCTCGGCACCCCGCTCGACGGGGAGCAGCCCTCGGGGCTCCAGCTGCCCGCCGCCCCGGCGTACGTCGTCTTCCTGATCGACGGGCTCGGCGCCCGGCAGCTCGAGCGCTACGCCCACGCCGCGCCGTACCTCTCGAGCCTGCTCGAGACACAGGCGCCGGGCACGTCCGGCGTCCCGTCCACCACCGCGACCAGCCTCACCTCGCTGGGCACCGGCCTGACGCCGGGGGCGCACGGCCTGGTCGGGTTCACGTCGCGGGTGCCCGGCACCGGCAAGCTGCTCAACGCGCTGATGTGGGACAAGAACGTCGACCCGGTGGAGTGGCAGCCGCACCCGACGGCGTTCGCGCGGCTGCGCGCGCGGGGTGTCTCGATGACGGTCGTCAACAAGCGCGAGTTCGCGAGCAGCGGGCTGACGCTCGCGGCGCACCGCGGCGCGGACTACGTCGGCGCCGACAAGGTGGGGGAGCGGATCGCCGCGGCGGTCCTGGCCTGCGCCGAGCGCCCGTCGCTGACGTACCTGTACGAGGGCGACCTCGACTGGACCGGGCACCGCTACGGCGTCGCGTCGACCCAGTGGCTGCAGCAGCTCTCGATGATCGACGCCGAGGCCGAGCAGCTGCGCGAGGCGCTCCCGTCCTGGACCCGGCTCGTGGTGGTCTCCGACCACGGGATGATCGACTCG
>DASTUX010000098.1:0-2072 GCA_035759395.1 Nocardioides sp.
AACTCCTCGGCATGCCACGGCTCGAGGTCGCGGACTTCGACGGGCCCGATCTGGCGATTCAGCATGGGCGTCACCGTAGCCAAGGCTTGGCGCATCGCGGCTCTCCGCAACGGCAGTGCGTGTCCGCCGTCAGGACGTTCGCGCGAGATGGACGGTGATGTCTGCGGCGATCTCGACGTTGTCCGGCAGGACCTGCCCGATCCGGGCGAGTACCTGCTCCCGCTCCGAAGTCGGCAGCTCGAGATAGGCCGAGACGGTCGAGAGGTGGCCGACGTAGTCGCGGGCGCTCATCGTCAAGCGGCGCTCGATCACGGACTGCTGGACGTCGGCGAACCACTCGGACCGTTGGAGCTCCGTGCCCGGCCACTGCATCTCATTGCCAGGGGGCGTCCCGTCCGGAGACGGAACGTCGTCGCTCTCCAGGAACGGTGCCCGCGCCGCGCGCACGGCTTCCTCCAGAGACGGGTCAGCCAGCTGGACCGGTCCACCGAACGAGGCAAACACCCCACCCGGCTCCAGCAGCGACGCCATGCGCGACCACCGACCCTGAGGGTTCGTCCAGTGCAGCGCCGCTGCCGCATAGACCAGTCCGTAGCGCTCGCCCGGTTGCAGATCCTCGAAGGCGGCCTGAACGGTCGTGACGCTCGCCGGCACGTGATTGCGCAGCTCGGCAAGCATCGCCCCGTCCGGCTCGGTCGCGGTGACAGTGACGCCCCGTTCCGCGAACAAGCGGGTCGCCTTGCCGGTCCCGGCACCGATCTCGAGGGCCGTCCGAACCGGCCGACCGACGTACGCCGTCACCCTGTCGAAAAGCTCCACGGGATATCCGAGCCGGAAACGTTCGTACGCTGCCGCGATCGCTCCGAAGCTGAGCGCGCGACCGGACATGGCCACCATCGTGACAGGACCTCGCATTGCCCACGAGCCGAAGACCCCGGTCGGGGAGAATCGATCCATGTACACGCCTGCGCACTTCCGGGCCGACGACGAGACGACGGCCGACTTCCTGGCTTCGGTGCGCGCCGCCGACCTCGTGACGGTCACCGACGAGGGCCTCGTGGCGACCTTCCTGCCGATGCTCTTCGACCCGGAGCGCGGGGCGCAGGGGGCAATGGTCGGCCACGTGGCGCGCAACAACGACCAGTGGCGCCGGCCGCCGACGGGCGAGGCGCTGGTCATCGCGCACGCCCCGGACAGCTACATCAGCCCCAGTTGGTACCCCAGCAAGGCCGAGCACGGCCGGGTCGTGCCGACCTGGAACTACGCCGTCGCCCACGTCTACGGCGACCTCGTCGTCCACGACGACGTCGAGTGGCTCGACCAGCATGTACGCCGCCTCACCGAGCGGCACGAGTCCCCTCGCGACGAGCCGTGGGACGTCAGTGACGCTCCCGATCGCTACGTGGCCGGGCAGTTGCGGGCGATCGTGGGCGTCGAGGTGCTGATCAACCGGGTCGAGATGAAGGTCAAGATGAGCCAGAACCGGTCCGAGGCCGACGTCGACGGGGTCGTCGACGGTCTCACCCGCGACGGGCTCACCCAGGTCGCGAACCTGGTGGACCGGTCCCGCCGCTGAGGCTCACTCGAAGACGCGCAGCAGCCGCTCCGCCTTCCAGCGGGACTCGTCGTACTCCTCGACGACGTCGGACAGGACGGTGATCGCACCGCCACTGCCGAGGCGGTAGCGGCCGTCGCCGGCGGTCATCAGCGAGCGGATCACGACCCCGAGGTCGGCGCGGCCGTCGGCGGCGATCCAGCCGAAGGCGCCGGCGTACGCGCCGCGCGGAGACCCCTCGACCCGGTCGATGATCGACATCGTGCGCAGCTTGGGGGCGCCGGTCATCGAGCCCGCAGGGAAGAGCGCGTGCAGGGCGTCAATCGTCGAGACCCCCCTGCGCAGCCGGCCGCGGACCGTCGACACGAGCTGGTGCACGGTGGCGTAGGACTCGACCTCCATCAGCACCGGGACCTCGACCGTGCCGGGCTCGCAGACCATCGAGAGGTCGTTGCGCAGCAGGTCCACGATCATCAGGTTCTCGCTGCGGAACTTCGGCTCCGAGGCCAGCCGCTCC
>DASTUX010000099.1:0-25483 GCA_035759395.1 Nocardioides sp.
GAGAGGTAGTCGAGGCCGACGTCGAGCAGGAAGTTGAGCCGTTCCTGGATCTCCTTGAGGACCCGCTCCCCGATCTGCCGCTCGCGCGAGGTGAGCTCGAGGTTGCGCAGGAAGTCGGCGGTCTCGTTGATCGGCAGCGCGCAGACCTCGGCGATGTTGAGGCCGCCGGTCTCGCGGGCACCCAGCGTCACCGACATCGACACCGGCTTGAGCCGGCTGCCGGAGCAGGCGGGGCAGGGCACCTCGCGCATGAAGCCCTCGAACCGCTCGCGGCTCGTGTCGGACTCGGCCTCGCGGTGGCGGCGCTCGATGTAGCTGCGCACGCCCTCGAACTCGGCGTAGTAGGCACGCTCGCGGCCGTAGCGGTTGCGGGTGACGACGTGGACCTTGGTCGAGTGGCCGTTGAGCAACGACTGCTGGGCCTTGGCGGAGAGCTTGTGCCACGGGGTGTTGAGGTCGAAGCCGAGCTCGTCACCCAGCGCGCCCATCAGCCGCAGGAAGTAGTCGGCGACGTGCGCCTGGCTCCAGGGCTGGATCGCCCCCTCGCCGAGCGTGGCCTGCGGGTCGGGGACGACCAGCTCGGGGTCGACCTCCATCCGGGTGCCGAGGCCGTGGCACTGGGGGCAGGCGCCGAAGGGAGAGTTGAAGGAGAACGAGCGCGGCTCGAGCTCGTCGGTGTCGATCGGGTGCTCGTTGGGGCACGCCATCTTCTCGCTGAACCGCTGCTCGCGGCCCGGGTCCTTGGCGGGCAGGTCGACGAAGTCGAAGGTCACCAGGCCGCTGGCGAGGTTGAGCGCGGTCTCGACCGAGTCGGTGAGCCGGCGCTTGGAGGACTCCTTGACCGCGAGCCGGTCGACGACGACCTCGATGGTGTGCTTCTTCTGCTTGTCGAGCTTCGGCGGGTCGTCGAGCTGGTGCGTCTCACCGTTGACGCGGGCGCGGGAGAAGCCCTGGGTCTGCAGCTCACGGAAGAGCTCGACGTACTCCCCCTTGCGGCCGCGGATCACCGGGGCCAGCACCTGGAAGCGGCGCCCCTCCTCGAGCGCCATGATCCGGTCGACGATCTGCTGCGGGGTCTGCCGCTCGATCGGCGCGCCACAGGTCGGGCAGTGCGGCCGGCCGGCACGGGCGTAGAGGAGGCGGAGGTAGTCGTAGACCTCGGTGATGGTGCCGACGGTCGAGCGCGGGTTCTTCGACGTGGACTTCTGGTCGATCGAGACAGCCGGCGACAACCCCTCGATGAAGTCGACGTCGGGCTTGTCCATCTGCCCGAGGAACTGGCGGGCGTACGCCGACAGCGACTCGACGTAGCGGCGCTGGCCCTCGGCGAAGATCGTGTCGAAGGCGAGCGAGGACTTGCCGGACCCGGACAGGCCGGTGAACACGATGAGCGCGTCACGCGGCAGGTCGAGGGAGACGTCCTTGAGGTTGTGCTCCCGGGCCCCCCGGATGATGAGCTGATCCGCCACTGGCAATCCTCGAAAGTCGACCGGAACGTGTTCGAACAAGTGTTCGTCATCTTACCGACGCAGGGCAAGCCGCCACGCCACGCTGTTCACGATCTCACGGGCCACCGACAGTCCCGCCATTGCGGGGATAGGCTGGCCCGCTCACCGACGACCGGTCAGGATGGGGCCATGGCAGACGAGACTCCCCACGAGCCCCCGCCCGGACCCACCGAGACCGAGATCCTGCACGAAGCCACCCAGCGCCTGGTCCGCGACGTGGACGCGCTGGACGGGACCGCCTGGTCCGAGCCGAGCGGGCTCCCCGGCTGGACGCGCGCACACGTGGTCGCCCACCTGACGCTCAACGCGGAGGGCCTGGCCGCTGCCCTGTCCGGGATCGTCCAGGGCGAGCCCACCCCGATGTACTCCTCCTCCGAAGCCCGCGACAGCGACATCGAGGAGCTCGCGACCGTCGAGCCGACCGAGCTCCGCACGCGCCTGCTCGGCGCCACGACCGCGTTTGCCGACGCCGTGGCCGCCATGCCCGACGACGCCTGGGACGCCTCGATCGAGCGAACCCCCGGCGGGCGGACGTTCCACGCGCGCTCGACGGCCGGGATGCGGCTGCGCGAGGTCGAGATCCACCACGTCGATCTCGCCGTCGGCTACACGACGAAGGACTGGGAGCCGGCCTTCGGCGCCCTGCTGCTCGACGCCATGGGCAAGCGTCACCCCGCGGCCGAGCCGTTCCGCGCCCACGCCACCGACGTCGACCGCACCTGGGCCTTCGGGGACGGCGGACCCACCGTCACCGGCACGGCCGGCGACCTCGGCTGGTGGCTCACCGGGCGCGGCAACGGCGAGGGACTGACCTGCAACGGCGGCGAGCTGCCGGGAATCGAGGCGTGGTGACCTACACCGGAGACGTGACGCCGGGCGGAGCCCCGGACACCCGCGAGCTCGCGGGCCTGACGATCACCAAGCTGGCCGTCGACGAGAAGATGTCGAACAACTGCTACCTGCTGCGCTGCACGAGCACCGATGCCCAGGTCCTCATCGACGCGGCCGCGGAGCCCGAGAAGCTGCTCGGCCTGATCGGTGGCGACGGCCTGGTCACCGTGATCACGACGCACCGGCACTGGGACCACCACCGGGCCCTCGCCGACGTCGTCGGCGCCACGGATGCCCAGGTCGTCGCGGGCGCGCCCGACGCCGAGTCGATCACCGAGCAGACCGGCGTGCACGTCGACCGCGCGGTCGTCCAGGGCGACCGGATCGCCGTCGGCGACTGCACCCTGGAGGTCATCGCCCTCGCCGGCCACACCCCCGGCTCCGTCGCGCTCCTGTACGACGACCCGGGCGGCCACCCGCACCTGTTCACCGGGGACTCACTGTTCCCCGGTGGCGTCGGCAACACGTTCGGCGACGAGATCGCCTTTGCTCAGCTGATCGACGAGGTCGAGTCGAAGGTGTTCCAGCGGCTGCCCGACGACACCTGGTTCTATCCCGGCCACGGCAACGACTCGACGATCGGCGCCGAGCGCCCGCACCTCGGCGAGTGGCGCACGCGCGGCTGGTAGCTCACACCGGAGCGTTCTCCGACAGCGCCTCGCGCAGGACGGCCCGCGCGGCGGCGTACCTGCTGCGCGCCGTGGAGGGGTTGACCCCGAGCACCTCGGCCGCCTCGAGAATAGTGAACCCGTCCCAGTGGACCAGCATCACGAGCTCACGCTGCGCGTCGCGGAGCCGGAGAACGGCGTCGCGGACAGCGTTGACCTCGGCGGTGTCGGGGACCGGGTCGGAGGTGCCCAGCTGCGTGCGGAGGCGATCGGCCAGCGCAAGCCCTCGTCGGCGGGAGCGGTGATGGTTCGAGAGGACGTTGGCCGCGATCGTGAAGAGCCACATCCGCTGCCGCGCCCTGTCATCGGCCGGGAAGGCATCGATCCTGCGCCACGCCTGCAGCATGGTCTCGCCGAGCAGGTCGGCGGCGTCCTCACGGGACCTGACCCTGCGCTCGAGGTAGGCGAGCAGATCGTCGGAGACCTCGCGCAGCACCGTCCTGATCGCCGCCCGAGCAACCGTGGTCACCGACCAGTCCGCTCGTCGCCGCACCTGGACCCGGCAGCCACGTCGACCACGTGGAGCGACAGGCCCCGTCGCTCGAGCTCGGCGCTCAACCGCTGGGACAACTCCGCCTGGACCGCCACCAGCTCGAGCTCGTCCGGCGACAGCTCCGGGCCACGCTCGTCAGGCGGAAGCGCCTGGTACTCACGCGACGCCCTGACCTTCGCCTGCGCCGCCTCGTACTTCGCCACCGCGTCCGTCACCGAGATGCTCGCCAGGTCGAAGTCGTGCAGGAAGGCCTGCGCCGCCGTCATCGCTGCGGCGCGGGCAGCCGGCCTGACCCGATGCGCCGGGTCCTCGAGCTCCCGGGCGGCGTAGGTGACCTCACAGGCCGTTCCGGACGAGAGAACCCGTTCCTCGTGAAGTGCGGTGGGGCTGTCGAACCAGGACACCGGGAGGAACCCTGCTGCCGCCCCGGCCGCGCCCACGCCGAGCACTCCGACGGCCGCGAGGCTGACGATCCCGACGCGGCGAGCGAGCCGGCGTCCTCCGGACGGGACCGCTGCTTCCGCGTCAGCGACGAGGGCGGCCAGGGTGCGCTGCAGGTCCGGGGTACGCCGGGCCACCGGTGGAGCGGCGGCAGCAAGAAGCTCGTCGAGCTGGGGATCCATGGTTCCCTCCTGGGGGACATCGTGGGCTCTCACCCCCTACATGTCCGGATCCGTGGCTCGTGTCCAAGGAGAAGCTGATCAGTCGGATCAGCGGGCGAGCAGCTGCCCGATCCCGTTGACCAGGCGTACGACGTAGAACCCGCTGTTGCCGTCGGTGTACCAGACGCTCCGGCGCCGGACGTCCCACGCGGGCTGCGACATGGCGTAGCCGCCCTGCGCCGTCGGGTTGTCGGGCCGGCGCTCGGTCAGGGGCTTGTTGAAGTAGCCGACCTCGACCGGGTGGGCCAGCCGGCTGATGTCGAAGATGCGCAGCCCGGACAGGATCATCGAGCAGGCGACGACCTGGGGGTTGTCGCGGGTGGGCACCGAGCAGTAGTGGCCGGCGTACCCCTGGACGGGGATGCTGGCGCCGGGGTCGTTCTTCTGCTCACCGCGCCGAGCCGTCGGCTGGTGCACCTGGAGCCGGAGAGCGGACACGATCGAGGGGTGGGCCGGGTCGGTGACGTCGATGATCCGGGCGGCACCCACCGGTGCGGCCGACTGGTCGGCGGTGCTGCCGAGCGAGTAGTTGGCGAACTCGTCGACCTCGAGCAGGTAGTCGCGACCGCCGCGGGTGAACGGCTGCGGCACCTGCGGGATCGACATCTCGGGCCAGGTGAGATCGGCCAGTACGTGGACCTGGGGGTCCGCCTCGCGGTCCTGGATCTCGCTCACGTCGATGATCCGCAGCCCGCCGTTCGCGAAGCGTGCCCCGGTGTCGAAGCCGTTGCCGATGTTGGCCACGTAGAGGGTGCGGCCGTCGGCCGAGAGCCGCATGCCGTGGTAGTTCACACCGGCCTGCTCGAAGATCGGGGTCGGTGCGGCGGGGTCGGTCAGGTCGAGCGCCACGAGGGTGTTGCCGCCCGTGCTCGAGGCGTAGAACGTCTTGCCGTCGGGTGACCAGCCGCTCTCGTGGCCGAGGACCGCCACGGGGGTCGACGACAGCAGCTTCGGCTGACGGCAGTTCGACCGCACGTCGTACAGGTCGAACTGCCCGGGCAGGGTGGCCGCGTTGCCCGCCACCGCGGCGAGCAGCCCGCGCCGCTGGTTGAGCAGCACCGACTCGTGCGGCGAGTCCACGCCCGGGGTCTGCAGGGTCGTGGTCTTCCTGGGTGCCCCGGGGCGCTCCATGTCCAGCACGACGACGCCGATGCCCTCCCCGGCCGTGAACTGGAAGGGCGCGTCCTTCGGGAAGAGCAGCGTGGAGTCGTAGAACGCGCAGGTGTGGCCCTTCGCGTCCGTGTAGCGCAGCACCTTGAAGCCGCCGGTCCTGCCCTGGTGCGCCACCTGCTCGGTGTTGCACCGGTAGCCCCGGGCCGCGCGGCCCGAGTCGTAGTCGGACTGCGGGACCCGCCCCTGGATGTCGGTCTCGGGCCGGGCGCCCGGTCCGCAGGCCGCCTGCGGGGTCGGCGCCGGGAACGACGAGCCGGTCGCCGAGAGGACGCCGGAGACGGCGAACGCCGCGACGGCGAGCAGCAGCGCACCGAGGACGGCGCCGAGACGGCGTACGGCAGGGTTGCCGGGGACGGAACGCGAGGAGCTGTGGACGACCATGGTCCTCCAACGACCGGGGGCGCCAGAGATTACGCCCGCCGCCCGTCAGATGGACTTCTGGAAGGCCAGCGCCCGGCCCATCACCCGGTAGCCGAGCGCCTCGTTGACGCCGATCATGTGGTCGTTGGACGCCGCGTTCCAGGTGTCGACCGACTCGACCTGCGGCTGGGTCTCACGCAGCCAGAGCATCATGTCGGCCTTGAGCAGCAGCCCCAGCCGGTGGCCGCGGTGCGCGGCGACCACGGACGTGTCGTGCTGCTCGGCGAGGTGCGGCCGCTCCGCGTCCACGGCCACGACCGTGTGTCCCGCGAGCTGACCGGTCCCCCGGTGCCGCGCGAAGACCCGGTGCAGTTGGTAGCCGCGTTCGGTCTGGGCGTGCTCGTAGGCCCGCATCCGGTCGGCCGTGAACACCTCGTCCTCGATGTCGAGGTCGTCGGTCGGGGCGTCGTTGATGGCGCTCGTCATCTCGGCCAGCGCGGCGAGCTCGTCGTCGGGCGTGCGGCCGAGCCGGCGGACCACCTCGTACGACGACGCGTGACCGAGCGCCTCGGTGTGCAGCTTCTCGACGAGCGCCCAGTCGACCTCGGCCGGGAACTGGCGACGGTTGATCTCGTTCATCCGCAGCCCGAGTCCGTGCCGCTCCGCGAAGCCGCGCGTGGCCTCGCTCTCCCACCCGCCGGTGCCCACCGAGGTCCGCCCCTCGGCGAGGGCGCGCTTCGTCATCGCCTCGAGCAGCGCACTGCCGTGGCCCTGGCGCCGGTGCTCGGGGTGGACCGCGAGGTCCAGCCATGCGAGGTGCAGGTTGTCGTACTCACTGGTCTGGAACTCCGCGGTCCCGACCGGCTCACCGTCGACCGTCGCGAGGAACGCGGCGGGTGGTTCCCCGTCCCAGTGGTGGCGCAGCAGCCCCTCGCACTCGTGCTCGGTCATCGGGTGCACCCACGGCGAGTCGGCCCGCCGCACGGCGTTGGTGATTTCCACGAAGCGACGTACGCGCTCGTGGTCGTCGGGGCCGAACTCGGTGATCTCCATGCTCCGAGGATCGCCCTGCGCCCCCACGCGCGCCACTGGTTATCGAATCGTTGACAGGCGTGCGGACACTGGAGCCATCAGCCAGCCGATCCGGGTCACCGCGGCCGATGACCCGGGTTCACCAGTCCCGGAACCCGGGAGGGTCTCATGTCTCTCACCTCCATGCCATGGACCACGGACGCGCGGCGCGTCCCCGACACCGCCGACGCGGTCGCCCAGGCGGACCTCGTCCACCGCCGGCAGCTGCGGCCGGTCGACCTCGTCCATGCGGCGATCGCGCGGGTCGAGCAGCTCGAGCCCGACCTGCACGCGCTCGTGGTGACCGACTTCGACCGGGCCGTGGAGACCGCCGCCGGGCTCGACCCGGACCTGCCGTTCGCCGGTGTGCCGATCCTCGTGAAGGACCTCTGCGCCGAGGTCGACGGCCTGCCGATCCGGGAAGGTTCCGCCTACCTCGACGGCTACGTCTCCCACGGCGACCAGGAGTACGTCGCGCGGCTGCGGCGGGCGGGCTTCGTCATCCTCGGCAAGACCAGCACGCCCGAGTTCGGGATGTCCCCGACGGCCGAGCCGCGCGGCTCGACACCGACGGCGAACCCGTGGAACACCTCCCGCACCACCGGCGGGTCCAGCGGCGGCTCGGCCGCGGCCGTGGCGTCGGGGATGGTCCCGGTCGCGCACGCCAACGACTTCGGTGGCTCGATCCGGATCCCGGCGTCCGCCTGCGGCCTCTTCGGGCTCAAGCCGACCCGGGCCCGCAACCCGCTCGGCCCCCGCTACGGCGACATCTTCGCCGGCATGGTCACGGAGCACGTGCTGACCCGCACGGTGCGCGACAGCGCCGCCCTGCTCGACGTGACCGCGGGGCCCGCGCCCGGCGACCCCTACTGGGCACCGCCGCACGAGGGCACCTTCGCCGACGAGGTCGGGCGCTCCCCCGGCCGGCTGCGGATCGCGGTCACCCGGCGCGCCGCGGAGGGACGGCCGGTGCACGACGACTGCGTCACCGCGGTCCACGAGGCCGCCGCCCTGCTCAGCGACCTCGGCCACGACGTCTTCGAGCGCGACCTCACCGAGCTGACACCCCAGGTGGGATCGGCGATCGGGCGCACGTACGGCGCAGCCGTCGACTGGGTGATCCGCTACTGGACCCGAGAGCTCGGCCGCCCCCCGGAGCCCGGTGAGCTCGAGCCCCTGACCCGGCTCTACTGGCAGCGCGGCGAGCACGTCTCCGGCGGCGAGCTGCTGATGGCCCAGACGACGATCCAGGAGTTCACCCGCGCCGTCGCGGCGGCGAGCGACGGGCCCGACGGGATCGACGCCTGGCTCTCGCCGACCCTGGCCGAGCCGCCACCACACCTCGGCGAGCTCGCCTCCGACGACCCGGCCGCCGCGGAGTCGCGGGCCGCCGACCTGGTCGCCTTCCCGCTGGTGGTCGCGAACCTCACCGGTCGTCCGGCGATGAGCGTCCCCCTCGCCTGGAGCGGCGACGGGCTGCCGATCGGCGTGCACCTGATGGGGCCGTTCGGCGGCGAGGGCCTGCTGCTGCGCCTCGCCGCGCAGCTCGAGGAGGCGCGCCCGTGGGCGCAGCTGTGGCCGCCGGTCTCGATGCGCTGCCTCGAGCACCACCACCCGAGGGACCTCTCGTGACCGCCGCCCGGGTCGTGATCCTCGGGGCCGGCTTCGGGGGGCTCGAGATCGCCACCACCCTCTCGCAACGGTGCGGCGACGACGCCAACGTGATCCTCATCGACCGGGCCGATGCCTTCGTGCTCGGCTTCTCCAAGCTGGACGTGATGTTCGGGCGCACCAGCATCGACCACGTCACCCACCGCTACGCCGACCTGGTCAAACCCGGGGTCCGGTTCGTCCAGGCGACGATCGAGGCGATCGACCCGGCGACCAGGGAGGTGATCACCGACCGCGGCACCTTCGAGGCCGAGATCCTCGTCGTCGCACTGGGCGCCGACCTCCACCCGGAGGCCACGCCCGGGCTGGTGGAGGACGGCCACGAGTTCTACACGGTGGAGGGCGCCGTCACGACGAGCGAGGCGCTGGCGGCCTTCGAGGGCGGCCGCGTCGTCGTGGGCGTGACCGGCACCCCGTTCAAGTGCCCGCCCGCGCCCAGCGAGACCGCACTCCTCGTCCACGACTTCCTCGCTGCCCGGGGGCTCCTCGAGCGGTCATCGGTGTCGTTGGCGATGCCGTTCCCCGTTCCCATCCCGCCCGCACCGGACGCGTCGCGGGCCATCCTCGCCGCGTTCTACGAACGGGGCATCGGATGGCACCGGGACGCGCTCGTCCGCGAGCTCGACCCCCAGCGCCACGTGGCGCTGCTCAGCGACGGGCTGGAGCTCGGCTACGACCTGTTCCTCGGCATCCCCGTTCACCGCGCCCCCGCTGTCGTGGTCGGGGCCGGGCTGACGCTCGACGGATGGATCCCGGTGGACCCGCTCACCCTGGAGACGGCCTACCCCGACGTCTACGCGGTCGGCGACGTCACGAGCGTCGGCACGCCGAAGGCCGGTGTCTTCGCCGAGGGGCAGGCGTCGGTCGTGGCCGCCACGATCCTGGCCCGTCTGCAGAACTCGGCGCCGACGTCGACGTACGACGGCCACGGGGTCTGCTACCTCGAGTTCGGCGGGGACATGGTGGCGAAGGTCGACGTGACCTTCGTCAGCGGTCAACCGCCGGCCGGCGTGCTCGAGGGTCCCTCGACCGACCTGGTCGCCGACAAGGTCGCGTTCGGCGCCGAACGGATCCGCCGCTGGTTCGATCGGGCCTGGACTCCACTCTGAGTGGTCAGGGCAGGTAGCGACGCGCCCCGGCGTACTCACGCTGGTACGCCGGTGTCGAGGTCTCGATGACCTGGACCTTCTGGCCCGTCCCGGGGGCGTGGACCATCAGCCCGTTCCCGGCGTACATCGACACGTGGTGCACCTTGCCCGCGGTCGCGTAGAACATCAGGTCGCCCGGGCGCAGCGGGCTCGCGGCGGCGCCGTGCGCGGACTGGGGCAGGGCGTCACGCGGGATCCGGATCCCGTGTACCCGGTAGTCGAGCCAGGTCAGGCCGGAGCAGTCGAGACCGAACCCGGAGAGGCCGGACCACAGGTAGGGCAGGCCCACGAACGACCTGGCGGTGCGCACCAGGCTGGCCCGGGACGGTGCGACGGCGGGCTCGCCGGGGTCGTGCACCACGACGGCGTCGGCCGCGATCCGGCGCACGCCACCCAGTGGCGTCCGGACCCGGACGAAGCGCGACGTCGCGTCGACGACGGGCAACCGGGTGCCGAAGCTGATCGGGAACACCGGACGGGGTTCGGCCTCGTCCGTCCGCAGCATCGCGGTACGACGCACGACGGTCGCCGTCTGCGGCTCACGGACCGGCGGGGTCGCGGTCAGCTGGCGCTGCGGCACCCAGCCCGGGTAGCCGCGCGGATCGAGCTGGCTGGGCTGTGAGGGCACCACGACCCTCGCCCACCCGTCCTGCAGCCGCACCACGAGCACCTGGTCGCCGAGGAGCGCCTGGGTGTCGGCACGACCGCCCAGGCTGCGCCGCTGCTCGGTCGTCATCTCTGCCAGCCAGCGGGTGATGCCCGCTGGGCGGGCGAGCGCGGGGGCGTCCACGGCGTGCGGCGAGTCCGGCGTACGCCACAGGGTCGTGACGGAGACGGCCACCCAGGCCTTCTCCCCCACCTGCAGGGACGGCCGGAGCGGGGACGGGGCCGCTTGGCCACCGGCCGGCACCATCAGGGCGGTCACGGCCACCAGCGCGGCGACGATCGCCCGATGCATCCTCATGGACGGAGCGTAGGAGAGCCCGGACGCGCGCAGCGTGAGCCGCGCGGGTCAGCCGTCGGTGGTCCGGTAGTCGCCCTGGAAGTAGAGCAGTGGCTCCTCGGCGTCGCTCGCGGCGAGGTCGAGGACCCGCCCGATCACGACGTAGTGGTCCCCCGCCTCGTGCACCGCGTGGATCGTGCAGTCGACGTACCCCAGCACGCCCTCGAGCACGGGCGAGCCCGTGGCCGCCGAGGGCTTCCAGTCGACCGACGCGAACTTGTCGCGGCCCCGGCTGGCCATCGTGTTCGACAGCTCGATCTGGTCGCCGGCGAGGAAGTTCACGCAGAACGTGCCGGCCCGCTGCATCAGCGGCCACGCACGGGAGGTCTTCGCCGGGCAGAACAGCACCAGGGGCGGGTCGAGCGAGGCGCTCGCGAACGACTGGCAGGTCAGGCCGACCGGCTTCCCGGCGCTGGTCGCGGTCACCACGGTCACGCCCGAGGCGAAGCGGCCGACCACGTCGCGGAACCTGCGGGCGGCGGCCACCGCCGCGGGATCGCCGGCGTGGACGCCACTCGACTCCCCCGGGCGGAACTCGAAGTCGAAGTCGTCCCCGGCCCAGGAGTCGAGGAACTCGCGGCTGGCCTCCGGACTCATGGGACCCATCGTGTCCCACGATGATGCCGCGCCGAAATCATCCCCCCGCGGCGAGACGGCCGTCGGGTCGGCGAGTCAGCGGCTCAGGAACTGCTGCAGCCCGTCGAGGTCGTCGGTGTTGACGTGGTCCACGCCGGCGTCGACCAGCGTGCGCCACACGGCGTCGCGCGCGGCCCCTGGCGTGTCGGGCGTCGCCCAGAAGCGCAGCCGGTAGCCGTGCTGGTGTGCCTTCGCGACGATGTCGCGCAGCTTCTGCTCCTCGGCGGCCGGCATCGGGCCGGTGCCGTTCCACGTGAAGTTGTTCGTCCAGTTGTCGCTGACCAGCGGCATGAACGATGCCGGCGCCTGGCTGTCCAGGTCGCTCAGCCGACCGTCGTACCCGGCGTAGCGGACGGGCTGCGCGAGCATCCCGGCCCGGTCGCGGTTGCCGCTGATGACGGCCGTGACCGCCCCCTTCTGCGTCGCGCCGTCGACGAACCTCGTCATCAGGCCCGGGTGGTTGCGCAGGGCCTCGTCGACCGCGGCGTACGTCGTCATGGCGTCGGACTTCACGTCGACCAGCAGCTGGAAGGTGCCGTTCCAGCCCGGGTACTCGGTCCCGCCGTTCATCTGGCGCCGCGCCTCGAGCGGGGAGAGGTAGAGCTCCTCGAGCGTGCGACCCGGCACGACGTCCGCCCGGTCGTGGGCGACGAGCAACTGGCCGTCGACGAGCCAGACGTCGGCCTCGACGCTGGTGAAGCCGTGGTCGAGGGCGTCCCGGAGGGGACGAGTGTGCTCGTAGTCGTTGTGCGCGTGGGCCTGCGGCAGCGGCTGCGCCTGCTTCGGGCGCTTGTAGGCGTGCGGCAGCGCGAAGCCCCGGTCGGCGAGCACCTCGCGGAGCCGGTCCGGGTAGTCGGTGATCAGGCCGTCGACGCCGTCGTCGATCAGCTTGTTCATGGTCGGCTTGTCGTCGACCGTCCACGGGATGACCTCGATCCCGTACCGGTGCGCCTCGTCCACCATCTCGCTGGTGACGTAGGGCTTGTAGCCGGCGTCGGTGACCTTCCCGTTCTGCGGGAAGCCGTGCACCGGCGAGAACGCGGAGGCACCGAAGGAGTCGACCGCCTTGATCGGGTCACCCCCGAAGTCGTCGATGTCGATGCCGCCGAGCCACGGGGACCTGCCGGGCTGGCCGGTCTGGAGGAAGTCGTAGTTGGTGAGCGCGACCAGCGGCAGGGCGGGGTCGACCTCCTTCATCCGCATGAGGGAGCCCCAGTCGAAGCTCTGGATCGTCACCTGGTCGGCGATGCCCGCCTCGCGGATCTCGCGGTCGGTCACCTGCACGAACTGCTCGCGGGGCGCGGTCTCGCTGGGGGCACCCGCCTCGACCTTGGTCTCGACGTTGAGCACCAGGTGCTTCGCGTCGTACGCCTGGACGAGGTCGAAGACCTCGCCGAGCAGCGGCATCCGGGCGCCGGGCGATGCCTGCTGACCGGGGAACTGGGGCTGCGTCTGGCTCCCGCAGTCGAGGGTCCGGACCTGGGCGAGCGACAGCGTGTTCACGTAGTCGCCGGCGTAGGGGAACTCCGGGTCGCCGGGCGTCGCCGGTGCCGTGTCCTGACACTTGCTGCCGTTGACCTTGCGGTCGTGGGTGACCACGGCCTGGCCGTCCTGGGTGATCTGCACGTCGAGCTCGAGGGTGCTGACGCCGAGGCGGATCGCCTTGTCGAAGGAGGCGAGCGTGCTCTCGACAGTGAGGCCGAGGCCTCCGCGGTGGGCCTGGAGGTCGAACGACGGGGGTTCGGCGGCCTGTGCCGGCGCCGGGGTGAGGGGCGCGACGACGGCGGCGCCGAGCATGAGGGCGAGGGTGCCTGCGAGTTTCCGAGTGAGCATGGCGCCACCCTGCGTGGCGCGTCTACCGGGCGGTGAACGCCGGATGGCGCCACGACGACGGGTGGAGGTCAACTCCTAGGATGCGAGCCGTGTCCTTCTTGCGCCGACAGCTCGTCACCGCCGCCCTCACCACGAACGCACTCAGGCCCGTGCCGGGCTATCGAACGGCCATCCCGGTCTTCGTCGCCGGCTGGCTCACCAGCGAGCTCGCGCCACACCTGCTCGCCGTGACCGCGGCCGACACCGCCCTCCACGGCCGGCGGAAGCGCCGCAGCCGGATCGGCCTCGCGCTCGCAGGACTGAACCTCGCCGGACTCGGCTTCCTGGTCGACCAGGCCCGCAGGGTCAAGGACACCGCCGAGCAGGCCCTCGTCGAGGGCATCGGCGTCGACTACGTCGAGCAGCTCGACGCCCGGCCGACCCCGGCCGAGCTGGCCACCCCGTGGCGCTCGGTGGTCAACCCCTTCCGGGTGCACAACGTGGCAGTCCGGGTCGAGAAGGACATCCCCTACTCCCCCGAGCACGGCAAGCGCGGGCTCCTCGACGTCTACCGGCCGGCCGAGGGTGACCTCTCGGGCGCACCGGTGCTGCTGCAGGTCCACGGCGGCGGCTGGACGATCGGCACCAAGGACGACCAGGGCATCCCCCTCATGCACCACCTCGCGGCCAAGGGCTGGGTCTGCGTCGCGATCAACTACCGGCTCTCCCCGCGCGACGCGTTCCCCGCCCACCTGGTCGACGTCAAGCGCGCGATCGCCTGGGTCAAGGAGCACATCGAGGAGCACGGCGGGGACCCGTCGTACCTCGCCATCACCGGCGGCTCCGCGGGTGGCCACCTGGCCGCACTCGCCGCGGTGACCGCGAACGACCCGGCGTACCAGCCCGGCTTCGAGGACGCCGACACCACCGTGCAGGTGGCGATCCCGCACTACGGCGTCTACGACCTCGCCGGATCCACGGGGCTGAAGGGTGCCGAGCTCATGCGCGACAGGTTCCTCGCCCCGCGGGTCCTGCAGAAGCGGTGGACGGACGCTCCCGAGGAGTTCGAGGCCGCCTCGCCCCTCCTGCGGGTGACCCGGGACGCGCCGGACTTCTTCGTGCTCCACGGCGTCCACGACACGCTCGTGTCGGTGGAGCAGGCGCGTCTCTTCGTGCAGCGGCTCAAGGAGGTCTCGGACAAGTCCGTCGTGTACGCCGAGCTGCCGGGCGCCCAGCACGCGTTCGACCTCTTCCCCTCGATCCGCAGCGCCCACGTCGTGCGCGCGATCGACCGCTACCTGCACTGGCACTGGAACACCTGGCGCGCCGGCCGGGTTCCCTCCGACGAGATGGCCTGAGGCACGAGCGTCGACGGTGGCCGCACGGCAAAACATGGTGAATAACTCGTTCGGCCGTGAGGGCGACTGCGACAATGCCGGTGTGACGGTCGAGCAATCCATCTGCTGGCCCGCTGACCCGCGTCTGCTCGACGCCTTCGACGCGGCCGCGCTGCTGGTCGACCCCGAGGGTCACATCGTCCACGCGAACGAGGCTGCGGAACGCCTCTTCGGTCGCGCCGGCGCGAGCCTGGTGGGTGAGTCCCTCCTGGGTCGCCTGTTCTGCGAGAGCGAGCAGGTGGCGCTGGCCACGGTCGGGCGCCAGGTGCTCGACGGGGTCTCCTGGCACGGACGCCTCGACATCACCGACGCGACCGGGTCCAGGCGCGGGGCAGACGTCACCTGTTCCCCACTGCGACGGGACCAGGACGTCGTGGGCCTGATCTGCGTCGTCGCCACGACCAGTGGCGACCAGATCGCCGAGACCCGCCTCCTCGCCGAGCGACTGACCCGCCTCGCGCGGGTGACGACGGAGCTCGTCATGGCCGACAACGTCGACGCCGTCACCAAGATCGTCATCTCGCACGCGGCGGACGCGGCCGGCGCGACGATCGCCTCGCTGACGCTGCGCGAGGGTGACGAGCACCTGCAGCTGGTCGGCCTGCGGGGTGGTCGTGAGGGTGACGAGCAGCAGTGGGCGAGACGCCCCCTGTCCATCGCGACGCCGATCAGCGACGCGATCCGCACCGGCGAGAGCGTGGTCGTGAGCGGTGCCGCCGCCATCGAGGAGCGCTACCCGCTCCTCGCCGACCCGACCCGCGGAGAGCGCTCCCTCATCGCGCTGCCGCTCAACGTCAGCACACGGTGCGTCGGGGCCATCGGCCTTTCCTTCCCGGGGCTCCGCACCCTCGACTCGGCCGAGCTCGACTTCTTCGAGATCCTCGCCGACAGCTGTGCCCAGGCCCTCGAGCGGATCGAGGCCCAGTCGGTCGCCGCCCAGCAGACCGCGCGGCTCGTCTTCCTCGCCGACGCATCCACGGAGCTGGCCAGCAGCCTCGACTACCAGTCCACGCTGGCGAAGGTGGCCCGACTGGCGGTGCCCTCGCTCGCGGACTGGTGCGCCATCGACGTCGTGGACGACGGTCGCCTGCGCCGGCTCGCCGTCGAGCACGTCGACCCGGCCAAGGTGCAGCTCGCCCAGGACCTCGCGGAGCGCTACCCCACCGACCCGGACGCGTCCACGGGCGCCTGGCACGTGATGCGGACCGGCGAGAGCGAGCTCTACGCCGTGATCACCGACGAGATGATCCTGGCCGGCGCCAAGGACGAGGAGCACCTGCGCATCATGCGCGACCTCCACCTGCGCAGTGCCCTCACCGTGCCGCTGGTCGCCCGGGGCAGGGTGCTCGGGGTGATCACCTGGGTCTCGGCCGAGTCCGAGCGGACCTACACGGCGGACGACCTCGCGCTCGCGGAGGACCTGGCCAAGCGCGCCGCGATCGCGATCGACAACTCCGAGCTGCACAGCGAGACCCTGGCCGCAGCGATCGAGCTGCAGCACTCGGTGCTCCCCCAGGTCATGCCCACCGTCGAGGGCTGGGACGTCGCCCACCACTACAGCCCGTCGGGGCGCACCGAGGTCGGGGGCGACTTCTACGACGCGATCCCGCTCGCAGACGGGCGCATGGTCGTGTTCGTGGGCGACGTCATGGGCCGTGGTGTCACGGCCGCGGCCGCCATGGCTCAGATGCGTTCGGCCGTGCGGGCGTACGCCGCCGTCGACCCGACACCCGCGGTCGTGATGCGCAAGCTCGACCTGATGTTCACCCAGTACCCCAGCGACCAGCTCGTCACGCTCGTCTACCTCGTGGTCGACCCGACCCGCGACGAGATCGTCGTGAGCAACGCCGGGCACCCCCCGCCGGTGCTGCTCCGTGCGGACGGGGCCACCGAGCAGCTCCCGCTGGCCGAGGGGTGCCCGCTCGGAGTCGTCCCGCAGAAGCGGACCCAGCTCCGGGTCCCGTTCCGGGCCGGCGACACCGTGCTCGCCTTCACCGACGGCCTCATCGAGCGACGCGACGAGGACATCGACCAGGGCCAGGCCCGGATCCTGCGCGAGCTCGCGTCGCTGGCCCAGCCCGTACTGGCGGCCGGCCTCACCGAGATCGTGACGCGGCTGCACGACACGCTCCGCGACGACGACATCGCGGCGCTGGCGGCGCGGCGTACGACCTGAGCGGAGCCGGTCATAGGGTGACGCCCGTGCCGCACACCCCCACTGACCTGCCCAGCGACATGCCCAGCGACATGCCCGGCGACCTGCTCGCGCACGCCCTGGCCGCCAAGGGGTTCATGCCCGAGGACGAGGGCCTGCTGCTCCACCGCGTCGCCCGGGAGCGCCTGGCGCACGGACCGATCCTCGAGGTCGGCACCTACTGCGGCAAGTCCGCGATCTACCTCGGGGCGGCCGCCCGCGAGGTCGGCGGCCCGGGGAGCGTGGTCTTCACCGTCGACCACCACCGCGGCTCGGAGGAGAACCAGGCCGGCTGGGAGCACCACGACGCCACGCTGGTCGACGACGAGTTCGGGCTGATGGACACGCTCCCGGTGTTCCGCAAGACCCTCGCCCGGGCCGGGCTCGAGGACCAGGTGGTCGCCCTGGTCGGGCGCTCCACCACGGTGTCGGCGCACTGGCGCACCCCCCTGTCGATGCTGTTCATCGACGGCGGCCACGCCGAGGAGCACGCCCAGAACGACTACACCGGCTGGGCACGGTGGCTGGCGAACGGCGCCCTGCTCGTGATCCACGACGTGTTCCCGGACCCCGCGGACGGCGGCCGGCCGCCGTACGACGTGTTCCGCCGAGCGCTCGACAGCGGCGACTTCGTGGAGGTCGAGGAGCTGGGGTCGATGCGGGTCCTAAGACGTGTGGGCGGAGACGCCGGCGACCGCGTCGTCTGAGTCCCGGCAGCCGCACTCGAGCGCGAGCTCCCGGAAGTCCGGCACCAGGGTCGCGCCGCGCATGATGTCCGAGCCGCCCGTCCCCTGCCCGAGGGCGTCGACCGCCAGGATCACGGCGGCGGCGGTGTACGTCGTGTGCTCGGCCGGCCAGTTCACCTTCTCGGGGAAGACGTACCCGGTCCAGTAGGCACCGTCGTCGGACCGCAGGTGCTGCATGTCCGCGAGCAGCTGCACCGCGCGCTCACGGTCACCGACAGCGTCGAGCGCCAGCACCAGCTCGCAGGTCTCGGCGCCGGTCACCCAGGGGTTGGTGCTCACGCAGCGGATGCCGAGCCCCGGCTCCACGAACTCGTCCCAGCGGCTGTCCAGCATGGCCATCGCCGCCTCGCCGCGCACGGCCCCGCCCAGCACCGGGTAGTACCAGTCCATCGAGAAGTGGGACTTGTCCAGGAACAGGTCGCGGTGCTCGCGCAGCGCGTGACCGAGACGCCCGCCGGCCAGCTCCCACTCGGGCTGGGGCTCGTCCACCAGCTCGGAGAGCGCCACCCCGGCGCGCAGGGACTGGTAGATGCTCGAGGAGCCCGCGACCAGCGCGTCCTGGTGGACCGAGCCCGGCTTCCCGTCGACCCACTCCTGCGCCCACGCGATGCCGCCGAACGGCAGCTGCAAGGAGACGACCCAGTCCAGTCCGCGTCGTACGGCGGGCCAGTGCCGGCGCACGAAGTCGAAGTCGCGGCGGACCAGCCAGTTGTGCCACACCCCGACCGCGAGGTAGGCGGACATGTTGGTCTCGCCGCTGTGGTCCTCGATCTCTCCGCCGACGATCTTCATGGGCCACGAGCCGTCGGCGCGCTGGGTCTCCAGGCACCAGGCGTAGGCCCGGTCCGAGGCCTCGACCTCTCCTCCGACCAGCAGGGCCATCGCCGCCTCGACATGGTTCCACACGTCGGTGTGCTCGCCCACGGTCCACGGCACCGCGCCGCTCGGCTCCTGCATCGAGGCGATCGACGCAGCCGTCGCGGCGACGTCGGTGACGCTCAGGACGCCGTCGACGGCGGGGACCCAGGAGGAGAGCTCAGCCTGCATCGGTTCCCCGGAGCTCCGGCTTGCGGAAGTAGAGCACCATGCTCTTGCCGATCAGCGGGTCGAGCACGCGCCCGGCCGCCCGCAGCGTCCGCGGCTGCTTCATGATCTCCCACACCAGGAGCCGGTGGTACGCCTTCGCGAGCGGGTGGTCGTCGTTCTTGACCCCGACGGCGCACTTGATCCACCAGTACGGCGAGTGCAGGCCGTGGGCGTAGTCCTTGTCCTCGAACTCCAGCCCGGCGTTGGCGAGCTTGCCGATCAGCTCCTTGTCGGAGTAGATCCGGATGTGGCCCCCGGGGGTGTTGTGGTAGTCGTCCGACAGCTTCCAGCAGACGATCTCGGGCAGCCAGCGCGGGACCGAGACCGCGAGGGTGCCGCCGGGGCGCAGCACCCGGACGAGCTCGTCGATCGCCTGGATGTCGGCCGGGATGTGCTCGAGGACCTCGGCGGCGACGATCCGGTCGAACTCGCCGTCGGCGAACGGCAGCGAGAGCGCGTCGCCCTCCTTGACGTCCGCCTGGGCGCCCGCCGGCACCTGCCCCTCGTCACGCATCGCCGCGAACAGCTCACGGACGCCGGAGAGCTCGTCGGGGTCCTGGTCGAACGCGACCACGTCCGCGCCACGGCGGTACATCTCGAAGGCGTGCCGGCCGGCGCCGCAGCCCATGTCGAGGACCCGCTCGCCCGGGCGCAGCCCGAGCCGGTCGAAGTCAACGGTCAGCACGGTTTCCCTTTCGTCGGTCGAGCTCGAGCCTCTCGCTCCGGTGCTCGGCGATCACGTTCTCGTACGCCGCCGCGACGGCCGCCGCGACCGCACGCCAGCTGAACAGCTCCTCGACCCTGCGGCGGCCGGCCCGGCCCATCCGCTCGCGGCGCTCGGGGTCGTCCAGCAGCTCGGCGAGCGCGACGGTCAGCTCGCCCACGTCACCGGGCGTCACCACGTCCGCGCACAGACCGTCGGGGCCCACGACCTCGGGGATCGCACCGGCCCGCGAGACGACCAGCGGGGTCGCGCACGCCATCAGCTCCGCCGTCGGCAGCGAGAACCCCTCGTAGAGCGAGGGCACGCAGGCAACCTCGGCCGAGCCCATCAGCCGGACCAGCTCCGCGTCGCTGACGCCGCTGACGAAGCTGACGGCGTCCCCGATGGAGAGCTTGTCGATCAGCTGCTCGGTGCGACCGCCCGGCTGCGGCTTGGTCACGAGCAGCAGCTCGAGGTCGCGCTCGGTGCGCAGCTTCGCGAACGCCTCCAGTAGCGTGGCGATCCCCTTCATCGGGGCGTCAGCACTGGCCATCGCGATGATCCGGCCGGGCACCCGCGGCTCGGTGGGCGGCACGAAGATGTCGTCCACGCCGAGCAGGATGACCTCCATCCGGGCGGGATCGACCTGGAAGTCGCGGGCCACGTCGCGGGCCGAGGACTCCGACGGGGTGAGGATCTTCCGGGCGTCCCGGGCGACCTTGCCCTGCATCTTCACGAAGCCGTACCACCGACGGGTCGAGAGCTTCTTGCGCCATGTGGTCGCCGTCTCGAGGTCGATGCGCCGGTCGAAGGTGATCGGGTGGTGGACGGTCGTGATGAGCGGCAGGCCCATCCGCTCGATGTCGAGCATGCCGTAGCCGAGCACCTGGTTGTCGTGGACGATGTCGAAGTCGTCGACCCGCTTGCGCAGCAGCCGCGCGACCCGCGTGCTGAACGTCTTCGGCTCGGGGAACCCGGCCGTGCACATCGTGAGGAACTCCTCGACGTCGACCAGGTCCCGGAACTCACGCGGCTTGGGGATCCGGAACGGGTCGGGCTCGCGGTAGAGGTCCAGGCTCGGCACCTTGGTCAGCGTGACGCCGGGGTCGAGCTCGGGGTAGGGCTGGCCGGAGAACACCTCGACCTCGTGCCCGAGGTTGACCAGCTCGCGACTGAGGTGGCGGACGTAGATCCCCTGGCCACCGCAGTGCGGCTTGCTCCGGTAGGACAGCAGGGCAACCCGCATTCGCCGCGACCTCTCTCTCGGCCTCCCGACACCCTGCCGGACCGGCTCGTCAGCCTAGTGCGCTGGATCAACGGGGCAGCCCGGGCGTCCGTTCCGGCGTGGAGCTGTCGCCTGGGTCACACGCGCGTCGGTGTGGGTCAGGTCCCCTCGCTGGAGTGGCCGGGGAAGACGTGCGCGGTCGGGTCGATCGCCACCGCGGCGTTGTTGACCGCGGTCGCGGCCTCGCCGAAGCCGACCGCGATCAGCCGGACCTTGCCGGGGTACTCCGTGACGTCGCCGGCGGCGAAGACCCGCTCGAGGCTGGTCCGCATCGACGAGTCGACGACCACGTGTCGCTTCTCGACCTCGATCCCCCACTGTTGCAGCGGCCCGAGATCGGCGACGAAGCCGAGCGCCGCGACGACCGCCTGGGCGGGCTTGGTCGTGGTCTCCCCGCCGACCGTGATGTCCACGGACTCGAGCGGACCCGACCCGTTGGCCGAACCGCGCAGCGCGGTCACCTCGGCCTTGGTGATGATCTCGACCGACGAGGCTCGCACGGCGTCGACGGTGCGCTGGTGCGCCCGGAACGCGTCACGGCGGTGCACCAGGGTCACCGACCGGGCGACCGGCTCGAGGTGGATGGCCCAGTCGAAGGCGCTGTCCCCGCCGCCGACGATCACGACGTCCTTGCCGGCGTACGGCGCGAAGCTGGGCACGAAGAACTCCATCCCTCGTCCCAGCCACCCCTCGCCGGCCGGGAGCGGCCGGGGGCTGAACTTCCCGATGCCCGCGGTGATGAGCACGGCGCCTGACGAGATCTCGGTGCCGTCGTCGAGACCGATCACCACCCGGTCCCCCTCGCTGCGCAGCGTCGTCGCCGTGCGGTCGAGGTGGTAGGCCGGCTTGGCCGTCGCCGCCTGCGCCACCAGGCCCTCGACCAGGTCGCGCCCCTTGACCGTGGGGAAGCCGGCGACGTCGAGGATCTGCTTCTCGGGGTACATCGCGGTGATCTGGCCACCGAGCTCCGGCAACGAGTCGACGACCGCCACCCGGAAACCGCGGAAGCCGGCGTAGTAGGCGGCGAACAGGCCCGTCGGGCCAGCGCCGATGATCAGGAGGTCGCAGTCGGTCTCTGTGGGCACGGACGCGATCCTTCACCTCCGGGGCCACGACCTCAAGGGCCAGCGCCCGGCGCGCCCCTAGGATGCCGACTGTGGAACAGGACGGGACAGAGTGAAGGACAAGCACAGCGCCGTCCAGGCGATCCGCGAACACCCGTCGGCCGTGCTGCTGGGGGCGCAGCTGGTCGCGATCCTCGCCTACCCGTTCTTCGACGACTCCCCCGCCGGCCGCGCGGTGCTCGGCGTCGTCGGCACCGCCGTTGTCCTGATCGCCCTCTGGGCGGTGCGCCGCACTCCCGCGCTGTCGTGGGTGGCCGTGCTGCTCGGCGGTCCCGCGATGGTGTTCACCGTTCTCGAGGCGATCAGTCCCGGCACCGACGCGTTCGTGCTGGCCTCCGCGTGCCTCCACGCACCGTTCTACTTCTACGTGTCCTACGGGATGATCCGCTACCTCTTCCACGACGACCGCGTGACGCGCGACGAGCTCTATGCCACCGGGGCGGCGTTCACGGTCGTGGCGTGGGGCTTCGCCTACGTCTACGCCGCAGCCCAGATCCTCTGGCCGGGCTCGTTCACCGGCATCGGTGGCGTCGGCGAGCGGAGCTGGTTCGAGCTGCTGTTCCTGTCGTTCACGACCCTGACGAGCGTGGGGCTGTCCGACGTCGCGCCGGTGCTCGCCCACGCCCGGTCGCTGGTCATGGTCGAGCAGGTCGCGGGTGTCCTGTACGTCGCGCTCGTCGTCGCCCGGCTGGTCGGGCTCACGGTCGCCCGCAGCGCCCGGCGGTAGCGTCCGACACGCTCCGGCCGATCAGTCGTCCCAGCCCTCCGGGCGGTGCTTCTTCGGCAGCTTCGAGACCACCAGCCGGTAGGACTCGTTGACCGCGTCGAGCAGCTCGTCGTCCGGGATGGCACCGGAGAACGCGAGGTTGTTCCAGCCCGAGCGCCCGATGTAGGCCATCACCGTCGCGTCGGCGGGGAAGCGCTCCAGCCACTCGTTGGCCACCTCGCGGGTCGGCCCGCCCTTGACCCCGACGCCGTCGGCACCGAGGAACGCGAAGATCTTGCCGCCGGCCGGTCCGTCGCCCACCTTGACCACCGGGTGTTCGTGCCCCCACGGGTTGTCGGGCCAGGCCCCGGGCAGCGCGAGGCAGTGGCCCAGCATCCGCTTCACGTCCATGAGCGCTCCTCAGCGTCCGTCGCTCATCGGGCGCCGGCCTCCATCATCTGGCGCAGCTCCTTCTTGAGGTCACCGATCTCGTCACGCAGCCGCGCGGCGACCTCGAAGTGCAGCTCGGCCGCGGCGCCCTTCATCTGGTCGGTGAGCTCCTGGATCAGCTGGGCGAGCTCGGCGCTGGGCATGCCGGCGAGGTCGGCGGCCCGCAGTCCCTCGTGCTTCGCGGACAGGGCGGGCACGGGAGCCTTGCGCGACTTGGGGTCCTGGTGCTGCCAGCTCTGCAGCAGCTCCTGGGTGTCGCCCTCCTCGCGGGCGAGCATCTCGGTGATGTCGGCGATCTTCTTGCGCAGCGGCGTCGGGTCGATGCCGTGGGCGGCGTTGTAGGCCACCTGGATGTCGCGCCGACGGTTGGTCTCGTCGATCGCCTTCTCCATCGAGGGGGTGATCTTGTCGGCGTACATGTGCACCTGACCCGACACGTTGCGGGCTGCACGACCGATCGTCTGGATCAGCGACTTGTCGGAGCGGAGGAACCCCTCCTTGTCGGCGTCGAGGATCGACACCAGCGACACCTCGGGGAGGTCGAGTCCCTCGCGGAGCAGGTTGATCCCGACCAGGACGTCGTAGTCGCCCAGGCGAAGGTCGCGCAGCAGCTCGATCCGCTTGAGGGTGTCGACCTCGGAGTGGAGGTAGCGGGTGCGGATACCGGCGTCGAGGAGGTAGTCGGTGAGGTCCTCGGACATCTTCTTCGTCAGGGTCGTCACCAGGACCCGCTCGTCCTTCTCGGCCCGCGTGCGGATCTCGTGGATCAGGTCGTCGATCTGGCCCTTCGTCGGCTTGATGACGACCTCGGGGTCGATCAGACCGGTCGGCCGGATGATCTGCTGGACGGCGTTCTCGGCGCCACCGACCTTGTCGAGCTCGTAGTTGCCCGGCGTGGCGGAGAGGTAGATGGTCTGGCCGATCCGCTCGAGGAACTCCTCCCAGCGCAGCGGCCGGTTGTCCATCGCGCTGGGGAGCCGGAAGCCGTGGTCGACGAGGTTGCGCTTGCGCGACATGTCGCCTTCGTACATGCCGCCGATCTGGGGCACCGCGACGTGGGACTCGTCGACGACGACCAGGAAGTCCTCCGGGAAGTAGTCGAGCAGGCAGTTCGGCGCGGACCCGCGGGTGCGGCCGTCCATGTGCATCGAGTAGTTCTCGATCCCCGAGCAGGAGCCGACCTGGCGCATCATCTCGACGTCGTACGTCGTGCGCATCCGCAGCCGCTGCGCCTCGAGCAGCTTGCCCTGGCGCTCGAACGTCGCGAGCTGGTCGTCGAGCTCGAGCTCGATGCCCTTGATCGCCCGCTCCATCCGCTCCGGGCCGGCGACGTAGTGGGTCGCGGGGAAGAGGTAGAGCTCCTGGTCCTCGGTCACCACCTCGCCGGTCAGCGGGTGCAGCGTCATCAGCCGCTCGATCTCGTCGCCGAAGAACTCGATCCGGACCGCGTGCTCCTCGTAGACCGGGAACACCTCGAGGGTGTCGCCGCGGACCCGGAACGTGCCGCGGGTGAAGGCCATGTCGTTGCGGGTGTACTGGATCTCGACGAGCCGCCGCAGGATCGAGTCGCGGTCGTGCTCCTCGCCGACCTTGAGCCGCAGCATCCGGTCGACGTACTCCTGCGGGGTGCCGAGGCCATAGATGCAGGAGACGGTCGAGACCACGATCACGTCGCGCCGGGTCAGCAGCGAGTTGGTCGCCGAGTGCCGCAGCCGCTCGACCTCCTCGTTGATCGAGGAGTCCTTCTCGATGTAGGTGTCGGTCTGGGGGACGTACGCCTCGGGCTGGTAGTAGTCGTAGTACGAGACGAAGTACTCGATGGCATTGTCGGGGAAGAGCTGGCGCAGCTCGTTGGCGAACTGGGCGGCCAGGGTCTTGTTGGGCTGCAGCACCAGGAGCGGCCGCTGGACCTGCTCGGCGACCCAGGCCACGGTGGCGGTCTTGCCGGTGCCGGTGGCGCCGAGCAGCACGACGTCCTGGACCCCGCCGCGGATCCGCTTGGTGATCTCCGCGATCGCAGTCGGCTGGTCGCCGGAGGGCTGGTAGTCGGAGACGACCTTGAAGGGCGCCACCCGGCGCTCGAGATCCGTCACTGGTCGCATGTGCCGAGCCTACGATGCGCCACCGACAGCCGGGGCAGGCCGGATGGCGGGGACACATGACGGGCCTCGCTAGATTGTCCGCGTGAGACTGCGCCGCACGCCCTCCCCCGCCTCACGGTTGATGACGGCGGTGCGACGCACGCTGCTCGCGATCCTCGGCGCCCAGCTCGCGCTCGCGCTCGGGCTGACGGTCGTCGACTCCTACCGCCGGCGTGGCAAGAAGCCGAAGCCGTTCCCCGTCACTCCCCCGCGCACCGTGTCGATCGGCGAGGGCACGGTGACGACGTACACCTTCGGCCGCGACCTCTTCGCGGACATGCTCGCGGCCATCGAGGGCGCCCAGCGGCAGATCCTCTTCGAGACGTTCATCTGGAAGGGCGACCAGATCGGCGAGCGGTTCAAGGCCGCCCTGATGGCGGCGGCCGACCGGGGCGTGGAGGTCCACTGCATCTACGACGGGTTCGCGAACCTCGTGGTCGCGCCGAAGTTCAAGCGCTTCCCCGGCACCATCAAGGTGCTGCGCTACCCCGTGTACACCGCGGGCTGGCGCTTCCTGGACCTGCGCCGCTACGGCCGCGACCACCGCAAGATCCT
>DASTUX010000100.1:0-2719 GCA_035759395.1 Nocardioides sp.
GCCGCTGGCCCGGGCGAGCAGATGTGCGCGCTCGGCCTCGTTCGAGGTGAGCTCGGCGGCACGCTCGAACTCAGCTCGTGCCTCCACGAAGCGGCCGAGCTTGGCCAGCAGGTCGCCGCGCACGCTCGGCAGCAGGTGGTAGTTGCGCAGCGCGGCAACGTCGAGCAATCCGTCGGTCACAGCGAGCCCGGCGGCCGGTCCGTCGGCCATCGACACGGCAACCGCGCGGTTCAGTTCGACGATCGGCGAGCGGGTCAACGCGACGAGGTCGCCGTACAGGGAGGCGATGCGCACCCAGTCGGTGTCCTCAGCACGCGGCGCTCTGGCGTGGCAGGCCGCGATCTTCGCCTGGATCGCATAGGAGGCGGTGCCGCCGATCTCCTCGGCCCGATCCAGCGCGGCGAGACCGTGCGTGATCAGCAACCGGTCCCAGCGAGCACGGTCCTGCTTGTCGAGCGTGACGATCTCGCCGTCGGGCCCGGTGCGGGCGCGAAGGCGGGACGCCTGGATCTCCATCAACGCCACCAGGGCATGCGTCTCGGACTCGCCGGCTGCCAACGCGGCGAGCATGCGGCCGAGGCGCATCGCCTCCTGGCACAGCTCGGCGCGTGCCCACTGCTCGCCGGCGGTGGCTGTGTAGCCCTCGTTGAAGACCAGGTAGACGGCCTCGAGCACGGAGCTCAGCCGGTCGGCGAGGTCCTCGCCGACCGGGACCTCGAAGGGCACCTTGGCCTCGGTGAGCGCCTTCTTCGCCCGGGTGATCCGTGCTGCCATCGTGGTCGTCTGCACCAGGAACGCGCGTGCGATCTCCTCGGTCGACAGTCCGGCGACCATCCTCAGAGTGAGGGCCACGCGGGCCTCGACCGACAGCACCGGGTGGCACGCAGTGAACATCAGCCGCAGCACGTCGTCTTCGACGTGGGGGTCGAACTCGATCTCGTCCATCGGAGTCTCGTGCTCACTGAACTCGCGACCGAGCAGTTCGACCTTGCTCTGCAGTGTCACGGCGCGACGAATCGTGTCGACGCCGCGGCGGCGCGCCACGGCCATGAGCCAGGCGCCCGGGTTGTCCGGGACACCTGACTCGGGCCACTGTTCGAGCGCCGCGACGAGCGCGTCCTGGGCAAGGTCTTCGGCCAGCCCGACATCGGAAACGATACGGGCCAGGCCGGCGATCAGCCTGGCGGATTCGATCCGCCAGACCGCGTCGATCGCCTGCTGGGTCGCCGAGGTCACTACGACTTGGCGGTGGGCTCTGCGCGCCGGCGCTCCTCGGCCGCCGCGATCTCGGCGGCGAACGACTCGTCGAAGTCCTCAGCGTCGAGGACCTTTCGCAGTTCGACCTCGGTGTCGCGCAACGGCGAGCGCTTGATCCACTCGACGGCCTCGTCCATCGAGGCGACCTCCCAGATCGAGAAGCCGGCCACCAGCTCCTTCGTCTCGGCGAACGGGCCGTCGATCACCGTGGTGTTGCCGTCGGCGTCGAAGGCGACCCGCTTGCCCTTGCTGGTCGGCTGGAGCCCGTCGGCGGCCAGCACCACGCCCGCCTCGACGAGCTTCTCGTTAAACTGGTCCATCGCCGCGAACTCCTCGGCGGTACCGAACTCGCCGGCCTCGGACCGCTCCGTCGCCTTGCCCAGAACCATGACCTTCATCGCTGTGCTCCTTCGCGTCTGCCCGGGATCGGCCCCATTGACCGATTCAACCCTGGCTCACCCATGCGTCGAACGGGAAGGGATGGATTCGACATGACGCCGAAGCTTTCTCGTCATCAACACTCGTCTGGAGCACCTTCACGAGCACATGAGCAATAGTCAAGACCGGCGGATCGGCGTGTCATGCGACTTGCTGATCGCCTCCAGATTCGTCGGGACGTTCGACCAGGAGGCCCTTCTCGAACCGGGCCAACAGCGTCGGGGCGGCGATGCGGTGCAGCTGGGGGCAGGCGTCGAAGGTGTCCTCGGCGGCCACGGTCACCAGCATGTCGGAGGGATCCTCCACGTGCTGGCTGCCCCCGACCAGCCACATCAGGGCCGTGAAGGCGCGGCCACCGGCCGCCGTCGCGGCCAGCGCGGGGCCGAGGGCGGCGTAGGCGCGACGGGGCCGGCCCTGCTCGATCAGCTCGGCGTACCGGCGCTGCACCTCCCGGCCGTGGGGTGACAGCCGGCAGGCGGTCGCGGCCAGCACCAGCCGGCGCACCATCTGCGGGTGGTCGATGGCGAACTGCTGGGCGATCGAGCCCCCGGTGGAGATCCCATGGACCAACACCGGGCCCGGGAACTGGCGGGCGATGGCCTCGGCGTAGTGGCCGGCCAGGTCTCCGATGGTCGCGCCGACCGGCAGCCCGGGCTTGCGGTTCACTGCGTAGACGGTGAAGTGCCTGGCCAGGGGCTTGAGGGATTGCAGCTGGAACCGTCGTTCCAGGCCAGTGGGGTTGGCGTGCTCGGCGGTCAGCCCGGAGAACACCACCAGTGGCGGGCCCTGGCCGACCGCGAGGTAGGGCAGGCCGCCGTGGAGCGATCCTTCGCGAACGCCCCGGCCACGGCCCTTCCCGCCAACGAGCCGCGTCGGGCTCGGTGACCGGATGGCTCCGTCCCGGCGCGCCGCCCGGCTGCCGAGTGCGGCCATCGCCCCGGCCAGACCGATGCCGGCGGCGGCCAGGGGCGACTCGACCGCGTCCCAGCCCAATGGGCGCAGGCGCCGTCGCACCAGCCGTTCG
>DASTUX010000101.1:0-53465 GCA_035759395.1 Nocardioides sp.
GACGAGGGCTACGAGATCACCGGCCAGAAGATGTGGCTGACCAACGGTGGTACCTCCACCCTGGTGGCCACCCTGGTCAAGACCGACGAGGGCGCCGACTCGGTCTACAAGAACATGACGACCTTCCTGGTGGAGAAGGAGCCCGGCTTCGGCGAGACCGCCCAGGGCGTCACGATCCCCGGCAAGATCGACAAGATGGGCTACAAGGGCGTCGACACCACCGAGGCGATCTTCGAGGGCCACAAGATCTCGGCCGACCAGATCCTGGGTGGCGAGCCGGGCAAGGGTTTCTACCAGATGATGGACGGCGTCGAGGTCGGCCGCGTCAACGTCGCAGCCCGCGCCTGCGGCATCGCGAACCGGGCCTTCGAGCTCGGCATCGCCTACGCCCAGCAGCGCGAGACGTTCGGCAAGCCGATCGCCCAGCACCAGGCGATCCTGTTCCGCCTGGCGGAGATGGCCACCAAGGTCGAGACCTCGCACTCCATGATGGTCCGCGCCGCCCGCATGAAGGACCGCGGGGAGCGCAACGACGTCGAGGCCGGCATGGCCAAGATGCTGGCCGCGGAGTACTGCAACGAGGTCGTCCAGGACTCGTTCCGCATCCACGGCGGCTACGGCTACTCCAAGGAGTACGAGATCGAGCGCCTCTACCGCGAGGCCGCGTTCATGCTGATCGGCGAGGGCACGTCCGACATCCAGAAGATGATCATCGGCCGCTCGCTGCTCAAGGACTACAAGCTCAAGTAGGCCGCGTGCGCTCCTGGCCTGCTCACCCGACGTCGACGTCCGAGATGGCGTAGCCGACCTCCTCGTCGATCATGTGGTCGTCCTGGTCGACGTAGACCGAGTCGGGGTGGTCCTGTGCTGCCGGCCACTCCACCTGGACGGAGTAGGCGTCGGTGTCGTTGGCCGCGTCGATCACGTCGTTGATGGTGAGCCGGCGGTAGTCGTCGGCGGGGTCGCCCCGGTCGTGGCCGCGCCCGTCATGGGCGTAGACCGCGCTGGCGACCTCGCCGGCCACGACCTGCACCCGGATCGGCACGTTGGCGTCGGCGCAGAAGCAGGTGACGCGAAGCGTGTAGGCGTAGTCCGTGGGTGCGTACGACGGGTAGGTGCCCACGGTCGGCTCGGCAGTCGGCCGGGTGGTCGGCCCGGTTCCCGGATCGATGGCGGTGTCCCCGCCGTCGCTGCCGCAGGCGCTGAGGACGAAGGTGGCCGCGACGGCGGCGACGAGAGCGGTTCCCATGCCGGTTCGACGTACGGCCACCTCATCCGGTTGCGCCCGTCCTAGCCCCGGGTGATCCGGCGGTAGCGGGCGAGGGCGAGCGGCGCGAAGATCGCGGTCAGCGCCACGCACAGCAGCAGGGTCGCCAGCTCGGGGTGCAGCAGCGGCCACGCCTCGGACGTCTGCAGGCTCGCGTTGGTGTTGCCGAGCAGCTCCCGGGCCGCCGCGGTGACCGCGCTGATGGGGTTCCACTCGGCGAGGGTCTGCACGACCGGCGGCATCCCGGAGGTGGGCACGAACGTGTTGGCCACGAACGTCAGCGGGAACAGCACGATGAAGCCGACTCCCATGACCGCCTCGGGCTCGCTGACGATGCACCCGAGCAGCACGCCGAGCCAGGTCATGGAGAGGCTGAACAGCAGCATCAGCGCGATCGCGAGGGCGATGCTGCCTGCGGACTCGTGCGGGCGCCAGCCGATGACCAGCCCGGTCGCCATCAGGATGACGAGGGTCAGGCAGGTGACGAGCATGTCGCTGGTCACCCGGCCGACCAGCAGGGCCGAGCGCGAGGTGGGCAGCGCGAGCAGCCGGTCGACGAAGCCCGACTTGCGGTCGTTGGCCAGGCCGAGCGCCGTGCCGAAGCTGGTGAAGGCCAGGGTCTGCACGAAGATCCCGGGCATCAGGAAGTCGCGGTAGCCGCCCTCCACGGGGATGGCGCCACCGAACACGTAGACGAAGAGCACCGTGAACATGATCGGCTGCACCGTGGCGTCGAGCAGCCGCTCGGGGTTGCGGCGGATGTGCCACAGGTTGCGGATCGTGAGGGCCCAGCCGTCGCGGACGAGGTTCATGCGTCGGCTCCTTCAGGAGTGGCGTCGGCGGTGGTCGGTGCGCCGTTCTCGGCGTGGTGACCGGTGAGCTGGAGGAACACGTCGTCGAGGGTGGGCCGGTGCAGGCCGAGGAAGTCGACCTCGATCCCGGCGGCGTGCAGGCCCTCGGAGACGCGACCGAGGACGTCGAGCCCGGTCACGGCGGCGGTCACCGCACGCCCGTCCCGGTCCACCTGCGGTGCCGCGCCGGAGGCAGTGGCCACGATCTCGGCGACCCGCGTCACGTCGGCCGCGTCGGAGGCCGTCACCGCGACGCGCTCGCCGCCGACCTCGCGCTTGAGCTGGCTCGCGGTGCCCTCGGCGATCACGGAACCGTGGTCGATCACGGCGATCCGGTCGGCGAGGCGGTCGGCCTCCTCGAGGTACTGCGTCGTCAGCAGCAGGGTGGCGCCGCCGTCGACGAGGCCGGTGAGGACGTCCCACAGGTCGTTGCGGCTGCGCGGGTCGAGCCCGGTGGTCGGCTCGTCGAGCACGAGCAGCTGCGGGTCGGCGACCAGCGCGGCGGCGAGGTCGAGGCGCCGCCGCATGCCGCCGGAGTACTCCTTGGCGGGCCTGTCCGCCGCCTCGGTGAGGTCGAACTGTTCGAGGAGCTCGCTCGACCGGCGGCGCCGGGACGCGGCGTCGAGGTGGTAGAGCCGGCCCACCAGCTCGAGGTTCTGCCGCCCGGACAGGATCTCGTCGACCGTGGCCGCCTGGCCGGCCAGCCCGATCCGCTTGCGGACCTCGTGCGGCTGGGTGCGTACGTCGTACCCGAGCACGGTCGCGTCGCCGGAGTCGGCGCGGAGCAGGGTGGTCAGGATCCGGACGGCGGTGGTCTTGCCGGCGCCGTTCGGGCCGAGCACGCCGAGCACGCTGCCCCGGGGGATGTCGAGGTCGATGCCGCGCAGCGCACGCGTCTCCCCGAAGGACTTGGTCAGGCCGCGGGCGCTGACTGCCATGTCGCCGGACGGGCTGCCCGCTGGTTGGTTGGTCACGCGGACCAGCGAACCACACGCCCGGTCGTTGGCACCGTCGATATCTGTCGACGTGGCCGGGGTGGGGGTGTCAGGGTGGGGGCACCTACCCGGAGGAGAGACGATGCCTGACTCGAACAGCGCCAACGACGACATCAAGGCACGGATGCGCGAGGCGCTCGACCGCAAGAAGTCCAACGACCAGGGCGTGCCAGTGGACGGACCGGTCAAGGAGAAGGCGCACGGCTCCGAGGTCACCGGTGGCGCCGGCCCGAAGATGCACCGGCGAAAGGCCGGCGGCGGGGGCTCCTGATCGCGTCGTGACAAACCCCACCCGTCCATTCGGTGTCCGGACGGGTGGGGGTTCGGCACGATAGGGCGGAACCGTCCGCCAGCAGAAGGAGTACGTCGTGCAGTTCGGCCGCAGCTACGAGGAGTTCGAGGTCGGGGCGACGTACAAGCACTGGCCCGGCAAGACGGTCACCGAGTTCGACGACCACATGTTCTGCCTCCTGACGATGAACCACCACCCGCTGCACCTCGACACCAACTACGCCGAGGAGACCACCCAGTTCGGCAAGAACGTCGTGGTCGGCAACTACGTCTACTCGATCCTGCTCGGCATGTCGGTCCCCGACATCTCCGGCAAGGCGATCGCCAACCTCGAGATCGAGTCGCTGCGCCACGTCGCACCGACCTTCCACGGTGACACGCTCTACGGCGAGACCACGGTGCTGGACAAGTGGGAGTCGAAGTCGAAGGACGACCGCGGCGTGGTCCACGTGGAGACGATCGGCTACAACCAGGACGGCAAGGTCGTGTGCATCTTCCGCCGCAAGGTGATGGTGCCCAAGGACAGCTACCTCGAGGCTCGCGGCGGCGAGCAGCCCGGCCGCCCGGTCCCGCAGCCCGACAAGAACTGGCCGGGAGCCACGTCCGACTGACGCGGGATTCGTCACACCGACGCCGGTTTGCACGGCGCGGTGCGACTTTGGCAGGGTCGAACGAGTGACTGACCAGACCCAGACCATCGCATCCGAGGGCGCACCAGAGCGCGCCCCCGAGCCCGCCGACCGCGGCTTCTTCGGCCAGCCCCGCGTCCTCGCCAACCTGTTCGGCGTGGAGATGTGGGAGCGCTTCAGCTTCTACGGCATGCAGGGCATCGTCCTGCTCTACCTCTACTACTCCGTGGCCGACGGCGGCCTGGGGATGGACGAGGGCACCGCCAGCGCGGTGATCGGTGCGTACGGCGGTCTCGTCTACCTCTCCACCATCCCGGGAGCCTGGCTGGCCGACAGAGTCCTCGGCTCGGAGCGGACGCTGTTCTACAGCGCCTGCCTGATCATGCTCGGCCACCTGGCGCTGAGCCTGCTGCCCGGCTACACCGGCGTGGTCGCCGGCCTGCTGATGGTCGGCGTCGGCTCGGGTGGTCTCAAGGCGAACGCCACCGCGCTCGTCGGCAGCCTCTACGCCAAGGACGACGAGCGCCGCGACGCGGGCTTCTCGCTGTTCTACCTCGGCATCAACCTCGGCGCGCTGTTCGGCCCGCTGCTCACCGGCCTGCTGCAGCAGGAGATCGGCTTCCACGTCGGCTTCGCCGCCGCCGCGGTCGGCATGTTCCTCGGCCTGGTGCAGTACACGCTCGGCCGCAACAAGCTCCCCGAGTCCGCCCACGAGGTGCACAACCCGCTGCCGGCCGCCGAGCGCCCGAAGGTCGTCGCGGGCTCGCTCGCCGTCGTCGCCGCGGTGGTCGCGCTGGTCCTGACCGGGTTCGTCACCGCCGAGAACCTCGCCACCTGGGTCATCTGGGCCACCGTCGTCGGCGCCGTCGCGCTGTTCCTGCGGATCATCACCAGCAAGAAGGTCGACGCCGTCGAGCGCGGCCGGGTGTGGGCGTTCGTCCCGATGTTCGTCGCGAGCGTGGCGTTCTGGTCGCTCTACCAGCAGCAGTTCACCGTGGTCACGATCTACTCCGACAGCCGGCTGAACCGCGACCTGTTCGGCTGGGAGATGCCCGTCTCGTGGGTGCAGTCGGTCAACCCGGTCTTCATCATCGCCCTCGCCGGTGTCTTCGCCGCGATGTGGACGAAGCTGGGCCCGAAGCAGCCGTCGACCCCGATGAAGTTCGCCCTCGGTACGGCGATCATGGGCGTCGCGTTCCTGCTCTTCATCCCGATGGCCGGTGGCGGCGCCAACAGTGCCCCGCTGCTCGGCCTGATCGGGATCCTGCTGGTCTTCACGATCGCGGAGCTGCTGCTCTCGCCCGTGGGCCTGTCGCTGGCCACCAAGCTCGCGCCCGAGGCGTTCCGGACCCAGATGGTGTCGCTGTTCTTCCTCTCGATCGCGCTCGGCTCGGTGCTGGCGGGCTACCTCGGCAAGTTCTACTCGGCCGACCACGAGGCGTCGTACTTCGGCGTCCTCGGCCTGATCTCCGTCGCGGTGGGTGTGGCGCTCGCGGCGTTCACGAAGCCGATCCGACGCCTGATGGCCGGGGTGCACTGACCGGCGCCCCACCGGCGCCGGCGAAGGCGCGCGCGAGCGGCAGGATCCCGAGGATCAGCACCATCGGGACCGCGAAGCCGACGCGCAGGGAGCCCGCGCCGACCAGTCCGGTGAGCACTGCCCCGAGCAGTGCCCCGACGTAGTTGAACTGGTTGAAGCGGGCGATCACCGCGTCCACCCGGGCCTGGCGCACGGCGGGGTCGACCTCGACCCCGCCGGCGATCCGGGCTGCAGCCGAGAAGCTGAGCGGCGCGATGACGGCCACCCCGGCGCCGAGCAGGGTGAAGCCGAGCACCGCCACCGGCCAGGTGGGCGCGAAGACGACCACGGCCAGCGCGGCGCTCGCGACGAGGGCACCGACCCGCAGCACCAGCACCGCGCCGTACCTCCCGACCAGCCGGTCGCCTGCGAGGCGCAGGCCGCCGCTGGCCAGCAGGTAGGGGAAGGTCGCGAGCGCGACCAGGCCGGACGGAGTGTCGAAGGTGCGGTCGAGGTACGTCGGTCCCCACGTCGCCGCCGCCGTGTCGACCATGTAGAAGAGCACCATGCCGAGCCCGACGAGCAGGATCGGCCGCCACGGCACGGCGACCGCCGCTGCGTCCACGGTGGGCTCGGTGGCCGGGCCGTGGTCGCGGCGCAGGAACGGCGCTGCCAGCAGCGCGAGGGGTACGACGGCCACGGCGGCCGTCGCGGACAGCGGCAGGCCGCCGGTGGCCAGGGTGAGGGCGGCGCCGGCGACCCCGCCGAGCGTCCACGCACCGTGGAACGACGGCAGGATCGGCCGCCCGTAGCGGTGCTCGAGGGCGACCGCCTGCATGTTCGTCGACGCGTCCACGACGCCCAGGCCCACGCCGTAGACCGCGAGCCCGCCGACGAAGACGGCAGCCTCCGGTGCGGTGGTGAGGACGGGCACCGCGACGGTGACCAGGCCCAGTCCCAGCCGCAGCAGCGCGGCGCTGTCGAGCCGTCGGGCGAGGGACTCGGAGGCCACGGAGCCGACCCCGGCGAGCAGGACCATCATCAGCAGGAGCAGGGAGAGGTCGAGCTCGGAGAGGTCCCAGCGCTCGGAGAAGTCGGGCAGCCGGGTCGTCAGGCTGATGAAGACCAGCCCCTGGGCCAGGAAGGCCGCCGCCGCAGCGGCACGGGCCCGGCGCGGCGTCATGGGCAGATCGTGGCACAACCGCCGGATCGCCGGGCACGAGCGGGAGAACCCGCGGGGTGTCACACTCGCCACCATGAATGACGGTGACACCGCGGAGGTCTGGGTCGTGCGCCACGGGGAGACGGAGTGGAGCCGCAGCGGCCGGCACACGTCGACCACGGACCTGCCGCTGCTGCCCGACGGAGAGCGGGTCGCCAGCGGCCTGGGCGACCGGCTCGCCGGCACCGAGTTCGCTCTGGTGCTCACCAGCCCCCGGGCCCGGGCGCGGGCCACGGCCACGCTCGCCGGGCACCCCGACGCCGAGGTCGACCCGGATCTCGCCGAGTGGGCGTACGGCGACTACGAGGGCGTCACGACCGCGCAGATCAGGGAGACCGTGCCCGGCTGGACCGTCTGGTCGCACCCCTGTCCCGGCGGCGAGGCGGCGCAGGACGTGCAGCACCGTCTGGACCGGGTGGTGGACCGGGTGCGGGCAGCGGGCGGACCGGTGCTGGTCTTCGGCCACGGCCACGCCCTGCGGGCGTTCACCGCGCGCTGGCTGGGGCTGCCGGTGACCGAGGGCCGGCTGTTCCGCCTCGACACGGCCACGCTGTCGGTGCTCGGGCACGAGCGGGAGTCGCCGGTCGTGCTGCGCTGGAACTCTTAGGGAGCCGGGCAACTCTTGACGCGCGGGGACCCGCCCTCCACCGTTGACTCATGTCGCTCGCGGCGGGGTGCCCGCGCTGCCCGACCCCCCTCGTCGAGACCGAGTCGGGACCGGGCTGGTCCTGCCCTGCCCACGGCCCCGTCGCCCCGCTCTGGCGCCCGACCGAGGCGTCGTACGACGCGTTCGCCGACCACCTCCGCAGGTCGCGGTCGTTCCCGACCTACCTGCCCTGGCCGATCAGCCCCGGGTGGTCGGTCACCGACTTCGGCGTCGTGGCATCGGGCCAGGGTCGTCCCGCGGCCACCATGACCTGCAGCTCGGGGACGAGCGAGGCAGACGGACCCGTCGACATCGTCGTCGTCACCGAGGAGCCCGGCACCGGGCTGGGAGCGCGCTGCGCCGGACTGGCCGGTGACGGGCCGGGCCAGGACGTGGGCAGCGGGCCACCCGTGGTCCGGGTGCACCTCGAGGCCAAGAGCGTGCCGCTCTGGGTGGTCTCGACGAGCGCCGCGGACGAGCGGTTCGACCGGTCAGTGGTCGCCGGCGAGGCCGGCGGCCGGTGGCTGTGGGTCGTGCTGCGGCCGGCCGCGGCGGTGCTGCTCCTGAGCGACGACTGGATTCTGCGCGACGTCTCCGCGCTCGGCCCGCCGCTGCTCGACATGCCGTTCGGGGGGCCCAGGCCGTTCGCCTGAGCCCCTCCGGGCGGCCGTGCTAGCGGACGGCGCCGCGCAGCAGCGACAGGTGCAGCTGCGTGGCTTGCGGCGACGGGTCCGCGCCGAGCTCCTCGGCGAGGCGAGTCCGGTAGGACTCGAAGACCCGCAGCGCGCTGCCGACCTCTCCGAGCTCGGCGTACGCCGTCATCAGCGACCGGTGCGGTCCCTCGGACGAGGGGTTCGCGCGGATCGCCAGGGTGGCGAACTCGATGGCCTGACGGAACTGGCCGAGCTCGACCGAGCTCTGCGCTGCGTCCGTCAGCATCTGGTGCCGGGCGTCGATCAGCAGGTTGCGCTGCAGGCTGGCCCAGTCGCTGTCGTCGTCGTACGCGTGGAAGTCGCCCCGGTACAGCCGCTCACCCGCTTCCGCGAGGGCGATGACCGAGTACGGGTCCCGGCGCAGCGCAGCACGCTGCGACTGGTGGTGGACCGACACGAACTCACCCACATCCACCCAGCAGCCCCGCAGGACGAGGTGGCCCGGTTGACGCTCGATGCAGTTGACCCCCATGGCGTGGCGGATCTGGCTGGCAGCCGTTCTGAGGCTGGCGCGTGCCCGGTCGGGGCTGGCGTCCGGCCACAGCTTGGCGATCAGCGCCGGACTGCGAACGGCATGGCCGTTGTCCAGCGCCAGGAGCCGGAGCAGGTCCCGGGTCTTGCCCGTGCGCCAGTCGTGATTGTCGATCAGGCATCCGTCGTGACGACGGACCCCCCAGTCCCCGAGCAGTCGGATTTCAATGGTTGTTGCAGTCATGATCCCCCCCAGCGAGAGACCCCCATGTACCCCAAGTCCATCCCCCAATGGACTACGGCGTGGTGCATGCCGTCGTTTGCGAAGTTACACCGACGCCGCGCGACGACGTACGGCAATCAACGAAAGCCTTGCCATCCTGAGGCGTGGCGTTGCCGAAAATTTGACGTTCTGTTGAACCCCTGTGGCTCAGGGATGCCGTCGGTTGGTGGACCTGTCACGGAACTTTGATGGGCCGGTTCCACGCTTGTTGCAAGCCGGTGACCAGATGGCTGACACCCCCACTCCGTCTCGATCGCCAGCCAGGAGGGGCCCACCCGTCGAGAGGCGGGGGGGCCCCTCCGCCGAGCCGGTACCCAATTCTGGGTGACCTCCGGCTCCACGCCTGCTGGAGCGGTCGTGCGGACCGACGATGTGCCTGGGGGCCACGAGAGGGACGAACGTGCAAGCGCAGCCACGCGAACCTGGAGCGCTGATCCAGCGTCAGGACATCCTCGGCGTGCGGTGGCGCGTCCTCGTGCTGGTCGTGATCCTCGGGCTCGGTGGAGCGGGTGCCGGCGCCTGGTGGGGCCAGCGCGCCGCGGACACCCGGGACGCGTCGGCGGTGATCCTGATCAACCCGCTGTACGGCAACCCGTTCAGCCCGCAGGGCCGGGGCGACGACCTGGTCAACCTCGAGACCGAGGCGCAGCTGGTCACGTCCGACACGGTCGCAGAGCGGGTGTCGCAGCGGATCGGTCGCCACGAGAGCATCGACGAGGTGCTCACCGGCGTCCGGGTGAAGGTGTCGCCGAACACGCAGATCCTCGCGATCCACGTCCGGCTCGCGTCGGCCGACGTCGCGAAGCAACGAGCCCAGGCGTTCGCCGCGGCCTACCTGTCCTACCGACGCCTCATCACCGAGCGGACCATCGCCGAGCAGTCCACGCAGCTGTACGCGCAGATCAGCAGGCTGAACGGGATCGTGCGGCACAAGACCCAGGTCCTCGCGGACGTCCGGCCGGGCTCTCCCCGCGCCCGGCTCCTGGACCAGCAGATCGGCGAGCTCACGAGTCAGGTGGGCCAGCTGCGGACCCTGCTGGCCACCGCGACCTCGGCGTCGCTGGACCCGGGGCAGGTCGTCACGCCCGCCACGGTCGTGGAGCCCGGCCTGCTCGACGGTCCCGTTCCCATGGGCGGGCTGGGCCTCCTCGCGGGCGTGATGGGGGCGCTCCTGCTGGCCACGGCCCTCGCCCGGCGAGACGACGTGATCCGGGACCCGTCGCTGCTGTCCACGAGCGAGATCCCGGTGCTCGGCTCCGTGCCGCATCCGCCGGACGTCACCCCCGGGGCCATGGGAGCCGTCCGGTCGGCCCTGCTCGCCGTCGACCCCCGTCGCCCGCTCGTGGTGCTGGTCGCGACGGCCGCTCCCGACCACGTGCTGGCGGCCACTCCTCTGGAACTCAGCTCGGCACTGGCCCACGGACGGCTCGAGACGGTGCTCGTCGACCTGGTGGGTGGCCTCGGCCCGGAGTTCCGCGCCCGCCTGGACGGAACGCAGTTCGGCCTCGTCGACCTGCTGCTCGAGACCACCACGCCCGACGAGGCACTGTTCAGCGTCGCGCCCCACCTGATGGCGGTCGGGACCGGGAGCCGCGCCGACCGGCTCGACGACCTCGTGGCCGCGCCGGAGATGGGCCTCGTCCTGCTGGACCTGGGCAAGCGCGCGGACGTCGTCATCGCCGCCGGCGGCCCGCTCAGCGAGCCGCGCACCCAGGCCCTGGCCCGCCAGGTCGACCTCGTCCTCGTCGAGGTCCACGGCGGCCGGACGACCCTGAGTCACCTCGACGAGGCGCTCCGGAGCCTGAACCAGTACGGCAGGAAGCTCGCCGGGCTCGTCTACGTCGCGCCGCCTCGGCGGCGGCGCCGGCGGGCGCGTGTCCATGACTGAACGGACCGCGTCCACGGCGGGGCACCTGGACCGAGTGGCCAGGGGAGGTGCGCTGGGCCTGAGTGGCGCCGTGGTCTCGGCCATCGGCGGGTTCGGGCTCGCCGTGGTGGTGACGCGAGGCTTCGACCCCGACGTGGCGGGCGTGTTCTTCGCGTCGGTCTCCGTCTTCGCGGTCCTCGTGGCGGCGTGCAGCCTGGGGATCGAGACCGGGCTGGCCCGGTTCCTGCTCCGGCTGGAGGCGCAGGACCGCGTGGCCGACAGCCGTCGCGTGCTCCGGGTGGCCGCGGTCCCGACCCTGGTCACCGCCTGCCTCGTCGCCGCCTTCGTGGCCGCCGACGCCGACGCCCTCGGACGCTCGCTCCACCTGGGTCCGGACGCAGCGCTCCTCCTGCGCCTGCTCATGCTGGCCCTGCCGTTCGCCGTGGCCGCCGACCTGTGCCTCTCTGCCACCCGTGCGTTCGGTCGGATGCGGACGACCGTCGTCGTCGACCGGCTCCTGCGCTCGGGGCTCCAACCTCTCGCCGCGCTCCTGGTGGTGGCGGGTGGTGGGGGGCTGCTCGTCCTCGCCGCGAGCTGGGCGATGGCCTACGTGGTGTCGGCCGTCGTGGCCGGCATCGCCCTGAGCCGCTTCCTGCGCGACCGGTGGGCCGGTGCGCCCTCGGTCGTCAGCGCGCCCGGCGGCCGTGTGGGTCGTGACTTCTGGGCCTTCACCTGGCCCCGTGGCGTCGCCCGGCTGGCGCAGGTGGGGATCCAGAAGGCCGACATCGTGATCGTCGCGGTGATGCTCTCGCCCGGCCACGCCGCCCTCTACACCGCGGCGACCCGGTTCGTCGCGGTCGGTCAGCTGGTCACCCAGTCCCTCCAGCAGGTGCTGCAGCCGCGGTTCACGGCGATCCTGGTCCACGACGACGCCCGGACCCTCCGCGAGGTGTACGGCGTGGCGACGTCGTGGGCGATGCTGCTGGCCTGGCCGCTCTACCTCGCCGTCGGGTCGTCGCCGGCGGCGTACCTCTCGATCTTCGGCGAGCACTACGGCCCCGGGGCCTCCGGAGTCGGCGTCGTGGTGGTCGTGATGGCGGGCGCGATGCTCCTCGCCGTCGCGTCGGGCCCGGTCGACACCCTGCTGCTGATGGCGGGGCGCAGCGGGCTCAGCATGCTCAACGCCGTCACGGCTCTCGTGGTCGACGTCGTCCTGTGCCTGCTCCTCATCCCTGTGATGGGGATCAGCGGAGCCGCCGTCGCGTGGGCGGTGGCCGTGACGACGCGCTGCGGACTGGCCTTCGTGCAGGTCCACCACCAGCTGCACATCTCGCCGGTCGGCCGCGACCAGGCCGTCGCCGCGCTGCTGCCCGTTGCCTGTGTCGGGATCCCGGTCGGGGTGTTCTCGGCCTGGACCGGCGCGGGACTCCTCGGCTGGCTGGCCGTCGGCCTCGTCTCGGCCGCGGCCTACGCCCGGTCCCTGTGGGTGTTCCGGGAACGGCTCCACCTCGACCTGCTCGCAGCTTCCCTCGTCCCGCGGCGCCCGCGCCGCGTCAATGCCCCGAAGGAGAGTGACACGGCATGGACATCCGACGACGAACTGGTGCCCTGAGGAATCGACTCCCGGCGCCGGTGACGGTGACCCTGCGTGGCGCGGTCCTGGCCTGGGGACGGCTCACGGCCGACTTCAGGATGACGCCCTCGGTCCTGGTCATCGGGGCCCAGCGGTCCGGGACGACCACTCTCTTCAGGTTGCTCGAGGCCCACCCCAACCTGGTCCGCCCCACCCTCGTGAAGGGGACGGGCTACTTCGACGACCGGTACGCCCACGGCGCCCGGTGGTACGCCGCGCACTTCCCGTTGCGGGTCACGGCCAGGTGGCTCGCCCGGGGAGGGCCGGCGCACACGTTCGAGTGCAGTGGCTACTACCTGTTCCACCCGCTGGCGGCGGGCCGGATCGCCCGTGACCTGCCCGGCGTCCAGGTCGTCGTCCTGGTGCGCGACCCGGTCGAGCGGGCCTGCTCCGCGTACCGCCACGAGCTGGCCCGGGGCTTCGAGACCAAGTCGTTCGAGGAGGCCCTGATGCTCGAGCCGTTCCGGACCGCGGGGGAGGGCGACCGGCTGGCCGCCGAGCCGGACTACCGCAGCTTCGCGCACCGGCACCACGCGTACCTGCAGCGCAGCGACTACGCCCCGCAGATCCAGCGGTTCGTCGACGCGCTCGGGGCCGACCGGGTCCACGTCGTCGAGGCGGACGAGTTCTTCGCGGACCCGGTGACGCAGTTCCTCGCGCTCCAGCGGAGCCTGGGCCTGCCGGAGTGGGAGCCCGGAGAGGTCGGCCACTGGAACGCCCGGCCGGGCCGATCCCTCTCCCCGGCCCGTCGTGCGGAGCTGATGCACCACTTCGAGCGGTCCGACGCCCGGCTCGCCGCCCTGCTCGGGCGCACGCCGTCGTGGCGCAGGGCGCGGGTGGCGTCGTGATCGCCCTGATGGCCGGCGGTCACCGCCAGCGGCTGCGGCGATGGGGACACCGGGCCCTGCGACTGGTGCGAGCGGCCGAGCGGAGGGTCCTCGAGATGGCCGGTCGGGCGCCGATCCCGGTCCGCTGGCGGCGCTGGCTCTCGGACCTGCTGCTGTGGCGCCGGCGAACCACTCCCGTGCCGGTCGGCAAGGTGCTGCTGGGCGGGCAGAACGGCATGAGTGCCGCCGACTTCGCCGCACGTACGGGCGACCTCCTGTGGCCGTCCCGGCGGGTCGTGGACGGACCGCACGCGGAGCTCCTGCGGGCCGCGGCGACCCATGAGCTCACCGACGACGAGATCCTGGTGTCCGACTACGGGCGGATGGCCCGCCAGTGCATCGAGATCTCCGGGCAGTACTTCTCGGCGACCGACGACCGGGGGATCCTCGACGTCGCGCGTGCCTACCTCGCCCGGTCGTCCTCCCGAGCGGCGCCGCCCGCGCCGCCGACGGCGCGACGGCCGCACCAGAGCAGGCCCGGCACCCCGCCGCTGGTGGCACCGGTGCGGGACAGCGACTGCTACCAGGTCATCGACGGGCACCACCGCGTCGCCGCCCTGAGTGCGGCGGGAGTCGGCACCGTCGACGTCCGCCTCCGCAGGGCAGCGGTGTCGACGCCCCTGCAGGACGTCCTGGACCGGATGTCGTGGATCGGCGGGACCCGCGAGCTCTACCAGCCGGTGGCCGCTCCCGAGCTCGAGAAGTCCTGGACGACCGTACGCCGGTGCACGGACCGGTTCGAGGCGATGCGCGGCGTCCTCGGTGATCTCGGGCTGGCGGCCACGGAGTCGTCGTACCTCGACGTCGCGAGCTGCTACGGATGGTTCCTGGCCGGGATGGCGGACCTCGGCTACGCGGTCGAGGGGATCGAGCGCGACCCCCTTGCGCCGGTCCTCGGCGCCGCGGTGCACGGCCTCGACCCGCGGGCGGTGACCACCGGCGACGCGGTCGCGTTCCTGCGGTCCGCCGACCGGGCCTGGGACGTCGTGTCCTGCTTCAGCCTGCTGCACCACTTCGCGCTGGGTCACGGCAGCGTCGACCCGGCCGGCCTGGTGCGGCTGCTGGACCACGTCACCGGACGGGTGCTCTTCCTGGACACGGGACAGGCCCACGAGGCGTGGTTCAGGGACACGCTGCCGGAGTGGGACACCGCGGCCGTCCACCGGTTCCTGGAGCACGAGGGGACCTTCGACCGCGTGGTCGACCTGGGGCCCGACCACGACGCGGTCACGCCGTACGACCACAACTACGGCAGGCACCTGTTCGCCTGCATCCGCGACCGATGAGCGCCGACGCGGCCGCGACGACCGCGGAGGAGCTCGTCTCGACCGTCCGTGCGCTCTGGCCCGAGGGTGAGGTGAGGCTGGGCCGTCAGCGCAAGCCGGCGCCGGCGAGCTGCACGGCGCAGTTCGCCGTGGTGCCGCACGCGCGCGCACCGCGACTGCTCATCCCCTCGGAGCAGCCCGGCGCGTCCACCTCGCTGCGGCGCTTCAGCACCGCGGTGTCGGCCAGGGCAACGATGGAACGGCTGACGGCTGCGCTGCTCACTCGGGCGACCCGAGGGGCCCTCCTGGCCGACCGGATCATCGTGACCGGTGGCACCAGCGGCTCCCTGGCCGCACACCTGGCCGAGATCTTCGACGGGCCGGTGACGTTCAGCCTCGGGATCGGGACCGCGCGGGTGAACCGGAAGCCGGTGCTGCAGGTCTTCGACGCCGACGGCCGCACCCTGGCGTTCGCGAAGCTGGCCGCGTCGGAGCGGGCGCGGGCCGCCCTCGCGACCGAGGCGGCCTGCCTGGACCGCCTCGCCCGGCGGACCTGGACGCACCTGGCGCCTCCCCGGCTTCTCCACCGGACGGAGTGGAACGGGATGCAGGTGCTGCTGCTCAGTCCGCTGCCGACGACGCCGTTCCGGCGCCCGCGCGACCTCTGGCGTCCCCCGGACGAGGCGATGGCGGAGCTGGCGGGGGCGTTCCCCGGTGCCGGCGGCACCCTCGGGGAGCTGCCCTGGCTCGCGGCCCGGCGCTGGGTGGCGGACGGGCTGCGCGACCGGCGGTCGGGCGAGCTGCTGTCGCGCTCCATCGACGCGCTCGTCGATCTGGCGGCCGAACGGACCTGGGCGGTCGGCGCCTGGCACGGCGACTGGACCGCGTGGAACATGTGCCGCTCGGGCGGCGTCGTCCAGCTGTGGGACTGGGAACGGTTCCAGACCGACGTCCCCGCCGGTCTGGATCGCTTCCACTATCTCGTCAACGCCGCCACCAGCCGGCGGGGGCTGACCCCCGCGACGATCAGGTCCGGCCTGGACCGTGCCGCCGGCGGGAACGCGCTCCGGGAGATCGGCTCACCGCTCCACGTGCTGGCCGGCTGCTACCTGGTGTCGGTGGCGACGCGGTACCTCACGCTGGGAGAAGGCGAGGGCGGAGGTGTGATTACCGAGCGAGCTCAGTGCACCTTGTCCGCCCTCGCCGACCTGGTGGGCCGATCCGGCTGACCCCCACATCTCCCCAGCGGGGCCTTCTTTCCAAGCGGCCCGGCGCTACGGCGCCTTCTGGATCACCGGCGTGCCGGCGACCGCGTCCTTGTAGCTGTTCAGCTTCGTCTGCGTGCCCAACGTCCACGGGGCGACGCTGTTCAGCGAGCTGTCGAAGTAGGAGAACGCGATGCCGCCGTAGGTCGTCATCTGGTCGACGACCTGGTTGATCCAGCCCGGCTTCGCCTCCGCTCCGTCGTTCGTGATTCCCGTCTCGCCGAGGCCCCACTTGACGTTGTTGTTCGCGGCCCAGGTCGAGATCGGCTTGTAGTAGGAGTTCTCGAAGTCTGTCCACTTCGTCGTCTTCACGCCGTTCTTGACGACCCCGTAGTTCTGGTAGACGTCGAAGCCGGCCACGTCGATCTTGACTCCGCGGGGCCAGATGTTGCTGAGCCGGTACTGCGTGTCGCCGTAGAGCTCGTGCCACCCGGTGAGGACGACCGTGAAGCCGACGTTGGCGGCACGGGAGCGGATCATCGGGGCCAGGCGCTCCTGCATCTTGCGCCAGGTCTGGATGTCACCGTCGCCCTCGGGCTCGTGGTGGAACGCGAGCCAGACCGGTCCGTTGAGCCCGGCGAAGCGGGTCGCGAGGTCCTTCGCCCAGGCGTCGCCGCGGCCGGCCACCATGTCGGACCAGGAGTAGGGCAGCTTGAAGCTGATCCACGGGAGTCGGCCGGCGGCCAGGTCGTTGCGGGCCATCGTGACGCCGTTCGTGACCTGGGAGCCGGTGTAGTAGGTGCGGTGGACGGCGAGCCGGCGGCCGATGGTCGACTCGAGGCCGGACGGGTCCGAGTTGGAGCCGTGCGCGGCACCGACGTAGGTGCCACAGGTCGGGATCCCGCGCGGGCCGTAGGTGCACCCGTTGCTCAGGGCCTTCGATGAAGCGGTCGTCGTCGTTGCTGACTTCGGCGCGGAGGAGGCTTCCGCGCTCATTGGCTGGAAAGCTGCGATGGCGACCAAGGAGGCCGCCGCGGCGATGAATCGGATCATTGGTTACCCTCGAAACGTCGGGGCAACGGCTCTCTTGACCGAGATGCCGTGCCAGTTCTTCCCCACAAGGCAGGGACACTAGTCACGCTTCGGGGAGCGTAATCGGCCTTCGTACACCAACTGGGTTAGACGAATTCGACGCGCCGACCTAGTCCGAACGTGTCAGAGGCACGATTCCAGTCGGGTCATGGCAACGATTCCAACTGGGGCATGACTTCATGACCCGTTCGGGTCATGGAGCGATCAGGGGTCGTCGGGCTCCCTGTCAGATGCCGTGGCCGCGCCGGTGGGCGAGGTCCATCAGCCGCTCCGCCGACACGAGGTGGAGGGCTACCGCAGCCGCGAGCCACGCTCGTCGCTCGGTGGGGGCGACCCGCAGCGTGCGCGCGACCGCCGGGAGTGCCTCGCGGTTGCCGAGGGCCGCGAGCGCAAATGCGCGACGTCCGTAGAGCCGGCCGAGGGCCCGCGGATCCTCGTGGAAGACCGGGTGCTTGGCGAGCCCGTAGTCGATCGCGTCGATGATGGTCTGCCACTGGCGGGAGAACTGTGATCCTCCCCACTTCACCCGCACCAGGGGCTGGGTGACGACGGCGAAACCGCCCACCTCGGCCGCCCGCAGGATCCAGTCGAAGTCCTCGCCGTAGCTGCCGGGGATCTCCTCGTCGACGAGGCCGATGTCGTTGACCAGCGCGTCACGCCGGACCATCACGGAGGAGGGGTGGGCCGCCATCACGCGGTTTCGGGCCAGGGTGGCCAGGGTGAGGTCCTCCGGGTCCGGGATCCGGACGATGCTGTGGCCGTCGTACTCGATGATGATGCCGGTGACCGACGTGGGTCCTGCGTGCTCGGCGAGCTTGCGGACCTGCAGGGACGCCTTCTCGGGCAGCCAGGCGTCGTCGTCGTCGCAGAAGGCGACCAGGTCGCCCTCGCCGGCGAGGATGCCGCAGTTGCGGGCCCCGGCCAGCCCGGGGGTCCGGGTGTTCGTGAGTACGTCGACGGGTCGGTGGGGACCGGTGCGGACCAGGGAGAGGTCGGGCGACGACCGGTCGAAGACGACGAGGCAGCGGATGACGCCCGGGTAGGTCTGGCTGGTCACGCCCTCGATGGCCCGACGCAGGAGGTCCGGGCGCTGGTGGGTGGCGATGACGACGTCGATGCTGGGAGGGATCATCGCTCCGCCCGGATCGGTCCGGCTCCTGTCGGCCCGTGGTCGAGCACCCCGGCGATGCGCCAGGCCCGCCGCAGGTTGACCGCGACGGCCAGCACGTAGAACGCGAGTGCCCCGAGGTAGACCCCGGCCACCAGGTCGGGTGCCAGCAGGAGTGGGCTCAGGCCGAGCGTCGCGATCTCGACCTCCACGGTCCACGGGACCGCGATCATCCCGAGCCGTCGGCACAGCGCGACCCAGCTGCGCACCACGGGAGCGGACGGCTGCCACACGTGGTCGGCGCCGCCGGAGCCCAGACCGGCCTGCTCGGCCAGGTGCTTGCGGTGGCCCACCGCCCAGTTGTAGACGACCAGCACGGTGACCAGGGCCGGCGTCGCGTACGTCGGCAGGGGGCCGTTGTCCTGGAGGTGCCAGCCGAGTGTGGCGAACGCGAGGGTGACTCCCGTGACGTCCGCGGCCGTGTCGAGGAACGCGCCGCGGGTGCTGCTCGTCCCCTGCAGCCGGGAGACCTTGCCGTCGAGGCAGTCGGTGAAGAAGCGGGCCACGAACAGGACCCCGCCCAGCCGCAGCCGGCCGACGGCGAAGCAGGCCGCGGCGGCCAGGCCCAGGGTCATCGAGAGCGCGGTGATGCGGTTCGGAGTCACCCATGCATGGACGGAGATCCGGCGTACGAGCGGGTCGGCCAGGGGGTCGACGGCCAGGCGGGTCCAGATGTCGCGTGGACGCTCGTGGGTGCTCATGTCGTGGCCTTGTTTCGCCGCGCAGGCGCGACCGTCGCCCGGCTCCGGAGGAGCCGCAGCCGCAACCAGCCGACACCGGCGAGCAGGCCGAGGGCGGCCCCGGAGGAGGCCGGGACCTCGACCTGCGCGCGCGACGGCTTGGCCTGCGTGGCGCTGACGATCCGGCTGGGGACCGGGGCCGAACCCAGCAGCTCGGCCAGCGCGGTGTTGAGCCGGGCCCGGCTCTCCTGCGTGTCGGGGTCGGTGGGATCGAGGCCCTGCAGCTTCTCGGTGAGCTCGCTGACCAGGCTCTCGCGACGGTTGGCCAGGAACGCGCTGCGCTCCTCGAGGTAGGAGCGGGCGACCGCGTGCACCCCGGACCGGGCGGTGCCGGCCCGGGTGGCGCGCAGCGTGAGGTTCAGGATCAGCGAGTTGGGTGGTGCGGTGATCGAGACGGACCGTCGCAGCTCGTCCTCCGGGATGCCGGTCTCCCGCGAGGCGCGGTCGATCGACCGCTCGGAGAGCAGCAGCGCTGCCTCTGTGTCGATGGTGATCGGACGCGCGGTGACGCCCGTGTCGATCGGGTCCGTGGACGGGTCGCGGACGGGGTCGAGGTAGACCGGGGCCGGCTCGATCAGGATCGAGACCCGGCTGCTGAACCCGGGGCTCGCCTGGACCGAGGGCACGTTCGCGCCGAGGGCCGCGCCCGCCGCACCCAGCGCGACGAGGATCGGCAGCGCGGTGCGCAGCCCCCGGGCCGGCGACCTGGAGGCTGCGCGCAGCCGGTCGATCGGGGAGGCGACGGCGAGCTGTCGCTCCCGCGCCGCGAGCCCCACCGCGAGCATCACGATGAACAGCGGCATGCCGAGCGTGTCGTAGATCGGCAGCTGCAGGAGGAAGAACGCCACGACGAAGGTGCAGATGGTCTCGTTGGTGGTGCGGCAGCGCACCGACCTGGCCAGCGCCATGACCACGAAGATCAGGAAGAAGGCGAGCCCGGGCCAGCCCTGCGAGAACAGCACCAGCCAGAGCTGACCCTGCGTTCCCAGCGGGGGCACACCGCAGGCCGGGCAGGTCGGCGTTGCACCGCCCGTGATCGAGTCGAAGTTTCCCTGGACGTCGCGGGTGCTGCCGAAGCCGGTGACCGGGGAGCCCTGAGTGACGGACTCCGCCGTCGCGGTCAGGAGCTGGGAGCGACGGTCGTTGCTGTGCTGGTTGTCCAGCCGCTCCTGGTAGAGCGCACCCAGCGGGCTGGCGAGGAACAGCGTCGCGCCGATGACCGAGGCCGCGACCAGCGCGACGAACCGACCCCGGTGGCCGCGTGCCAGCTGCAGGATCGTGATCCCGGCCATGCCCAGGGCCAGGGAGCCCCACAGCCCGCGGTTCAGCGAGTAGACGATCGGCAGTGCGGACACGGCCAGCACTGCGGCCGCGACGATTCGGTGTCTGCGCGAGAGCTTCGGCAGCAACGCGAGGAAGAACACCAGGGTGAGGGACATGCTGCTGCCCCAGGTGTTCGTGAACGCGAACGGCGCCTTCGGCCTGGCCTCGGCCCGGCCCAGGAACCGCTGGACGTCGGCGGCCTCGGGGTGCACCAGCGACTCCACGAAGGCGTTGGCCCGGATCCGGACGGGCAGGAGCAGCTCCAGGGCCGAGCGGAACTCGAGGTAGGGCGCGACCAGTCCGAGCAGGCCGCCGGCCGTGGCGACCACGAACATCCAGGCCAGCAGTCGGTGCACGTGGCGGTCGCGCAGGACCGACCGGTCGATGTTCGTGATCCACAGCAGCACCGTCGTGCATGCGAGGTACCAGGCGAGCCGGTACGCGAAGACGATGATGCGGGCGGACTCGCCGCCGGGTACCGCACGTGGGGCGTCGGCCCACAGCGTGGCGGCGCCCAGGATCACCCAGAGCAGGAACAGCAGCCACCACCCGAAGCCCTTGGGCGCGCTGACCGACCGACGACGCAGCAGCTGGACGGCCATCGGGACGGCCATGAGCAGGGGCATCAGGGACGAGAGCCCGAGCACCCACCACAGCGGGAAGCCGGCGAGCAGGACGGTCAGCGGCCAGTGGCCCGGAAGCCGCCATCGAGCCCGCACGCGAACGACGTCCGGCGAACCGGGCGCACGCGAGAGCACAGCCGTCTGGGGCATGGTTCAAGCGAATCGCGGGGCCATCGCGAAACCCTCACCGAATTTGGGGAAGTTCCGGGCAGCACGGCCGTGCCCCGTTTCCCGCTGCCTACGCTCCGAATCATCGCCCCCTCCCCGGGCTGCCCTCTCGCGTACACACCGAAATAGGCGGACCATGCGCAAATCTCTGGTGCTCCTCCTGGCCGCGGTCCTGACCTGCGGAGTCTTCGGAGGGGCAGGACGTGCCCTCGCTCTCGACTCCCCGGCGGGCCAGCTGGTGCGTCAGAACGCGGTCGCGGGCACCCCGCACGTCCTGGACGGGCGTGTCCTCGCCATCGCCCAGGTCGGCGACACCATGCTCCTCGGCGGGACCTTCACCCTCGCCCGCAACGACGGGAGCACCACCGAGCTCACCCGCTCCCGGCTGCTGGCGTTCAACGCCACGACCGGGCAGATCAGCACCGCGTTCCTGCCGGAGCCCGACGGCACGGTCCGGGCCATCCTGCCCTCCGGCGACGGCACCTCCGTCTACGTCGGCGGCAACTTCACCACCATCGGCGGGGTGGCGCGCAGCCGCCTCGCCCGGATCCGCGTGTCGGACGGTGCGGTGCTGAGCACGTTCAACGCGGGCTCGATCACCGGTGAGGTCAGGGACCTCGGCCTGCGCAACGGCCGGCTCTGGGTGAGCGGTGCCTTCACCCACGTCGGCGGGCGGGCGCAACGGGCGCTGACCACGGTCAACCCGACGACGGGTGCGCCCTCGACGTTCATGGCGCTGCCCATCGCGGGCGTCCACAACGGCGGGGTGACCGCGGTCATCAAGTTCGACATCACGCCCGACGGCTCACGCCTGGTCGCCATCGGGAACTTCGACACGCTGTCCGGGGTCCAGAACCACCAGCTCTTCATGCTCGACCTGACCGGCAGCTTCGCCCAGCCCTCGACCTTCCACACGAACTTCTTCACCTCCGCGTGCTCCTCCTCGTTCGACACCTACATGCGCGACGTCGACTTCTCCCCGGACGGCAGCTACTTCGTGACGGGTACGACGGGTGCGTACGGCGGCAACACGTCTGCCTGCGACCAGGTGTCCCGGTTCGAGACAGCCGGGTCGGGCGAGGTCGCGCCGTCCTGGGTCGACTACACCGGCGGTGACACGACCTGGTCGGTCGAGGCCACGGACGCGGTCATCTACGTCGGCGGCCACCAGCGGTGGTGGAACAACCCGTTCGCCTCGGACCGGGCCGGCCAGGGCGCCGTCTCGCGCGAGGGCATCGCCGCCCTCGACCCGATCAACGGACTCCCGCTGACCTGGAACCCGGGCCGGGAGAGGGGGGTCGGCGTCTTCGACTTCCTGTACACCGACCAGGGCCTGTGGGTCGGCTCGGACACCGACCGGATCAACGACCAGCTCAAGAGCCGGATCGCGCGGATGGCACGCACCGGCGTGACCTTCCCCGCGGTCAGCACGCCGCGCGTGCCGAACGACGTCTACTCGGGCGGCTCCGTCTCGGGGAGCCCGACCGGGCCCGCCAAGCGCTACCTGACGGACTCGTCCACCGGTGCTTCCCAGGCCGTTCCCACCGGCGGCATCGACTGGAACGGGGTGCGCGGCGCGTTCATGCTCAACGGCTGGCTCTACCTCGCCCACAGCGACGGGAACTTCACCAAGAGGACGTTCGACGGGTCGACGTACGGCGCCTCGCAGCCCGTGAACGGGGCCGACCAGATCGTGGTGCTCAGCGACTGGCGCAACGACCTCCGGACCGCGACCGGCATGTTCTACGACTCCGGACGGATCTACTTCACCCTGCCCAACCAGTCCCAGCTGTACTACCGCTACTTCACTGCCCAGAGCGACATGGTCGGGGCCAAGCGCTTCGTCGCCTCCGGCAACGTGACCGGCATCGACTTCCGCAACGTGCGGGGCATGTTCGGCACCGGCTCGCGGCTCTACTGGGCGTCCTCGGACGGCAACCTGCGGCGGATGGACTGGCAGCAGGGCCCGCAGGCCGGCGCACCCGTGCCCGGCACGGCCGTCGTGGCCTCCGGGCCCGCGGTCGGCGGTGTGACCTGGGGGTCCCGCGCGATCTTCCTGTACCAGGACGCCAACGGAAACGGGATCGGCCAACCGCCCACCGCGTCGTTCACCCAGAGCTGCACCGGGCTGTCGTGCGACTTCGACGCGTCCGGCTCCTCCGCGCCCGGCGGCACGATCACGTCGTACGCCTGGCAGTTCGGCGACGGAGGGACGGGGAACGGCGTGTCCCCCTCGCACTCCTACCCGAGCTCGGGCAACTACTCCGTCACCCTCACCGTGACGACGGCAGCAGGGCTGACCGGGTCGACCACCAGGCAGATCAACGTCCAGCGGGTCAACCAGCCCCCGACCGCGTCGTTCACCGCGTCGTGCCTGGGCCTGGTCTGCTCCTTCAACGGGACCGGCTCCGACGACCCGGACGGCAACGTCGCGTCCTGGGCCTGGAACTTCGGCGACGGCACCACCGGGACGGGCTCGACGGCGAGCCGTACCTACACGTCCGCCGGACCTCGCACGGTGACCCTGCAGGTCACCGACAACGAAGGGGCGACGGGCTCGACCACCCGGCAGGTCAACCCGTCCGCGGTCGCGGTGAACTTCGTCGCTGCCGCGAACGCCAACGCGAACGCCTCGAGCCATCGCGTCGTCGTGCCGGCGACCGTCCAGGCGGGCGACACGCTCGTGCTGCACATGTCGGTGAACACCGCGACCGTGACCCTGGGTGACCCGGCCGGGTGGACGGTGCTCGACTCCCTGACGGCGGGCGGCGTGCAGGGCCGCAGCTGGACCCGGACCGCCACCGCGGCGGACGCGGGCAGCACGGTGACCATCACGACCTCGGGCCTCGCCAAGGGCGACCTGAGCCTCGGTGCCTACCGGGCCTCGGGCGGGGGATCGACGGCCGTCGTGGCCCACGCCGGCTCCGTCGACCAGGTCACCGGGACCAACCACACCTCCCCGACGGTCAACGTCGCGACCCCGGGGGCGTGGGTCCTGACCTACTGGGCTGCCAAGGCGTCCGTCGACATCGCATGGGACATCCCGGCGAGCTCCGTCCTGCGCACCTCGGCGCCCGGGGCGGGCGGCGGCCGACTCGCCTCGGTCGGGGTGGACTCCGGTCAGGCCGTCCCGACCGGCTCCGCCGGCGGTCTCGTCGCGACCACGACGCCCGCCGTCACGCGCACCGTCATGTTCACGACGGTCGTGGGGCTTCAATGACCCAGCCGGCCGATGGCGGCCGCTGCCGTGCTCGGCACCCGGAACGTGTGTCGGTCCGGTGAGCTCCGTGACCTCGCCGTCCAACGTTCCCCACGGGGCGGCCGAGCCAACAGATCCCTCCCGGACCTCGGAGACGGGCCCGTCGGTGCCTCGGCCACGCACCCCGGCCACTCGCCAGCCTCCCGTGATCCAGGCGGACCGGGGCCGGGTCGTGGTGCTCGCCGAGCAGAACCTGATCGGTGAAGCAGTCCGGATGGCCTTGCAGAGCAGGGGGTTCCAGGCCCTGAGCCTGCACTGGCCGCGGGCCCCCCGGCAGCTCAACGAGACCCGCCGCCGGGTGGCGGTCGCCCTCCCGCAGGCGGGGCTGCTGTACGTCGACCTCGACAACCAAGCGCGGGTCCGTGAGGCCAGGGCACTCGTCCGTGCAGTGCCGCTCAAGTGGCTGATGCTCGTCGGGGATCCCGAGTCCGCCCACCGCGGCGCCATGGTGTCCGTGGGCGTGCGCGGCATCGCGGACATGTCGACCAGCCTCGAGGACCTGACCTACACGCTCGTCCAGCTCATCGCCGGCAAGCAGGTCATGCACCCCGTGACGAGGGACCAGCTCGTGCGCGAGTGGCGGGCCCGCGAGTCGAAGCAGCGCCTCATGTCGGCACGGCTGATGACGCTGACACCTCGCGAGCGGGAGGTCCTCGAGGCGCTCTACGACGGGCTGGCCGTCAAGACGATCTCGGGCCTCCTGGGCGTGGCGGAGGGCACGGTGCGCACGCAGGTGAAGTCCGTGCTGCGCAAGCTGGGCGTGAACTCCCAGCTGGAGGCCGTCGCCGCGCTGCGGCAGATCCGCGAGCAGTCCGACCTCGACGAGCCGTAGGTCGATCGGCGGCCCGTCAGCAGGCCGTCAGTGGGCCCGTCAGTAGGCACCGCGGTGGTGGACCACCGCGCCGAACGTCCGGCCGATGATCAGCAGGTCCTGCGTGATCGACCAGTTGTCGACGTAACGCAGGTCCAGGCGGACCGCTTCCGACCAGGGCAGGTCGGACCGCCCGGACACCTGCCACAGTCCGGTGATGCCGGGCTTCACCGCCAGCCGGCGCCGGGTGTCGGCGTCGTACCTGCTGACCTCGGCCGGGAGGGCCGGCCGCGGGCCGACCAGGGACATCTGGCCCCGGACGACGTTCCACAGCTGGGGGAGCTCGTCGAGCGAGTAGGTCCGCAGCACGCGGCCCAGGCGGGTGACCCGGGGATCCGCACGCAGCTTGAAGAGGGGGCCGTCCGCATCGTTGAGGCCCAGCAGGTTTCGCCCCTGGTCCTCGGCGTCCCCGGTCATGGTGCGGAACTTGAACATCGTGAACCGCTGTCCGTCGCGGCCGACGCGCACCTGGCGGAAGATGGCCGGTCCCGCGGACTCGTGCCGGATGGCCAGCGAGAGCACGAGGAGCAGCGGGGTGAGCAGCACGAGGGCCAGGGCTGCCAACACCCGCTCGCAGCACTCCTCGACGGTGTGGCGGCCGCCCCGGAGCTGCGAGGGCCGGATGTGGACGAGGCGCACGGTGCCGGCGTACGACACGGAGGCGTGGGAGTCGGCGACGTCGTACAGGCCCGACGCGACGAACAGCTCGACCCCGGACTCCGCGAGGCTCCAGCGGAGCCGGCGCAGCGTCGGGGTGTCGAAGTGGGGGCAGGGGAGGACGATCACGGCGCGGGCCGAGCGTTGCTCGGCGAGCTCGGCGAGGTGGCCGAAGCCGGCGGCCGTCGGTACGCCGAAGTCGTCGTCGTGGGCCTGGTGGGGCAGGCACACCGCGCCGACCTCGAACCTGTCGTGGGCGGTGCGAGCGAGCTCGGTGAGGGCAGCAGCGACCGCGCCGCGGTGCCCGGCGAGCACCACGCGCAGGGGGCCTGCCTGGTGCTGGCGGCGGCGTCGCTCGGAGCGACGGGCTCCCACGACCCGGTGCGTGACGGTGGCTGCGGTGGCCGCGGCTGAGAGGAGTGCGGCGTCGGCGGCGGTGGCCGAGCCGACGTCCAGGAGGAACGACAGCAGCCAGGTGGCGACGAAGAGGTCGATCCCCGCCTGTGCCAGACGGCGCAGGTCGTCGCGGCGGAAGAGGCCGAGCCGGACCTCGTAGTTGCCCGTGGCCGCGAGCAGCAACAGCCAGGTCGACGCTACGACGACGAAGAGCACCGCGCCGCCGTCGGCGAGGCGGACCGGGCCGACAACCACCGCGAGGAGGGTCGCGAGGAGGACGGAGAGGAGGTCACCCGTGGCCAGGGCCCAGGCGGCCCTTGGCCCGTCGTCCACCCGCGTCCGTGGGGCCCTCCGGACTGGCATCGGGACGACACGGGCCCTGCGGTCGCGGAGTGCGACACCGGGCACCGTGCCTCCGGGGTCGGCCAACGGAAGGTAGCTGCCCACAGCCGGTCGCCTCACGTCGTGCTGATCAGGGCGTCGATGATCGTCGCCAGTCGCCTGGAGACGTCGACGCCCTGGGGGGTCGCTGTCGGGGTGCTCCGGGCGGCACCGAGCGCCAGGTCGACCGCGGCCCGGAGCTCGTCACGGGTCGAGGCGGACGCCACCAGGCCGGCCTGGGACATCCGCGCGGTGAACAGCTGCTGGTGGTTGTCCACGTGCTCGCCGAGCTGGGGGTCCCTGGGCACGACGATGGGACGGTGGCCGGCATTGCGTGCGTCCATGATCATCCCGGGCCCGCCGTGGCTCACTACGGCGTCGGCGCTGTGCAGCAGGTCGTTCAGGATCCCCCACGGGAGGATCCGGGCCCCGCGCAGCGTCCCCGGCAGCGCGGTGGAGCCGTGCTGGACGAACCAGTCGGCGCCGTCGATCTCGGCCAGCTCCACGGCCCACCGGGTCAGGCGGTCGAACGGGTGGTGGTCGGTGCCCAGCAGGACGACGATCAGCGGAGTGCGGCTCATCACCAGACCCCGCCGAGCAGGACCGAGGACCGGTAGAGGCGCTGCTGCTCCGGCCACTGGACCAGGAACAGGTCGGTCGCCGGCCGGCACAGGCGACCGGTCAGGGTCGAGGTGTCGATCCGGTCGAAGACCTCGAGGTAGACCGAGGTGGCGCCGAACTGCCGGTGGAGCCAGATGAACGGCACGGCGACGCCCGCACCGGTGGTGACCACGACGTCGGGACGGACCCTCGACAGGGTGCTCCAGGCGAGGGCGGTGTTGCGGGCGAGGTTCTTGACGTTGCGGGTCGTGGGGTGATGGGCCCAGGTGACGTCCTCACCGGCCAGCTTGCTGATGGCGTCCTCGGTGTCGAAGGTGACCCAGTGACGCTCGTGCTCGCTCCACCACGGTCGCAGGCACATCAGTTGTGCAAGGTGGCCCCCCGACGAGCAGACCAGCAAAAGCTTCATGGACGACCCTTTCGCCCCCCCGGGTGAATGGCCTCGCGGCCTTCTTCAAAACTAGGAAGACAGGCGAGTCGGGGCATGCCCTAAATCGGGCATCTCGTGGCGTCGGGTGCTGCTCGTCGGCCGCCAGTTCACGTGGTGGGCCGCCCCCACCGCAGCCAGCTGCGAGGAGACGTTCAGCTTGGCCAGGATGGACTTGACCTGGGTGCGCACCGTCGCCTCCGACACGACGCCCATCCGGGCGATGTCACGGACGGCGTGGCCGTCCATCAGGTGGCCCAGGATGTCCCGTTCCCGTGGGGTCAGCTCCTCGAGGCGGACCCGGACCAGCTGCATCTCGTTCTTCTCCTGCTGGTAGCTGCGCAGGAGGCTCTCGCGCTCCTCGCGGCTCATCACGGGGAGGCCCTCGTTCAGCCGGCGGACCGTGGAGAGGATGGAGTTGAGCGGTGCGGTCTTGCAGAGCACGGTGCGGGCGCCGTACCTGAGGCACTCACCCCAGCGGGCCGCGTCGGCGGACGCGGTGACCACGGCGACGAACACGCCGCTGCGGGCCAGTGGCTCGATGAGACGGGCGCCGTTGCCCGCTGCACCGAGGTCCAGGTCGAGCAGCACGATGTGCGGACGGGCCCGCAGGATCGCCGGGAGCAGGAGGGAGGCCGAGCCCGTCGAGGACGAGACCGGGATCCGGTGCACGTCGTAGCCCTCGAGCGTGAGCGCGACGTCGAGCGACTCGGCGAAGAGTGCGTGGTCCTCGACGAGGACCACCCGGGTCAGTGCTCGTGGGCGCGGCATGACGACCTCGTGAGGATGGTCGGAAGCTCGACGGTGAACGTCGCCCCTCCCACCGGAAGATCCTGCTCGAGACGCAGGCTCCCCCCGAGATCGAGTGTGAGTCGGTGGGCGATGTGCAGCCCGATGCCCTGTCCGACAGAGCTCTTCTGGTGCGTGCCCCGGTCGAACACGCTGTCCACCAGCGACGGGGTCACGCCACGTCCGGTGTCCGACACGCGCACCTCGACCCGGTCCTGCACCGCATCGACCTGCACGGAGATCACCGAGCCGGCCGCATGTCGGGCCGCGTTGTCGAGCAGGATGTGGACGACCTCGGCGACGTCGTCGGCACGACCGGTCGCCCAGAACCCCGAGGGCTCCCACCGGACGTCGTGCCCGGTGGCGCGCAAAGAGACGACCAGGGGAGCGATGACGTCGTCGAGGGAGACGAGACCGACCGGGCCGCGTGAGTCGTTGGCCAGCATCCGCTCGAGGCGTGCCAGCTCGGAGTCGTGCATGCGCTGGAGACGGTTCCGGGTCAGACCCCGGAGGTCCGCGTCCTCACTGCCGAGGAGCTGGGCCGCCGAGGCGATCCCGGCGACGGTGGAACGGAGCTCGTGCAGGGTCTCCTCGTGGCGTCGGTTGCTCGCTTCCGCGCGGGCGGCCCGGACGCTCAGTGCCCGGATCTGGCGTGCGTGGTTGTTGCCGGCCGAGCGGGCGAGCTCCAGGGCGACGACGCACACCAGGACGGCGCCGAACAGGTTCAGGGCCACCGCCGATCCCTGCCACCACGCGTCCCGGCCCACCTCGATCGGGACCAGCACCGGGCTCAGTGTCACGGCGGCGACCCCGAAGGTGAGGGGGAGGCGGGCCGCGCGACGCAGCACGGCGACGGAGGCCATCGTCAGCGCCGTGAGCACACCGATGACAGTCAGCAGGCTGCGGGTCGCCGGGCTCCCGGTCGCCCCGAGGGCCAGGACATCCGTACGGACCAGCACCAGGTGCACGACGGCGACGGCGACGCCGACGATCGCGCCAAGCGCCAGCGGGTCGAGGCGGTGGGGCACGGGGACCTGGCGGGCGGCCAGGACCGTCATCGTCAGGGCAACGCTGCTCGTGAGGACGATGAACGGCCCCGCCATGGGGAGCGGGGCGTAGTCGCCCGGAGTCGCGATGGCCAGCAGTGCCAGCGGGGTCGCGTGGACCGCGGGGACGACCACCGCGGCGGCCAACCAGCCCGTGGCCGCCTCGCGGGCGACCCGCCAGTGCAGGTAGAGCATGGTCGCGCCGAACATCATCACGATCTGCGCGGCGGCCCATCCGGTCGCCTCGCTGGACAGGATGACGGTCTCGGTCGCGGGGAGCAGCACGACCCCGGCCAGTGTGGGGATGAGGACGGCCGTGAGGAACGCCGCGAAGATCGGCAGCGGGAACTTGATGGTCTCCCGCTGCCCGCCCTCGATCCACCCGTCGTCGGCGTCCAGCTCGCGGTCGAGCTCGACGTCGAGGTCGAGGTCGACCGTGGAGGAGAACTCGGTGGGGAGCGACGGCCACGCCTGGGCCTGCTCGACCGGGCTGTGGCCCTCGTCGGTCCCGCGGAGGAAGGTCAGCCGGGGCTGCTCGTTGTCGCCCGGTGCTGCCGTGGGCGGTGCGCGGAAGCCGGTGGATCGGATGTCGGCGATCTCCGCGGTGTCGCGAGCGTGCATTGGGGCCCCCTATGTCTCACGACAAGTTGTCCCAGCCCACTCACAACAAACCATCAACGGGGCGCAAAGACACCGTTGATCACGCCGGATCGGTCGAAAGATCGTCCAGCCCTACGCGGCGCGCCTCATTGCCAGGGGAAGTGGCGCCGCTGCTCTGCCGATGTCGACGATCCCCCCTGTTGCCTGCGCACCGCATCGGCCAAATGGGTGATAGACGTGGCCGGCGACGGGTCCCCGGTGAGGGCGCCGGACCCCGTCTGACGCAGGTGCAGCAGGATCACGGAGGCGCTCTCGACGAACTCCTTGAGCGCGGCCGACACCCCTTCGTCGGGACCGGGCCGGCCGCTGTGGAGGGTGAGCACGCCGACCCTGACCTGGCCGGGCTCCTCGCCCGGGGCCGCGTCCGGGACGGCGTCGAGGTCGTGCCGGGTCGTCTCGAGATCGGCGTCGCAGGATCCCGCCGCCGCGAGGGGCACGAGCGTCCCGTCCTCGCCGACCAGCGCGATGCTGGCACCCGCGACGCCGAGGGCGTCGACGGCCTCCTCGCAGAGCAGCTCGGGCAGGGAGACCCCTGCCCGCACCCGGTCCATGAGTGCACACAACAAGTTCGCGACCGCGGTCACCGAACCCCCCGATCCTGTGGGTGGAGCCGAACTGGAGTGATGCTAGTGCCTCCTCCCGCGATCCTCGGCGGGTTGGACGAGGGATTTGCGCCACTACGCTGGCCGCGTGCGCATCGACCTCCACACCCACTCGCGGGCCAGCGACGGCACGCAGACACCGACTCAGCTCGTCCGGGCCGCGGCGGAGGCGGGGCTCGACGTCATGGCGATCACCGACCACGACACGGCCGACGGGTGGGCGGAGGCCGAGGGCGCTGCGCGTCAGGTCGGACTGGGCCTCGTGTGCGGGATGGAGATCAGCACGCGGCACGACGGCCACGGCGTGCACCTGCTGGCCTACCTGCCGGACCCGTCGTACCCGCCCCTCGCGGAGGAGCTCGACCGGATCCTCGGGGGTCGCCGGTCCCGGCTGCCGGCCATGCTGGAGCGCCTCCGTGAGGTGGGGGTCGACATCGACGCCGACGACGTACGACGCGTGTCCGGGGACACCGCCGCGACCGGGCGTCCGCATGTCGCCGATGCGCTGGTGGCGCTCGGAGTGGTGCGGGACCGCGGCGAGGCGTTCGCCCGCTATCTCAACCCGGGTCGGCCGGCCCACGCGCAGCGGTATGCCGCGCCCCTCGAGTCGATGATCCGGATCGTCGGTGAGGCCGGGGGAGTCACCGTCATCGCCCACCCGTGGGGGCGTCACGGGCAGGACCGGCCCGACGAGGCCGCACTCGCCGAGCTGGTCGGCGCGGGGCTGGCCGGCATCGAGGTCGACCACGAGGACCATCCCCCGGCGACCCGCGAGCGGCTGCGCGCCATCGCGGCCAACCTCGGACTCGTGGTCACCGGCTCGAGCGACCACCACGGCACGGGCAAGGTCGACCACGAGCTGGGCTGCAACACCACGGCGCCGGAGGAGTACCACCGACTGCTCGACCTGGCGTCGACCGCCGCGGCGGCGTCGGGGCGCCGGACCCCGGACGTCGTGGCCGGCTGACACGCGACGGCGGGGCCGTCAGGCGCTCTGCTGGGCGAGGTGGCTGCCGAGCTTGTGCCGGATGCGTTGCAGGGCGTTGTCGATCGACTTCGCGCCGCGCTGCAGGGTCACGGCGATCTCCCGGTAGCCCACGCCGTCGATGTGGAGCCGCAGGACCTCGACCTCGAGGTCGGACAGTGCGACGTCCACGTGGTCGTGCAGGTCCCGGATCCGCTCCGCGCAGACCACCTGCTCGGCGGGATCGGTGAACGCCGACGCTGGCAGGACGTCCGCCAGGGTCGGGTCCCCGCCCGCGTCGCCGGCGCCGACCAGCACGGGTCGGTGGAACGACACGTAGTGGTTGAGCGGGCGGTGCTTGTGCCGGGTGGCCGTGCGGATCGCCGTGAGGATCTGGCGGGAGATGCAGAGCTCCGCGAAGGTGCGGAAGCTGGCCTCACGCTCCGGGTCGAACTCCCGGACAGCCCGGTAGAGGCCGATCATGCCCTCCTGGACGACGTCGTCGTGGTCCGCGCCGACCAGGAAGTAGCAGCGCGCCCGGGCCCGCGCGACGGGGCGGTAGCGGAGCAGCAGGGTGTCGAGCGCCTCGTCGTCGCCTTCCCGGGCTCGCGCCACCAGCGTCTCGTCGGAGACGTCGGGGACCGGCGCGGGGGCGGGGAACACGTCCTCCCAACGACCCTGTCCGGGGAAGGTGACGCGGTCAGCCGGGCGGGGCCGCGGTGTCGCGCACGGCGACGAGGCCCCCGAGCGTTCCGACGTACGCCGTCCCGTCCGGGCCGAGCGTGATCGGGGCGTAGTTGTTGTTGTAGCCCAGTCCGACACCGGTGAAGACCGACCAGACCCGACGACCGGTGCGGGCGTCGAGGGCGGTGAGGTACCACGGGTCCTCGGGGCCGGTCGCGGGCTCGCCCGAGGTGTAGCGGACCTCGTCGCCGGCCGGGTGCTCGTAGACGTAGACGAGCCCGGTGGCAGTGGACGCCTTGCTCACGCTCGACGGGACCCGCACCCGCTTGTTGTCCCAGGCCCGGTGGCAGCCGCCGCGCGCGTAGTCGACGACGACCCGGGTCACCCCCGGCACGGTGGTCGGGGTGTTGCGGGACGGGTTGCCCGAGGGCGGGTTCTGCTCCGGGCCGGTGTAGCCGTAGTTGTTCTCCACGACGATCGAGCGCCCGAAGGCGATCAGCGAGTTGTCGGTGTCCCCGCGACGGCGCGGGAAGACGGGCATGGAGCAGAGCGGCCGGCTGCCGGGACCGCGCCGGCCTGCCCGGTAGACGAGCACGTGCATCCGCGGGTCCGCGTTGTCGGTGATGGCGACGTAGTGGTGCCGGCCGCGCCGGATGACCGTCGGCGTGGTGCCTGAGCCGAGCTGGCTCTGCCCGGGCTTCTGGCGGGTGCCCGCGTCGTAGCTCTTGCGCCACGTGACCCTCGGACCGCCCGCCGGACCGGCGTCGAACCGGTAGAGCGCCCGGTCCGACACGACGAAGACGGCACCGGTCTCGTCGACCGCGACCGAGTTCCCGATGCTCTCGTGGGGCAGCCGGACCGACCGCGTCGCGCCGGTCCGCGGGTTCACGACCCCCACCACGCCCGACTTGGTGACGAACCAGATCCTGCCGTCCCAGTCCGGCAGCGCCGAGAGGATCACCGAGTCGCCGACCTGGCGCGACACGTCGTACTGCCTGCGGAGCGTGAGCGTCGGGGAGTCGGTCGTGCCGGTCTCCGCGATGACGTCGATCGTGCCGGCCGAGGTGGGGACCACCACGCGGTCGCGGTGGTCGAGGTAGAAGTAGCCGCCACCGCCGAAGGAGGTGAACGGAGTGGTCGAGGGCTGACGCGGCGGCAGCGAGTAGCTCGCGAGGACGTCCAGCGTCTCCGGGTCGAGCAGCCGCAGGGTGACCGTCTCGACGCCCACGCAGACCGTGAGCAGGCGTCCCTGTCGGTCGAACGTCACCGACGCGCACTCCTGCGTGAACAGGGTGGAGACGACCTCGGGGGAGTAGCCCAGCGGCCCGGGGGTCGGCCCGGCGTCGGACTGGAAGGCGTCGTCGTGCAGGTTGCTGCGGCCGTTGGCCGCCATGAACGGGTGCCGGGGCGCGAAGCGGACGTGGGGGATGGGGTGAGCCGGCCGCGGCGCCCCGAGGAACGCCTCGACGCTCGACGCACCCGGGTCCTGAGGAATGGGTACGGCGCCGGCCGGGCTCGACAGCTGCACCGTTGTCGGGGCGACCAGGGCGAGCACGGCGGCCGCCACGGCGAGGCGACGGGAGCGAGGGCGGGAAAGGCGCATGCATCTCTCTTCGACGGCCTCGGGCTCTTTCCTCCCCACGTTGGCAAGTCCCCCGGGCGGGAAGGAAATCCGGGACCGGCGTCGAACAGACCAGCCATGCGCTGGCTTCTCGTGATCCTCTGCTCCACCCTCCTGGGCACGGCCGCCCTCGGCACGCCGACCTCTGCGGCGCCCCGGTCGGTCGTGCTGCCTGACAGCGGGCAGGAGCGGCGCGCCGTGGGCTACGGGAGCGTGCTCAACGTCCTGCCGCCTGGCGCCGCCGGCAACGTCGACGGCCAGGCGCTCGCCACGCTGGGTCCCGGCAAGGGGGCCGAGGACCCGCCCTCGCTGCTGGCCGGCCTCACGAACCCGCAGCAGTTCTTCACGACGGCGACGCCCGCGGACCCGCCCAACTTCGCCGACCAGCTCGAGAAGTACGACGCGCTGAACAAGGTCGACCCGGCGGCGCTGACCGACGCGGGGCTGTCGGCGTACTTCAAGGACGCCTCGCTGGGCGTCGACCCGGACGACGTCGTGCGCACCGAGCGGCCGCGGCCGGGAGTGGTGATCCGGTGGGACAGGGACGGCGTCCCGCACATCACCGGGCAGACCGACGCGGACCTCGCCTACGGCGCCGGGGTCGCCAACATCGAGACCCGGATGTTCCTCACCGACGTGCTGCGGCACACCGGCGCCGCCACGATGGCGCAGTTCGTCGGGCCGACCGACGCCAACATCGCGCAGGACGCCGCCCAGCTCGCGGTGGCGCCGTACACGCCGGCGCAGCTCACCCGCCAGATCGAGAACCTGTCGGAGCGCTCGCCCGAGGCGGCGCGGCTCGTCCACGCCTTCGACGCCTACGTCGAGGGGATGAACGACAAGCAGGAGGAGCTGTGCCCCGCGACGACTGCGTCGGTGCCGCTGCCCGGCGCCCTGGGGAACGGCTATGGCGAGCACTGCCCGGTGGAGTACGCCGCGCTGCAGCGCCCGCCCGCTCCGTACACCCGCCAGGACGTCGTCTCGATCGCGTCGCTCGTCGGGGGGATCTTCGGCACGGGTGGCGGCGGGCAGTACACCAACGCGATCTGGTTGCAGCAGCTGCAGGAGGAGTTCGGCGCCCGCCGGGGCCGCGAGATGTACGAGGACCTGCGTGAGAAGAACGACCCCGAGGCGCCGGTGACCTCGCCCGTGCGCGCGCCGTACGGCGGGGACGACCACGTGCACCCCGGCCTCCCGGGTGTCGCGCTGCCGGACCTGCACCCGAGGGCCACGCAGCTCGGCACCGGCGCGATCGTCAACCCGGACGGCTCGCTGTCCCCGCCGCCGGAGGGCGCCGCGGGCAACCAGGGCAACGCCAGCACCACCGACCCGCACCCGACCCCGGCGTCGAACCGGTTCGGGGTGGACCCCGTTCTGGAGGCGGAGCAGATCCAGGGCAGCCTGCAGCGCGCGCTCCAGGGCGAGCTGGTCGGGATGAGCAACGCGCTGATCGTCGACGCGAAGCACTCAGCGGGCGGACACCCGACGGCGGTGTTCGGGCCGCAGACCGGCTACTACGCGCCGCAGCTCCTGATGGAGCAGGAGCTGCACGGGCCGCACACCCGGGCGCGCGGGGTGGCGTTCGCCGGCACCAACTTCGTCGTGCAGATCGGACGGGGCGTCGACTACGCGTGGTCGGCCACTTCGCCGTACACCGACATCACCGACACCGTGATCCAGCGGCTGTGCAACACCGACGGCAGCCGGGCGACGGTGAACTCCACCGGGTACCTCTCCCGCGGGCGGTGCCGGCCGATGGTCGAGTACGAGCACACCGAGACCGCGCTGCCGACGATCGCGGCACCGGGCGCCCCCGACCAGATCTCGTTCCTCGTGCTGCGCACCGACCACGGCGTGGTCCGGCTGCGGACGACGCTGAAGGGTAGACCGGTCGCGGTCGTGCGGCAGCGGTCCACCTACATGCACGAGTCGGACTCGGTGCTCGGGTTCCTGCAGCTCAACGACCCGTCGCGGACGCGCGGAGCGCACAGCTTCATGAGGGCGGCCTCGAAGATCCAGTACACGTTCAACTGGTTCTACGTCGACTCCCGCGACATCGCCTACTACAGCTCGGCCCGGCTGCCGCGGCGCGCACAGGGGACCGACCTGGACCTGCCGCGGTGGGGGACACCGGCGTACGACTGGAACGGCTTCGAACCGTTCGGCCGCCACCCGCACGTCATCAACCCCGCGCAGGGCTACCTCGCGAACTGGAACAACAAGCTGGCGCCGGGCTTCGCGTCCTCGTCACAGATCTGGGGCGACGGATCGGTCTACCGCAGCCTCACGCTCAGCGACCGGATCAGGGCGCTCCTGCGTGAGGGCCAGCGGGTCAGGCGCGCCGATCTCGTCGGCGCGATGATCGACGCCGGGACGGTCGACCTGCGCGGTGCCTACGTCCTGCCGTGGGCGCTGAAGGTGATCGGGATGCCCAGTGACCCGCAGGACGCCACGGCGGTGCGGCTGATGCGCCGGTGGGTGGCGCAGGGCGCCCACCGCGTGGACCGTGACCGCACCGGCGGCTACGCCCACCAGCCGGCGATCAACGTGTTCGACACCTGGTGGGACCCCGACGACATGGGTGCCGCGTGTGCCCCGGACTGCGGCTTCACGCTGCCCAAGGACGCGATGCGCCCGGCGCTCGGGAAGTACGTCGACACGCTGCCGGAGCCGCTCGACGACCACCCCCGCCACAACATCGGCTCGGCGTTCAACGGGATCTCCTGGTACGGCTACCTGAACAAGGACCTGCGCCACGTGCTCGGCCTCGACGTGCGCGGTGCCTACTCACGCAGCTACTGCGGGTCGCTCGCCACGTGCCGCTCGGCGCTGCGGGCGTCGCTGCACGCCGCCGTGCGGGCGGCCCTGCGGACCCAGGACGTCTCGTCGGTCCGCGGGCTGCGCTACGACAAGTCCCGCGACGACATCGTGTCGGTGTCGGGCGGGGTCGTGGGGGTCCGCCGGATCGACTGGCAGAACCGGCCGACGTTCCAGCAGGTCGTGCAGTTCACCCGCCACCGGTAGCTCGGTGATCGAGCTTGCCGAGATTACTTCCGCCCCATCGCCTGGAACCGCTGCAGCACCCGGTTGGGCACCAGTCGCGAGGCGGTCGTGATCAGCTTGTAGCGCGTGCTCGGGATCGAGTAGACCCGACCCTTGTCGAAGTCGTTGAGCGCGGTCGCGACCAGCTCGTCGGCGTCCAGCCACATGAACTCGGGGGCGGAGTCGCGGCTGACGTCCATCCGCTCGTGGAACTCCGTCTTCGTGAAGCCGGGGCACAGCGCCATCACCGTGACGCCCTGGGGGCGGTACTCGTGGGCGGCCCACTCGCTGAAGCTGTTCACCCAGGCCTTGGCCGCGCTGTAGCTGCCGCGGGGGAGGAACGCGGCGACGCTGGAGACGTTGATGATCCCGCCGTGGCCCCGCTCGCTCATCGCGCCGAGCGCGGCGTGGCTCAGCCGCAGCACCGCGGTGACCAGCACGTCGAGCATGGCGTTCTCGGCGTCGACCGGGTTGTCGAGGAAGCGGTGCTTCATGCCGAAGCCGGCGTTGTTCACCAGCAGCTCGACGGGCCGGGCCCGGTCGGCCAGCCGGGCCTCGACCCGCGCCAGGTCCGCGCGGTCGACGAGGTCGGCGGGCAGGACCTCGACGTGCACGGCGTACGCCGATCGCAGCTCGGCGGCGACCTCCGCGAGCCGGGCCGCGTCGCGGGCCACCAGCACCAGGTCGTGGCCACGCTCGGCCAGCCGGCGGGCGAAGGAGAGCCCGATGCCGGCCGTGGGGCCGGTGATCAGGGCGGTTCCGGGGGAGGAGGCGACAGGTGACCCGACAGAAGACATGGCGACAGCAAACAGGTGTCGCCGCGAAGTCGGCAACCCGGTCGGGCATGATGTGCTCTGATGACCACGACGCTCGCGATCGCCAACCAGAAGGGTGGCGTCGCCAAGACCACCACGGTTGCCTCCCTCGGGGCGGCGCTCGCCGAGCTGGGGCACAAGGTGCTGCTGGTCGACCTCGACCCCCAGGCCTGCCTGACCTTCTCGCTCGGCATCGACCCCGAGGACCTCGAGCTGTCGGTGCACCACGTGCTGACCAAGGGCCTGGACCCGCTCGAGGTGATCATCGCGACCGAGGACGGCGTCGACCTGCTGCCGTCCACGATCGAGCTGGCGCGTGCCGAGTCCGACCTGCTCATGCGCACGGGCCGCGAGCACGTCATCAAGTCCGCGCTCGAGGCGCTCGACGACGAGCTCGGCGACGAGGGCTACGACTGGGTCCTGCTCGACTGCCCGCCGTCCCTCGGGGTGCTGACCGTGGCCGCCCTGACCGCCGCGAACGGCGTGCTCATCCCCCTGCAGTGCGAGACCCTGTCGCACCGCGGTGTCGGCCAGCTGCTCGACACCGTCCACGACGTACGCCGCTTCACCAACCGCAAGCTCGAGGTGTGGGGCGTGCTGCCGACGCTCTACGACGGGCGCACCAACCATGCCCGGACCGTGCTCGAGACGATCTCCGAGACCTACGACCTCGAGGTCGTCGAGCCGCCGATCCCCAAGACGATCAAGTTCGCGGAGGCGCCTGCCGCCGGCCGCTCGATCCTGGCGACCAGCCGCAGCAACAAGGGGGCTCAGGCCTACCGCGAGGTCGCGGCGAACCTCGTGACCCGTGCGAAGCGCCCCAAGGTCCGCAAGCCCACGGCGAAGAAGAAGTCGCAGGACTGAGCCGGTGACCCGCCGCCAGCACGACGTACGCCCGCGCTACGGGCGGATCGCCGGGCTCGGATCGTCGGTGACGATCACCATGGTCGCGGTCCTCGGTGGCACCGGCGTGCTGCCGTCGGCAGCCGACGAGCCCTCGGCCCGGGACGCCGTCGCGGTGATCCGTCAGGCCGCCGCGATCCTGCCCCCCGTGGGCAGCGACCGGCACGAGTCGTCCAGGCGCACGCCGGACTCGTCGGACCGTCGCACCTCGGCGGCGCCCGACACCGCCTTGCCGGCCCGGTCGGGCACGGGCCGCCGCATCGTCTTCAGCGAGGGCAGGCAGCGGGTGTGGCTCGTCGGCGCGGGCGACCGCGTCGAGCGGACCTACCTCGTCTCCGGCAGTGCCTCGGACAACCTGGACACCGGCAGCTACGAGGTCTACTCACGCTCGAAGCTCGCCTGGGGAATCGACGACTCGGGCACCATGAAGTACTTCGTCCGCTTCGCCCACGGCGGCAACGCCTCGATCGGCTTCCACGACATCCCGGTCGACGACGGCGCCCCCGTGCAGTCGGTCGACCAGCTCGGTACGCCGCTGTCCCACGGCTGCATCCGCCAGCGTCGCGCCGACGCGATCGCGCTCTGGCGCTTCGCGCCCCTCGGCACCACCGTCGTCGTCACTCCCTGAGACAGCGCCTGAAATGGCGCTGACCCGCCCGTTCGACAGTCCGGGCGGGTCAGGGAGCTACGTGCGGGTCAGCTGGTCTCGCTGGTGCCCGAGGGGCGACGGCGACGACGGTTGCGGTTGCGGCTGGCTCCGGAGCGGCCCTCGCCACCCTGTGCGGCCTCGCCGGCCTCCGCCGGTGCGCTGGTGGCCGGGGCGGTCGCGCCCTCGGCGACGGGCTCGCCGGAGCGGCTGCGCGTGCGGCTGCGGTTGCCACCGGAGCGGCCCGATCCGCCGGAACGATCGGAACCACCGGAACGGTCCGAACCACCGGAACGACCGCCACCGGAGCGGTCCGAACCGCCCGAGCGGCCGCCACCGGAGCGCTCGGTGCGCGGCGCACGCTCGACCGGTGCGGCGTCGACGATGCGGCCCTTCGTGCCGGGCGCGATCCCGAGGTCGTGGTAGAGGTGCTCGGAGGTCGAGTAGGTCTCCTGCGGCTCGTCGAACGGCAGGTCCAGCGCCTTGTTGATCATCTTCCAGCGGTGGAGGTCGGCCCAGTCGACGAACGTGACCGCGATGCCGGTGGCGCCGGCGCGGCCGGTCCGGCCGATCCGGTGCACGTAGGTCTTCTCGTCCTCGGGGCACGTGTAGTTGATGACGTGCGAGACCCCCTGGACGTCGATGCCTCGTGCGGCGACGTCGGTGGCGACGAGCACCCGCAGCGTGTCGCCGCGGAACTTGGTCAGCGCCTTCTCGCGGGCCACCTGCGCCATGTCGCCATGCAGCGGGCTCGACGCGAAGCCGCGCTCGGCCAGGTCGTCGGCCACGCGCTGCGACTGCCGCTTGGTGCGGGTGAAGACGATGATCTTGTCGGCGTCCTCGGCCTGCAGGATGCGCCCGATGATCTCCGGCTTGTCCAGGTCGTGCGCCTGGTAGATGAACTGCGCGGTCGCCGGCACCAGCTGGGTGTCGTACGACGACTCGGCGCGGATGTTCATCGGGTGCCGCATGTGGGTGCGGGCCAGGGAGACGATCGCGGCCGGCATGGTGGCGGAGAACAGCATCGTCTGCCGGGTCTCCGGGGTCTTCGCGAGGAGCCGCTCGACGTCGGGGAGGAATCCGAGGTCCAGCATCTCGTCGGCCTCGTCGAGCACCAGGGCGTGCACGTGCGACAGGTCGAGCGCCTTGCGGTTCATCAGGTCGATCAGGCGACCGGGGGTGCCGACGACGATGTCGACGCCGCTCTCGAGCGCGTCGAGCTGCGTGTCGTAGCCGACGCCGCCGTACACCGTGAGGACGCGCAGGCCGCGGTCCGCGCTGGCCAGGTGCAGGTCGCTGGAGACCTGCAGGGCGAGCTCACGGGTCGGGGCCACGATCAGGGCCTGGGGCTTGCCCTGGGGCAGCTCGGCGTAGTCGGGGTCCTTGGGGGAGACGCTGCGCTGGAGGACGGGGATGCCGAAGGCCAGCGTCTTGCCGGTGCCGGTGCGGGCCTGGCCGATCAGGTCGGTGCCCAGCAGCGCGACCGACAGGGTCATCTCCTGGATGGCGAAGGGGGTGGTGATGCTGGCGCGCTCGAGCGCGTCACAAATCTCGGGGTGGACCCCGAGCTCTCGGAACGTGGTCAGTGTCTTCTGCTTTCGTGAGTCAGCCGGGATCAGCCGAAAGGGCGGATGCGGCGGACTCGCTGCGGGTCTGCCGCGCACATACTGGGCCGCCTCCATGCCTGCCAGAGTCGGGCAGGAGCGGCACTCGATCCGTGCGAGTCTATCGGTAGGGTGCGCGCATGACTGAATCGCCCGGCGAGGCGTCCCGGCCCGCTCCCGGCACCGAGGGTCCCGTCGTCTTCCAGGATCCGGAGTACCGCGAGGCGGTGGTGGACCTGCTGGGCGCCATCGCGTACGGCGAGATCTCGGCGTTCGAGCGGCTCGCCTGGGACGGCAAGCTGGCGCCGACGCTGGAGGACAAGGTCGCGATCGCCTCGATGGCGAGCGCCGAGTTCGCCCACGTCGCCCCGCTGCTGGACCGGCTCGCCGACCTCGGGGCGGACCCGTTCGAGGCGATGGCGCCCTTCCGCGGCGCGCTCGACCTCTTCCACGAGCACACTGCCCCGGCCGACTGGTTCGAGGGCCTGGTCAAGGCCTACGTCGGCGACGGCATGGCCAACGACTTCTACCGCGAGATCGCGGCCTACCTCGACGCGGAGACCCGCGACCTGGTCGTGGCCTCGCTCGAGGACACCGGGCACGCCCAGTTCGTGATCGACCGGGTCCGCGCCGCGATCGCCGCCGACCACCGCCTCGGCGGCCGGCTCGCCCTGTGGGGACGACGGCTGATGGGGGAGGCCCTGACGCAGGCCCAGCGGGTCGCTGCCGACAGGGACGCGCTCTCGTCGCTCCTCGCCGGGGGCGTCGACCGGCCGGGTCTGGACCTGGCGGCCATCGGCCGGATGTTCGCCCGGATCACCGAGCGGCACGCCGAGCGGATGGCCGAGCTCGGCCTCGCCTCCTGACGGGAGCGCGCTCTACCCCCGCTGACTCAGTGGCGGAAGCCGACCTGGCCGGCGACGCCGCCGCCGATCTCGATGTAGGCGAGCTTCGCTGCCGGGACGAGCACCTTGCGGCCCTTGTGGTCGGTGATCGAGATGACGCCGCCGGAGTCGACCGCCTCGGCGACCATCTTCTCGACGTTCTCGAGCGTCTCGTCCGTCTCGACGAGCAGTTCCTTCGCGGCGTGCTGGACGCCGATCTTGACCTCCACAGGTCCTCCTTGACGTGTTTCGCGGTTCGGGGGGAACGTCCGGGCGTGGGGCCCGGACCTCAGTGCTCGTCGGTGAGCGGGTAGCCGCGGATGCCGCGCCAGGCGAGGCCGGCCACGAGGGCCGCGGCGTCCGACTTGGTGATGCCGCCGGCCTCGGAGAGCCAGAACCTGGCAGAGACCTGGGCCATTCCCACGAGCGAGACGGCCAGCAGGCGCGACGCCTCGTCCGGGAGCCCGGTGTCGTCGTGGATCACGTGGGCGATCATCGCGGCGCACTCGGTGGTCACCCGCTCGACGTGCTCGCGCACGGCGGGCTCGTTCGTCAGGTCCGACTCGAAGACGAGGCGGAACGCCCCGGTGTCGCCGGCGACGTACTCGAAGAACGCCTCCATCGTGGCTGCGACCCGCTGCTTGTTGTCGGTCGTGGCCTCGAGTGCGACGCGGCAGTTGTCGATGATCGTGTCGCACGAGGCGTCGAGCAGCGCGAGGTAGAGGTCGAGCTTGCCGGGGAAGTGCTGGTAGAGCACGGGCTTGGAGACACCGGCGCGCTCGGCGATGTCGTCCATGGCGGCTGCGTGGTAGCCCTGCGCGACGAACACCTCGAGGGCCGACGACAGCAGCTGCGCCCGGCGCTCGCGGCGAGGCATCCGTGCCCCACGCGGGCGGGTGCCCTCGACGTCGTACCTGTCAGTACTCACTCGAGCTCCTCCACCCTGGCCACTCTGTTCACGGATGCGCAGCCTAACCGTACGACGAGAGGCGCCCCGTGACCGAGGCGCCTCTCGACGTGTGCGTTCGTGCGGGTGTCGCTCAGGGCGCCGGGTTGGAGACCGCCACCGTCAGGAAGCCACCGTTGTTCGCGGTGATGGTTGCCGTGACGCCGATCCCGGCGACCTTCGTGGAGTTCTGCGGGTTCGCGGAGTCCCAGTAGGCGTTCGGGTCGGAGTCGTCGAAGGTGGCAATACCCGGGCTGGACGGCGCGCAGGCCTCGAGCGTCGTGTAGCTGCCGCTGGTCTTGCCCGCGACCTGCTTGTGCAGGCAGACAGCGTCGGTCGCGTCCAGCGAGAACGTCGCGTCGAAGGGCTCACGACGGTTGCTCGGGCTGGTGCCGTCCGGGTAGGTCAGCGAGTTCGGCCGAGCGTCCACCGGGAGCGCGTACCCGTGACCGGGGTCGGCAGTCGCGTTGTTGTCGGAGTAGGCCTCGTCCACCAGCCAGACCAGCATGCCGTCCTGGAACGGGAGGAACTCGACCCAGTTCGGACGGGTGACGCCCTCGGAGAAGTTGTACGGGCCCTGCTGCAGGGTGGCGTCGTACCCGACGTACTGGCGGTTCTCGATGAGGTAGTAGCGCTTGGTCAGCTTGGACTCGGTGCCCGTCGAGACCGACCAGCCGTTCGCGGTCCAGCCGTTGGCGCCGGCCTCGGCGCCGTCGGTGAAGGAGTAGGTCTTCCCCGAGACGATCGAGATGTCGTCGAGGAACGCGCCCGCCTCGTTCACGCCGCCGTCGGTGGCGTAGCGGAAGCGGAACAGCGACGGCTGGCCGTTGGCGGTGTAGGTGTAGCGCTGGGTGGTCCAGCCCCTCGAGACGCCGTCGAGCGGGGTGCCGGTGCGCAGCCAGGTCTGGCCGCCGTTGAGCGAGTACTCGGCGTACAGGTAGTCGTAGCCGGCCTCGATCTGGTACCACGCGGAGGCGCTGATGTTGACCTTGCCGGCCGCCGGGACCGCTCGCGTGAGCGTGTTGCTGAGGTTGTCGCCGCGGCCGGAGTACCACGCGTGGCCCCCGGTCGGGGGCGTCGTGTAGTCCTTGACGTCCTCGGCGTCGGGCAGGTTGACCTTGAGGGCCTGGTCCGCCCCGTCATAGGTGTGCTGGGCCGGGCCCAGCGTGTACTCGCCGTTGTCGCCGGCGTTGACCTCGATGTAGTCGAGCCAGCCGAGGAAGCGCTTCTCCTCCGGGCCCATCAGGCCGGGCGTGGTGCCGATCCCGTTGGTGCCGTGGCCCAGCCACGAGCCCGACGACATCAGGGTCCAGAAGGAGGTGCCGTTCTCGCCGCCCGCGGTGTCGTAGTAGTCGGGCAGGCCGAGGTCGTGGCCGAACTCGTGGGCGAAGACGCCGAGGCCGCCGTTCTCGGGCTCGACGGTGTAGTCGCCGATGAAGTACTTCGAGCCGCCGATGCGGGTGCCGCCGTTGAGGTTCGTGGCGTCGCCGACCGACGGACCGGTGGTGCCGGCGGTGTTGGGGAAGGCGTACCAGCGGTGCGACCAGATGGCGTCGGCGTCGGCGCCGGCCTCCTCGCCCTCACCAGCGTGCACGGCCTGGAAGTGGTCGATGTAGCCGTCGGCCTCGTTGAAGTCGCCGTCGCCGTCGAAGTCGTAGCGGTCCCACACGTCGAACTGGGCCAGGTAGGCGTCGATCTGCTCCGCAGACTTCCCGGCGGCGACCTGCGCGTCGTACCAGGTGTTGCCGGTGTCGGCGATGAACTGCCAGGCGCCACCGGTGTCCTCGACCGCGTTGTCGCCGTACGTCGAGGCGTTGCCCGGGACGGTGACCCAGTCCTCGACGGTGTTGGTTGCGGTGTAGCGGCCGCTGGAGAGCTGCGTGTAGAAGTTCTTGAACGACTCGCCGGGTCCGTTGAACATGTCCTCGTAGTGGGCCCGGTTGAAGTCGGAGACCCAGTACGTCGAGTTGTCGCTCGCGGGGTTCGGCTGCGGGATCTGGCCGTGCAGCGGGCCGGGGGTCCTCCCGAGCTTGCCGGAGCCCGTGTTCCCGAACTGAGAGAGGATCGTGAAGATCTTGTCCTCCTTCTCGATCGGGAACTCGACGTAGCTGCCGTCGGAGAGCTGGACGGTGGCGCCACCGCCGGGCTGCGCCTTGAGCTCGGCCTTGCCGGCGTCGAGCAGCGCGAGCGCCTTGCGCTTCTGGCGCAGCTGCTTCGCGGCGTGCAGCCCGTGCCGGTCGTCGGGCTTGACCCGGACGCTGTCCGACTCGTCGGGCGAGCGGTCGGAGGGGTTGGCCTGTGCGGGCTGCAGCAGGCTGAGGCTGAGTGCGAATGCCGCGCCCCCGGCCAGCAGGCTGGGCGTAAGTCTTTTCACGGTACGGGTCCTCCCCAGAGAAAAAGGTCGTCGACAGGGCATTCGACCACCGAAACGCAGGTCACCGCAGGAAAACCCGGACGGTGAAGTTGTGCCGGAGAGACCCTCACCCACCGGGTGCCGGCGTGGCAAGGGTTTTGGGTGGGGAATGTGGGGCGGCCGGGACGGCTGGCCCCACGTCCGGATGACGGGACCGGCGGGGCGGCCGAGGCGGCAGCGGGGAGCATGGACGGAACATGTGGAGGGGTCGGCGGCGTTGTCCTGTCGACCCCACCGACGAACTGCCGAGGAGCAAGCCCGTGTCCCCTGTGCCGACGAAGTTTGGCCCGCTCGTGGAGCCCGCCGCCGAGCTGACCATCGACGAGGTACGCCGCTACAGCCGGCACCTGATCATCCCCGACGTCGGGATGACCGGTCAGAAGCGGCTGAAGAACTCCCGCGTGCTGGTGATCGGTGCCGGCGGGCTCGGCAGCCCGGCTCTCCTCTACCTGGCGGCCGCCGGCGTGGGCACGATCGGCATCGCGGAGTTCGACGAGGTCGACGAGTCCAACCTGCAGCGCCAGATCATCCACGGCCAGTCCGACATCGGGAAGGCGAAGGCCGAGTCGGCCCGTGAGTCGATCGCCGAGGCCAACCCCTACGTCAACGTGGTGGTGCACCCCGAGCGCCTCGACAACGACAACGTGCTGCAGGTCTTCGAGGGCTACGACCTCATCGTCGACGGCACCGACAACTTCGCGACCCGCTACATGGTCAACGACGCGGCGTACTTCCTGAAGATCCCCTACGTCTGGGGCTCCATCTACCGCTTCGACGGCCAGGCGTCGGTCTTCTGGCCGCATGCCCAGGACGAGAGCGGCCAGTCCGTCGACGCCCCCTGCTACCGCTGCCTCTACCCCGAGCCCCCGCCGCCGGGCATGGTGCCGAGCTGCGCCGAGGGCGGCGTGCTCGGTGTGCTGTGCGCCAGCATCGGCGCGATCCAGGTCAACGAGGCGATCAAGGTGCTCACCGGCATCGGCGACCCGATCGTCGGTCGGCTGATGATCTACGACGCCCTCGAGATGGAGTACCGCAAGCTCAAGGTCCGCAAGGACCCCAACTGCGCGCTGTGCGGTGAGAACCCCACGGTCACCGAGCTGATCGACTACGAGACCTTCTGCGGCGCGGTCTCCGAGGAGGCGGCCGACGCGGCCGCCGGGTCGACCATCTCGGTCGTGCAGCTCGAGCACATGCTCAAGGAGCGCTCCGAGGGCGCCCGCGACTTCGTGCTCGTCGACGTGCGCGAGCCCAACGAGTACGAGATCAACCGGATCCCCGGCTCGGTGCTGATCCCCAAGGGCGACTTCCTCAACGGATCGGCGCTCGAGCAGCTCCCGGCGGACAAGCAGATCGTCATGCACTGCAAGACCGGCGTGCGCTCCGCGGAGACGCTGGCCATCGTCAAGGGCGCGGGGTACGCCGACGCCGTGCACGTGGGCGGCGGGGTCTCGGCCTGGGTGAGCCAGATCGACCCGAGCCAGCCGTCGTACTGAATCCCCTAGGGGTATACATGGCCCGTTCGGACTACTTCAAGTAGTCCGAACGGGTTACTCTGGGCGAGTTCGTTGGACTCTGCCGCCGACCCAGGGAGTGAAGAACTTCATGAGCCATGCTCAGTCTCACCACGCACACCGCGCCTTCGGAGCGCTGGCCGTCCTCGGCTGCGCCACGCTCGGCGCGGCGCTCATCTCGGCCGCACCCGCCGAGGCCAGCCCCGTGAAGGACGCCTCGGCGACCGCAGCCTGGGCTCCGGCCGACACGGCCACGATCCACCCCGGCACGATGATGTACACCGACGGCGCCCAGTGCACCGCGAACTTCGTCTACACCGACGCGGCCGCCAACGTCTACGTCGGCTACGCCGCCCACTGCGCCGGCACCGGCGCGGCCACCGACACCGACGGGTGCCAGGCCGACTCCCTGCCGCTCGGCACCAAGGTCGACTTCGTCGAGGGGGGCTCGCTGGTCTCCGACGGCACGAAGGTCGGCTCCGGCACGCTGGCCTACTCCTCGTGGCTGACCGAGAAGCGGCTCGGCACCACCGACGCCAACACCTGCGCCTACAACGACCTGGCGCTGGTGAAGGTCGACGCGGCCGACCTGGGCAAGATCAACCCGTCCGTCCCGTTCTGGGGTGGCCCGACCGGGATCGACACCGACGGCACCGAGCAGGGTGACGACCTCTACACCTACGGCAACTCCAGCCTGCGCGGCGGCATCTCCGAGCTCTCGCCCCACCAGGGCAAGAGCCTGGGCGACGACCCGGCCGACGGCGGCTGGTCGCACCCGCTCTACTCCGTGACCCCGGGCATTCCCGGTGACTCGGGCTCGGCGTTCATGAGCGCTGACGGCCTCGCGGTGGGCACGCTGTCCACCATCGGGCTGGCCCCGCTGCCCGCGTCGAACAACATCGGCGACCTCGCCCACGAGCTCGCGTTCGCCCAGGCGAACTCCGGGATCTCCGGCCTGCAGATGGCGCTCGGCACCGAGCCCTTCGCGCCGCTTCTCTGACGCATCACCACGATCGACGCCCCCGCCCGCGTAGCCGGACGGGGGCGTCGCTCGTTGTTCCCGACATGCGTTCCTCCAGGATCTCGGCCGCCTTCCTCGCCCTCCTCCTCGTCGGGCTCGCCCTGACGCTGCCATCTGCGCTTGCTACTGCGACCGCGTCCGCGGCCGGTGGGACGGGCTCCCGTTGGGCCCCTGCGGCCACGGCCCGGATCCACCCGGGCGTCCAGATGTTCACCAAGGGCGCCCAGTGCACCGCGAACTTCGTCTACACCGACGACGCCGGCCGGGTCTACGTCGGCTACGCCGCGCACTGCGCCGGCCGCGGTGGCAGTACCGACACCAACGGCTGCGAGACCGACTCGCACCCGCTCGGCACTCCCGTCCGGTTCGCCCAGGGTGCGACCCTGGCGACGGCCGGAACGACCGTCGGCCACGGCACCCTCGTCTACAGCTCGTGGATCGCGATGCACCGGCTCGGCACCTCGGCCCCCAACACGTGCGCCTACAACGACCTGGCGCTGGTCCGGGTCGACCGCGACGACGTCGGGAAGGTGAACCCGTCCGTGCCGTTCTGGGGCGGACCCGTGGGCCTGTCGAGCGCCGGCGCGCCCGCCGGCAGCCAGGTGTACTCCTGGGGCCAGTCCAGCCTGCGGCCCACCACGGCACTCTCGCCGCGGACCGGTTCGTCCCTGGGGCGCACCGGCGGCGGCTGGAGCTACGACGTCTACACCGCCAGCCCTGGTGTCCCCGGCGACTCGGGCAGCGGCTTCCTCGACGAGAACGGCCGGGCGCTCGGCACCCTGTCGACCGTCGCCCTCGCGCCGTTCCCGGGCTCGAACGGGATCGGCGACCTGGCGCGCGAGCTCGGGTTCGCCCGGGCGCACGCCGGCATCGCAGGGCTCCGACTGGTGCGCGGGACGAAGCCGTTCAGCCCCGTTCCCTGAGGCCGGGTTTGTGATCGTGGCGTGACCGATCGGGGCTCGCCCGCCGGGTAGGTTCCTCGCCATGGGGGCGAGGCGCGAGTCGACGACGGCGGTGGTCGCCGTGCTCGGTGCCGTCCTCGCGATCGCCTTCCTGGGCACCTGGGCGGCGTCGATCGGGCCCGGCGACGTGCTCACCGGCGACGGTCCCGCCACGCACCGGGCCTCGCCGAGCGAGAGTCCCACCCCGAGCGACTCCGGGTCGCCCACGGCGCGGCGTACCGACGCCGAGGGGCAACGGCCGGAGCCGTCGGGCGACCACCCGGTGGTCAGGGCGCTGCTGACGGTGGGCGAGGTCGCCCTCGCCGCGCTCTGGCTCTACCTGATGTATCGGCTGCTCCGCTGGCTGTGGGAGAGATGGACCCTCCGGCGACGGCCCGATCCGCGGCCGGCCGAGGTCGCCTTCGACGTGCTCGAGGTGGCGCACCGGGTCGCCGAGGAGATCCACCGCGACGCCGCACGGCAGCGGGAGCTGCTGCTCGGCGGGTCGCCGCGCAACGCGATCGTCGAGTGCTGGCACCGCTTCGAGCAGCAGGCGGAGACCGCGGGCCTGCCGCGCAAGCAGTGGGAGACGTCCTCGGAGTTCACCCTGCGGATGCTCGACCTCGTGTCGGCGAACTCGCCGGCCGTGGAGCGGCTCGCCGTGCTCTACCGGGAGGCGCGCTTCTCCGACCACCCGGTCGGGGAGCACGACCGGGCCGCCGCCCTCGCCGACCTGGACGCCATCCACGCGGCGCTGGACTCGGCGCTGAGCGGTTCGTCCGGCGGTTCCTCGGGTGGTGGACCGTGATCGCGCGCAGCTGGCGCTGGCGGGTGGTGCAGACCCTGGTCGCCTTCGCGATCCTCGAGGTCGTCTTCACCTGGGTGGAGTTCGAGCCCGACGCGTTGCGGCTGGGGCTGCTGGTCGCCCTCTGCGTCGCGGTGCTCGGGCTGGTGCAGGAGAGCCTCGGCGAGCGTGGTCCGCTCTGGTCCGTGCACGCGGTCCGCCCGATGAGCCCCCCGGGATCCGACGTACGGCTGGCGGCGTACGTCCGCCTGGTCGAGAACCACCTCACCGCGCGCACCCCGGACCGCGGGCTGCGCGACCGGCTCGTCGTGCTCTGCGACGAGCGCCTCGAACGACGACGCGGGCTGCGCCGGACCGACCCGGAGGCGCGCACGCTGCTCGGCGAGGACCTGCTGCGAGACCTCGAGGGCCCGCCCCGGCGGCTCTCGCGGGACCAGATCGACGACTACCTGAGAAGGATCGAGGAGCTGTGAGGGACGAGAAGGTGGCCGAGGCCTCGCGCCTGGCCGGGCTGGTGCTGGACGAGGTCCAGCGGGCCGTGGTGGGCAAGCGGGAGGCGCTCACGCTGGTCATGGCGGCGATCCTGGCCAAGGGGCACGTGCTGCTCGAGGACTTCCCGGGGCTGGGCAAGACCCTGGCCGCCCGGTCGTTCGCCCAGGCGCTGGGGCTCGACTTCGCTCGGGCGCAGTTCACCCCGGACCTGCTGCCGGCCGACCTGACCGGGTCGTTCCTCTACGACCAGCGCAAGGGGGAGTTCGAGTTCCGGAAGGGGCCGCTGTTCACCGGCCTGCTGCTGGCCGACGAGATCAACCGCACCCCGCCCAAGACCCAGTCGGCCCTGCTGGAGGCCATGCAGGAGCGGCAGGTGACCGTCGAGGGCGAGACGTTCGTGCTGCCCGAGCCGTTCCACGTGCTGGCGACGGCGAACCCGATCGAGTACGAAGGCACCTACCCGCTGCCCGAGGCACAGCTCGACCGGTTCCTGCTTCGGGTGAGCTTCGGCTACCCCACGTCCGGTGAGGAGTACGACGTCCTCGCGCGGCGGCTGGAGCGCCAGCGGGAGGAGATCGTGCTCGACCCGGTCACCGACGCCGCCGGGCTGGTCGCGATGCAGGCGGCCACGGAGACGGTGAAGGTCGACGAGACCGTCGGGCGCTACTGCGTGGAGCTCGCCGTGGCGACCCGCGAGCACGCCGACGTGCTGACCGGGTCGTCGCCGCGCGGGTCCCTCGGGCTCGTGCTGACCGCGCGCGCGTTCGCCGTACTGCGGGGCCGCGACTACGTGATCCCGGAGGACGTGAAGGCCGTGGCCCGGTCGGTGCTGGCGCACCGGATCACGGTGAAGCCCGAGCTCTGGATGACCGAGGCCAGCGGCCACCGGGTGGTCGACGAGGTGCTGCGCCAGGTGCCGGCGCCGGCCACGCTCGAGGGTGCGCGCCGCACGTGACGCACTGGCACACGACCGCGGCGCTGAGCCGGGCCCTCGCCATCGGGAGCCTCGGCCTGGCGGTCGCGGTGCTCTCCGGCGAGCCGGTGCTGGTCGTCCTGACCGCGCCGTTCCTCGTCTTCGCGGCCCTCGGGCTCCTGCACCGTCCGACCACGGAGCCACGGTTCACCACGCAGCTCGACCACGCCGTGCTCCACGAGGGCCAGGGCACCCGTTCGCGCCTGTCGGTCGACGACCTGTCGGAGGTGGAGCAGGTCACCCGCCTGGCGGCATCGGTGCCCCACGTGGCGATGCACCCCGCGGACGGGCGGATCTGCCGGCTGATCGGCCCGGACGGGACACTGCCCGTCGTCGAGGTGAGTCCGCGCCGGTGGGGCCGAAGGAACCTGGGCGAGGAGAACATCGCGCTGACCAGCCGCTGGGCCGGCTATCGGCTCGGGCCGACCACGCTGATCGGTCACCAGCTGCAGGTGCTGCCCGTGCGCGCCCCCTTCGACTCGCGCGCGGAGGCGCCACAGCCGATCGGCCTGGTCGGGGCGCACCGGTCGCGACGCCTCGGGGACGGCACCGAGTTCGCGGCGATCCGGCCGTTCCAGGCCGGCGACCGGCTGCGCCGGATCAACTGGCGGGTCTCGCTGCGCAGCCAGTCGCTGCACGTGGTGACCTCGCGCGGCGAGGAGGACACCGGCGTGCTCGTGGTCGTCGACGCCCTCGCCGACCACGGTCGCTCCGGTGGCGTCGACGGAACCGCGAGCAGCCTCGACGTGACCGTGCGGGCCGCCGCCGCGCTGGCCGAGCACCACGTGCGACGCGGCGACCGGGTCGCGCTGCGGGTCGTGGGTGCGGGCTGGGAGAGCGTCGGGTACGGCGCGGGGCAGCGCCACCTGCGGATGATCCTCGGCCGGCTCGCGCTGCTGCACGTCGGTGAGCCGCGTGGCTTCTCGGCCGACCACCTCCAGTTCGGTGCGACGGCCGGGACCGTCGTCATCGTCCTGTCGCCGATGCTGTCCGATGCGATGGCGACCGCGACCGCCACACTGCTCCGCCGTGGCCTGCCCGTGCTCGTGATCGACACGCTGCCGCCGGACGCGGCACCCGCCGTGGTCGAGGGCACCGACCCCCGGGTCGCGGATGTGGCCTGGCGGATGCGCCGGCTCGAGCGCGACCAGGTGCTGGCCCGGCTCTCGGCCCTGGGCTGCCCGGTCGTGGTCTGGCGCGGACCCGGCACCCTGGACGACGTGCTGCGCCGCCTGGCCCGGCGCGCCCAGCTGCCGCAGGTGAGCGCCCGATGATCGGCGCCTGGTCGCCGGGCCAGTGGGCGCTGCGCGTGACGATGGTGCTGGGCGTCCTGGTCGCGCTGGCGTCGACGACGCTGGTCGGCGTGGTCCCCGACTGGTGGCTGGTGCTGGTCGTCACCGGGCTGGCGCTCGGCTTCGCCAGCTCGCCGGAGTCACACGCCGGAGCGGTCGCCATGGCCTTCGTGGTCGTGTGGTGGGGCGTCTCCCTGCGCGACGGGCTGCACCCGGAGGCGCTCCTCGCGGCGGCCGGGCTGCTGGCGTCCCACGTCGCCGGCCTGCTCGCGGCGTACGGTCCTGACGAGCTCTCGGTGGACGCCGCCACGGTGCGCCGCTGGGTGTTCCGCGGGCTCGCCTCCTTCCTGCTGGCGCCGGCGGTGTGGCTCGTGGCGGTCCTGTTGCGCGACCGGCCCGAGGCGCCGGGTGTCTGGGTCGCGGGCCTGACGGTCGCCCTCATCGCGACGGTCGCGGCGTCGATGGCGTTCACCGCGCAGGAGCCGACATGAGCGGGCGGATCGACCCCGAGGAGTACCTCGAGCACGTGCTCTCCTGCGTCGAGCGGGTGCCGCGCGGCAGGGTGACGACGTACGGCGCGATCGCCGAGGTGGTCGGCGCCCGGCTCGGCGGGGGAGGGCCGCGCCAGGTCGGCTCGCTCAGGGCCGCGTACGGCGGCCCGGGGCCGGGGTGGCGGGTCGTGCGGGCCGACGGGTCCCTGCCGCCCAGCCACGACGCGGAGGCGCGCCAGCACTACCTCGAGGAGGGCACTCCGCTGAGGCCGTCCGGCAACGTCGACATCCGGGCGGCCTTCTGGCGGCCGGGCGCCACGGGCTGAGCGCGGATCCGGCCTCCCACGGCCCCTACATGCTGGGGCTGGCTGCCTGGCTTCTCCCCGCGTGCATGACGCGGGCCCGCATCACCGCGACGACCGCGGCGCCCAGGCCGATGACGATCGCGAGCACGGTCCAGAAGAGGATCAGCGCGAGGGCCAGTCCACCGAGCACCGAAAGGGCCGCTCCGGTCCACGGCGAGCGGTCCTCGATCAGGAAGCCCAGTCCGCCCAGCGCGGTGATGGCGAAGAACACCGCGGCGACGACCACGTCGCTGTCGTTGTCGGACCAGAAGTCCGAGTCCATGGGCAGGACGACCAGCATTGTCACCAGCCCGACGATGCCGATGACTCCGAGCAGGAGAGCGCTGACCAGGCTGAGTGTCCCGAGCCGTCCGCCCGGTTGGCGAAGACGATCGATCATGACGACCTCCGGCTGCGAGCGGCCGGCACCTGTTGCCGGGCTGCCGCACTTGTCAGTGTCCGTCTGCGCCCGCGGGCCGCGCAACCACTGTTCTGGGGATCCGAAA
>DASTUX010000102.1:0-4454 GCA_035759395.1 Nocardioides sp.
GTCGGCGCCGTTGCTGGGGTGCAGCTCGAGCGGGCTCTCCCACTCGATGAAGAACGGCAGCTGGGGGTCGCTGATCAGGCCGTTGATGCCGATCTGCTTCCAGCGGAGCTCGGTGCCGTCGGGGCGGTGGCGGTTGCCGACTGCGGACTCGCGGCCGAGCCGCTGCTCCACGAGCGCGATGTCGTGGACGGCGACGACCCAGCCGAGCCAGCCGCCGCCGAGGGCGGAGCGGGCACGCACGGCCTGGCCGAACGGCGCCTTGTCCGATGCCGGGTGGTCCAGCACCTCGACGATCTCGAGGTAGGTGCGGTCCGCCAGCGGCATGATCATGTTGCGGGTCCCGAAGCGTGGGTGCACGCCACCGTCGGTGAAGTCCCGGCCGAGCAGTCCCCCGATGCGCTGGGCGGTGCTGGCGAGGCCATCCGGTCCTGCTGCGTAAGAAAGATGGTCCAAGCGCATGCCAGCATTGTTGACAACCGCCAGCTCGCCCCGCACATCGGGGTCGAGATGTCTTGACGTCGAGACTTCTCGCCGGTACGGCGGAGGGGGCCGTCAGCGGGGGTCGGCGGGGTGCAGCGCCAGCGCCGAACGGGACCGCACGTGGGCCTCGCAGTGCCGCACGAGCTCGTCGTACGCCGGCTTGCCCATCAGCTCGGTCAGCTCCGCCTCGTGGGTGACGTAGACGGGCTCGACGGCCACGTGCGCCTCGGTGTTCCCGGAGCAGTACCAGTCCAGGTCGTGGCCGCCCGGGCCCCACCCCCGGCGGTCGTACTCGCCGATCGACACCTCGGTGTACGACGAGCCGTCCTGCCGCTCGACCGTGCGGAACGTGCGCCGGATCGGCAGCTGCCAGCAGACATCGGGCTTGGTCTCGAGCGGGTTGCGTCCCTGGGTGAGCGCCAGTCCGTGCAGGGCGCAGCCGGCCCCGCCCTGCCCGTTCGCCGGAGCGAAGTCGGCGCGGTTGTGGAAGATGCAGGCCTGCTGGCCGTCGACCTCGATGGTGAGCGTCTTGCGCTCGCCCTCGTCGTCGGTCTCGATCCAGTCCGCCTTCTTCACCTTGCGGCCCTGCGGGCGGAACTGCCAGTGGTCGTCGTCGAGCTGGTCGACGTACGACGCGACCCGCTTCTCGTCGTCCTTGTCGGCGAAGTGGGCCCCGAGCGTGCAGCAGCCGGTGTCCGGCGCGGTCTTGTAGATGCCGTGACAACCCTGGCCGAAGATGCACATGTAGCTCGAGGTGAGCCAGGTGAGGTCGCAGCGCATGACCTGCGAGTCGTCGCCGGGATCCGCGAACTCGACGAACGCGCGGGGAAAGTCCAGATCCACTTCGGGCACCGGTCCAGACTACGTGGCGAGTAGCGTGATCCCATGCGACTGGGCGTCCTCGACATCGGCTCGAACACCGGGCACCTGCTCGTGGTGGACGCCCACGGCGGCGCCGCCCCGCTCCCGGCGTACTCCTACAAGGAGCCGCTCCGCCTCGCCGAGCACCTCGACGACGACGGCGCCGTCACCCCGACCGGCATCGACGCGCTCACCGCGTTCACCGCTCAGGCACTGGTCGTCGCCGAGGACAAGGGCTGCGAGGACATGCTCGCGTTCGCCACCTCCGCGGTCCGCGACTCGGTGAACTCCGAGGCCGTGCTCGACCACGTCAAGGAGCGCACGGACGTCGCGATCGAGGTGCTGTCCGGCGAGGACGAGGCGCGACTGACCTTCCTCGCCGTACGACGCTGGTTCGGCTGGTCGGCCGGCCGGCTGGCGGTCTTCGACATCGGCGGCGGCTCGCTGGAGATCGCGGGCGGCGCCGACGAGGCACCCGACGTCGCCTGGTCCCTTCCCCTGGGAGCGGCCCGTCTCGCGCGCGACTTCTTCGGAGGTGCCGCCCCCGACGACGACGCGATCCGCCAGCTCCGCAAGCAGATCCGCACCGAGATCGCCCGCGACGCCGGCCACCTGCTGCGCGCAGGCTCCCCGGACCACGCCTCGGCGACCTCGAAGACCTTCCGCTCGCTCGCACGCATCTGCGGCGCCGCCCCGTCCGGCGCCGGCGCCCTGGTGCCGCGGTCGCTGTTCCGCGAGGACCTCACCGAGTGGATCCCGAAGCTGACCAGGATGTCGCCCGCGGAGCTCGCCGACCTCCCGGGCGTCTCGCCGAGCCGCAGCCACCAGATCGTGCCGGGTGCGCTGGTGGCCGAGGCCGCGATGGACATCTTCGACCTCGCCGAGCTCGAGATCTGTCCCTGGGCGCTGCGCGAGGGGGTCATCCTCGAGCGCCTCGACCAGATACCGGTCCTGAGCCAGGCACCCGCCACGTGACCCCCCGCATCGGCCTGTCCACCGCCTCGGTCTACCCCGAGTCGTCGGCGCACGCCTTCGGGTACGCCGCCCTGCTGGGGTACGACGCGGTCGAGGTGATGGTCGGCATCGACGCCCTCAGCCAGCAGACCTCCGCCGTGCGGCAGCTGTCCGACCACCACGCCATGCCGATCTCCGCGATCCACGCACCCTGCCTGCTCTTCACGCAGCGGGTCTGGGGCACCGAGCCGTGGGGCAAGCTCGAGCGGTCGGCCGAGATGGCTCAGGCCGTGGGCGCCGAGGTCGTCGTGGTGCACCCGCCGTTCCGCTGGCAGAAGGAGTACGCCCGCGACTTCGTCAACGGCATCGCGGCGCTCGAGGAGTCGACCGGTATCGCGTTCGCCGTGGAGAACATGTATCCGTGGCGCGCGTCGTCGCGCCGCGGCATGGAGATGTACCTCCCCGGCTGGGACCCGTCCGAGGAGCCCTACGCCAACACCACCATCGACCTGTCGCACGCCGCGATCGCCCACTCCGACCCGGTCGCGATGGCCGAGCGGTTGGGGGACCGCTTGCGGCACATCCACCTGACCGACGGCACCGGCTCCGCGAAGGACGAGCACCTGGTGCCGGGTCGCGGAGCGATGGAGGCGGCGTCGTTCCTGCGCCACCTGTCGGCCACCGGTTTCGAGGGCGAGATCGTCGTCGAGATCAACACCCGGAAGGCCGGGAGCCGCGAGGAGCGCCAGGGCGACCTGCTCGAGTCCCTGGAGTTCGCCCGCGCCCACCTCGGCGTGGCCACTCCCTGACGCCGTCTTCCCCACACGGACCCGGGGGAAGGCGCATAGTTCAACCCATGGCGATCCATGCGGTGGAGGTGCGCGACCTTCTCGTCGTCCGCGGCGGTCGGGAGGCCCTGCGGCACGTCGACCTGACGATCGGCGGTGGCGTGACCGGCCTGCTCGGCCCGTCCGGCTGCGGCAAGTCCACCCTGATGCGGGCCCTGGCCGGCGTGCAGAAGCTGCGCTCGGGGACGGTCACGGTCTTCGGGGAGGAGGCGGGGAGCCCGGGGCTGCGTGACCGGATCGGCTACGTCACCCAGGCCGCCAGCGTGTACGACGACCTGACGGTCAGCGAGAACCTGATGTTCTTCGCGCGGGTGCTCGGCTCCGGCCGTGACGACGTTGCCCGCGCGATCGAGGCGGTCGACCTGGGCGCGGACCGGGACCGGGTGGTCGGGCGCCTCAGCGGCGGGCAGCGCTCGCGGGTCAGCCTGGCGGTGGCGCTGCTGAACCGGCCCGACCTGCTCCTCCTCGACGAACCCACCGTGGGCCTCGACCCGGTGCTGCGGCGCGACCTGTGGGCGCTCTTCCACCGGCTCGCCGACGCCGGCGCCGCCGTCTTCGTCTCCAGCCACGTCATGGACGAGGCCGACCGCTGCGACCGGCTGCTGCTCATGCGCGAGGGCCGGATCATCGCGGACGGGTCGCCCGCCGAGATCAGGGAGTCGACCGGGACCCACGACGTCGAGTCGGCCTTCCTGGCGCTGGTCGCCGCCGACGCCGATGGAGGTGAGGCGGCATGAGTCTCCGGATCACGCTGGCCGTCACCCGCCGGGTCCTGACCCAGCTGCGCCGCGACCACCGCACCCTGGCGATGCTGCTGCTCCTGCCCTGCCTGCTGATGTCGCTGCTGTGGTGGATGTTCGACGCGACCGCGATGCCGGTCTTCGACCGGATCGGCCCCGCGCTGCTGGCGATCTTCCCGGTCATCGTGATGTTCCTCGTGACGAGCGTGACCACGCTGCGCGAGCGCTCGAGCGGCACGTTGGAGCGTCTGCTCTCGATGCCGCTGGGCCGGCTCGACTTCCTGCTCGGCTACGCCCTGGCGTTCGGCGCGATCGCCGCCGTCCAGTCCGCGCTGGCGGTCACGGTGAGCGTGGCCCTGCTCGGCCTGGACGTGCAGGGCCCGCTCTGGTTGCTGACCGTGGTGGCCGTCGTCGACGCGGTGCTCGGCACCGCACTGGGTCTCTTCGTCTCGGCGTTCGCCCAGACCGAGTTCCAGGCGGTCCAGTTCATGCCGCTGGTCGTGATCCCGCAGCTCCTGCTGTGCGGGCTCTTCGTGCCGCGTCCGATGTTGCCGACGGTGCTCGAGAAGGT
>DASTUX010000103.1:0-13066 GCA_035759395.1 Nocardioides sp.
GCGCGCACAGGCGGTCGATCATGCCGTGCAGCTCGGGCGCCTCCTCGGGCGTCACCTCGCGGGCCCGCATCGCCCGCATGGCCACCTTGTCGGAGCTGTACCACTGGTACCAGGCGACGCCGAGGCCGATCACGCCGATGAGCACGACGACGCCAGGTCCCTGGGTCCGGAAGACGAACATCAACGCCACGATGAGCGCGACGACGAGCGCGCCGAGCAGGAACATGACCAGCGTCATCCGCGCGGTCAGGCCCCGGTCGGGGATGAAGCGTGTGCGTGCCATGGGACCAGTCTCTCCGGCCCGCCCAAGCCCGGGCGTCAGCCCGGGATCAGGCCCTCGCCGGTGAGCAGCTCGCGGACCTCGTCGATCGTCGCGTCGGACGGGGGCAGGATCAGGTCGGACTCGTCCAGGGCCTCGAGGTCGTGGGGCACGCCGACCGTGCGGACCCCCTCGAGCAGGTCGTGCAGGGCTGAGGCGAACGCCTCCGTGTCGCCGGCCTCGACGGCGGCCTCGACCTGGGCGTCGAGCTCGTTGAGCCGGGTCAGCGCCTCGTCGGAGACGTCGTACTGCCCCTCGCCCAGGATCCGGACGATCATGACTGGCCTCCCTCGGCCGACTTCTTCTCGGGCTCGGCCGTGAGGATGTCGCCGCCGTCCTCTGCGGCCTCGATCGCCTCCGGCTGGGAGCCGGCCTTGAGCCGGGCGAGCTCGGCGTCGACGTCAGCCTGCGCGCTCATCGAGTCGAGCTCCCGGGCGATGTCGTCGCCACGGTTGAGCGAGCTCGCGTCGTCGAGCGCGCCCGAGGCGATCAGCTCGTCGATCGCGCCGGCCCGGGCCTGCATCTGCGCGGTCTTGTCCTCGGCCCGCTGGATGGCCAGGCCGACGTCGCCCATCTCCTCGCCGATGCCGGACATCGCCTCGTTGATGCGGGTCTGCGCCTCGGCGGCGGTGTACGTCGCCTTGATCGTCTCCTTGCGGGTGCGGAACGACTCGACCTTGGCCTGCAGCCGCTGCTGGGCCAGGGTCAGCTTCTCCTCCTCGCCCTGGAGCTGGGCGTGCTGGGCCTTGAGGTCGGTGATCTGGCCGGAGACACCGGCCTTGCGGGTCAGCGCCTCGCGGGCGAGGTCCTCGCGACCCACCGAGATCGCCTTCTGGGCCTGGTCCTGGAGCTTGGTCGCCGTCTGCTCGAGCTGGGTGACCTGGAGCTCGACGCGCTTGCGGCTGGTCGCGACGTCAGCGACGCCGCGGCGCACCTTCGAGAGCAGGTCGAGCTGGCGCTGGTAGCTGTAGTCCAGCGTCTCGCGTGGATCCTCGGCGCGGTCGAGTGCCTTGTTGGCCTTCGACCGGAAGATCAGGCTGATGCGCTTCATGAGACTCATCGGTTGCGGTGCCTCTCAGAGATGTTCACCCGGTGACTTCACCTTAGGACATCGGGCGCAATCGCGAGGGGCTCTGCGGTCCCCGGTGAGGCGGGCCTCGGTAGGGTTGGCTCCACCAGGTCATCGCCCCGTTGTGACCGCACATGATCGAAGGCGTCCGCGTTGTTCCGTCGTACCAAGTCAGAGATCCCCGCCGAGACCGTGCCCACCAAGGCCGACGGCAAGGGACGGCCCACCCCGTCGCGCCGCGAGGCCGAGGCCGCCGCGAAGGCTCGCGCCAAGAACGCCCTCGGCGGCAAGAGCGCCGTGAAGGCGCAGCGCGAGGCCCGCGTGGAGTCCAGCCGGTCGGTCCGGGCCGCCATGAAGGCCGGCGACGAGCGCTACTACCTGGCCCGCGACAAGGGCCCCGTCCGACGGTTCATCCGTGACTTCGTCGACACCCGGTTCTCGTTCATCGAGCTGATGGTGCCGCTGCTGGTGGTCACGATGATCCTCGGCTACTCCGGTAACCCGCGGCTGGCCGCGATGGGCAACACGATCATGATGGGCACCATCTTCCTGGTGGTGCTCGACATGTTCTTCCTGCGCTGGCGGCTGCGCCGCGAGATGGGCCGTCGCTTCCCGGACGAGCCGCTCAAGGGCACGACCTACTACGCGATCACCCGGGCGCTGCAGATGAAGTTCATGCGGCTGCCGAAGGCGAAGGTCAAGATCGGCCAGGAGCTCCCCGAGCACTACCGGTGACCGGAGCCCGGCCGTGAGCGGCCTGCCCGCCCTCGGGCTGGCCGCCGGCCTCCTGGCGGCCCTGGTGTTCGGCTTCGCCGCGGTGCTGCAGGCGCACGCCGTACGCCGCCTGGGAGCACAGCCCGAGAACCTCGTGGCCTTCCTCCTCGCCTCGGCCCGGGACCCCTGGACGCTGCTCGTGGTCGCCGGCTACCTGGTCGGGTTCGTCCTGCACGCGGTCGCGATCTGGCTGCTGCCGCTCTATCTCGCCCAGGCCGCGATCGCGATGTCCCTGCCGGTGACCGTGATCGCGTCGATCCTCCTCGAGGGAGGACTCCGGGCCGCGCACTGGTGGGCCATCGGCGTCGTGACGCTCGGGCTGGTGCTGCTCGCGGCCGGCTCGGGCGACGCCGGCTCGGTCCTCGTCACGACCCCGTTCGTCGTGGCCCTGTGGGCAGGCCTGCTGCTGCTCGGCGTCGCCGCCCGGCTCGGGATCGGCCTCGGCGGCGCGGCGCTGGGCGCCCTGTCGGGGCTGGGCTACGCGGGGTCCGCGATCGCCGTGCGCGGCGTGGGAACGCCCGTCGAGATCCTGGTCGTGGCGGCGGCGCTCGCCGTCCCGGTCTACGGCGTCCTGGCGTTCTGGCTCTACTCGCTCGGCATGGACCGGGCGAGGGTCTCCTCGGCCACGACCCCGATGATCGTGGGCTCCACCTTCGTCCCGGCGGGGGTCGGCCTGGCCCTGCTCGGCGACGGGGTTCGGCCAGGCTGGTGGGCGGCGGTGGTCGCCGGGCTGGTGCTCGCGACCGCCGGCACGGTCGTGCTGAGCCGGGACGACGTCAGAAGTCGCGCCGCTGCGGAGAGCGCGTCTGGGCCGGGTCCCGCTCCACGACCGGGTCCATGATCTCGTCGACGGCCTTGAGCGTGGCCACGTCGAGGCTCACCCCGGCCGCCTTCACGTTCTCCGTCACCTGCTCGGGGCGGCTCGCGCCGATGATCGCGGCGGACACGTTGTCGTTCTGCAGCACCCAGGCCACGGAGAGCTGAGCCAGCGAGAGACCTGCCTCCTCCGCGATCGGCTGCAGCTGCTGGACGCGGCTCAGGACGTCGTCCTTCATCCACCGCGAGATCATGTCGGAGCCGCCCTTCTCGTCGGTGGCGCGCGAGCCGGCGGGCGGCTGCTCCCCCGGCCGATACTTGCCGGTGAGCACCCCCTGGGCGATCGGCGACCAGACGATCTGGCCGATGCCGAGCTCCTGGCAGGTCGGAACCACCTCGGCCTCGATCACCCGCCAGAGCATGTTGTACTGCGGCTGGTTGGACACGAACGGGATCTTCAGCTGGCGGGCCAGGGCGTGGCCCTCGCGGATCTGCCCCGCGGTCCACTCCGAGACCCCGATGTAGTGCGCCTTGCCCGAGTGGACCACGTCGGCGAACGCCTCCATCGTCTCCTCGAGTGGCGTCTCGTGGTCGTAGCGGTGGGCCTGGTAGAGGTCGACGTAGTCGGTGCCGAGGCGCTCCAGGGAGCCGTTGATCGACTCCATGATGTGCTTGCGCGACAGTCCGTGGTCGTTGTGACGGCCGGGGCCGGTGGGCCAGAAGACCTTCGTGAAGATCTCCAGCCCCTCGCGCCGCTCGCCCTTGAGGGCACGCCCGAGCACGGACTCGGCCCGGGTGTTGGCATAGACGTCGGCGGTGTCGAAGGTCGTGATGCCCTCGTCGAGCGCCTGCCGTACGCATGCGGTCGCCGCGTCCTCCTCGACCTGCGATCCGTGGGTGAGCCAGTTGCCGTAGGCGATGGCCGAGATCTTCAGGCCGCTCGCGCCGAGGTTGCGAATCTCCATGCGAACGACCCTAGTGGAGCGCTGGTGAGCGCCCCTCAGGCGTCGTAGTCGAGGACGACGCGCTCGGCCGTCGGGTGCGACTGGCAGGTGAGCACGTAGCCGCTCTCGAGCTCCTCGGGCTCGAGGGCGTAGTTGACGTCCATCGTGACGCTCCCCTCGACCACCTTGGCCCGGCAGGTACCGCAGACCCCGCCCTTGCACGCGAACGGCAGGTCGGAGCGGACCCGCAGGGCCGCCTCGAGGACGGGGACGTCGTCGGGCCGGAGGTCGAAGTCGGACGCACGCCCGTCGAGCCGGATCGTCACGTGGGCCGCTCCTTCCGCGCCACCGGCGAGCCTGGCGACGGGCGCCCGCGGGACCGGGTCGGCGTGGAACAGCTCGGAGTGGATGTGCGTGGGGTCCCCGCCTGCCTCGACGATCGTCGCGCGGAGCTCCTCGACCATCTGCTGCGGTCCGCAGACGAACCAGTCGTCGACCTCGTCGGGCGGCACCAGCGCGTCGAGGATCCGCCGGAGCCGGTCCCCGTCGAGGCGTCCCGAGAACAGCTCGACGTCCTGGGCCTCCCGGGACAGCACGTGGATGATCTGCAGTCGCTCGGCGAAGCGGTCCTTGAGGTCGTGCACCTCGTCGAGGAACATCACCGACCGGTGGGTGCGGTTGGCGTAGATCAGCGTCACCGCGGACCCGGGCTCGCCCTCGAGGATCGCCGCGACGATCGACAGCACCGGCGTGATGCCGGAGCCGGCGGCGATCGCGACGTAGACCTTGCGGGCAGCGGGGTCGAGCCGCGTGGTGAACCGGCCCGCCGGGGGCATCACCTCGAGCGTGTCACCGACGCGCAGCCCCTCGAGGACACCCTCGCTGAACGCGCCGCCGGGCAGGCGCTTGACGCCGATCCGGAGCACCCGCGAGGACGGCGGGGTGCAGATCGAGTAGCTGCGGCGTACCTCGTCGCTGCTGCGGATGTTGAGGTGCTGGCCGTGCGTGAACGCGTAGTCGTCGGCCAGCTCCTCGGGCACCGCGAACGTGACCGCGACCGCGTCGTCGGTGAGCTCGTCGATGGCCGCGACCCGGAGCGGGTGGAACGCGGCCCGGTGGGCAACGGGCATCAGATCGCCTTGAAGTGGTCGAAGGGCTCGCGGCAGGCCTGGCAGACCCACAGGGACTTGCAGGCGGTCGAGCCGAACCGGCTGGACTCACGGGTGTCGGGGCTGCCGCACTGGGGACAGCGGACCGCGAGGGTGAGCGGGACCGGGCCGTCGCCGACGCGCGCCGACGGCGGGGCGATGCCGTACGCCGTGAGCTTGGCCCGCCCCTCCTCGGTCATCCAGTCGGTGGTCCACGCCGGCGCGAGCACGAACTCGACGTCGACGTGCTGGTAGCCCGCGGCAGTGAGCGCCTCGACCAGGTCGGTGCTGATGGTCTCCATGGCCGGGCAGCCGGAGTACGTCGGCGTGATCTGCACGTGGACGCGGCCCTGGTCGTCCTCCGTGACGTCGCGCAGGATCCCGAGGTCGGCGATCGTCACGACCGGCAGCTCGGGGTCGAGCAGCTCGGCGGCGATCCGCCAGGCGGTGGAGGTGTGCGAGCCGGTCGAGGTCATCACCACGTCGCCTCCGGGTGTGAGCGGCTGAGGTGCTGCATCTCGGCCAGGAGGTAGCCCAGGTGCTCGGTGTGCAGGCCCTGGCGGCCACCGCCGACGGCGCGGGAGACCTCGGGCACGGCCAGCGTGGCCTCGGCGAGCACGGCCTCGACCCGGCGGAGCACGGCGGGGCGCAGGCCGGTCGGGTCGACGGCGATGCCGTCCGCGACGAGCGTGGGGTCGACCGCCTCGAAGAGCTCCTCGACGAAGGGCCACTCGGCGTCGAGCGCGTCCTGCATCCGACGGTGGGACTCGTCGGTGCCGTCCCCGAGGCGCACGACCCAGTGCTGGGCGTGGTCGAGGTGGTAGGCCACCTCCTTGACGGCCTTGCCCGCGACCCCGGCGAGGGTGGCGTCGGCGCTGCGGGTCAGGGCGGCGTACAGCTCGCACTGCCAGGCCGAGAAGACCAGCAGCCGGGCCATGGTGACCGCGAAGTCGGTCTGCGGCCGCTCGACGAGCTTGACGTTGCGGAAGTCGCGCTCGTCGCGGAAGTAGGCGAGGTCGTCCTCGCCGCGGCCGCTGTCCTCGACCTTGCCGGCGTAGCTGAGCAGCGTGCGGGCCTGGCCGAGCTGGTCGAGGCCGATGTTGGCGAGCGCGAGGTCCTCCTCGAGCTGCGGGGCACGGCTGATCCACCAGCCCATCCGCTGCGCCGAGATCAGCGCATCGTCGGCCAGCCCGAGGACGTAGTCGACGAGCACCTCACGCGAAGCGTCGCTCACAGGTGCTCGACCCCCTCAGGCACGTCGTAGAACGTGGGGTGCCGATAGATCTTGTCGGCGGCCGGGTCGAAGAACGAGTCCCGCTCGTCGGGGCTGGACGCGACGATCTCGGCGGCCGGGATCACCCACAGGGAGACCCCTTCCTGCCGACGCGTGTAGAGGTCGCGTGCGTTGCGCAGCGCCATGTCGGCGTCGGGGGCGTGCAGCGATCCGACGTGGACGTGGGAGAGACCGCGGCGCGAGCGCACGAAGACCTCCCAGAGCGGCCAGTCCCTGGTGGTTGGGGTGCTCATGCCACCTCTCCCTGCTGCACGTTGCGTCGGGCGGCCTGCTTGTCGGCGTACGCGTTGGCGGCCTCGCGGACCCAGGCACCGTCCTCGTGGGCGCGGACCCGGTGGGCCATCCGCTCGGTGTTGCAGGGGCCGTTGCCCTTGATCACCTCGAACAGCTCGGTGAAGTCGACCTCGCCGAAGTCGTAGTGGCCGCGCTCCTCGTTCCAGCGGATCTCGGGGTCGGGCAGGGTCAGCCCGAGGGCCTCGGCCTGCGGCACCGTCATGTCGACGAACCGCTGGCGCAGGTCGTCGTTGGAGAAGCGCTTGATCCCCCAGGCCATCGACTGCGCCGAGTTCGGCGAGTCGTCGTCGGGAGGGCCGAACATCATCAGCGACGGCCACCAGTAGCGGTCGACCGCGTCCTGGGCCATCGCCTTCTGCGCCGACGAACCGTGGGAGAGCGTGTGCAGGATCTCGAAGCCCTGGCGCTGGTGGAACGACTCCTCCTTGCAGACCCGGACCATGGCGCGCGCGTAGGGGCCGAACGAGCAGCGGCACAGCGGCACCTGGTTGACGATCGCGGCCCCGTCGACCAGCCAGCCGATGGCGCCGACGTCGGCCCAGGTCAGCGTCGGGTAGTTGAAGATCGAGGAGTACTTCTGGCGACCCGAGTGGAGCTGGTCGAGCAGGTCGGCGCGGTCGACACCCAGGGTCTCGGCGGCGGCGTAGAGATAGAGCCCGTGGCCCGCCTCGTCCTGGACCTTGGCCATCAGGATCGCCTTGCGACGCAGGCTCGGGGCACGGCTGATCCAGTTGCCCTCCGGCTGCATCCCGATGATCTCGGAGTGCGCGTGCTGGGCGATCTGGCGCACCAGGGTGCGCCGGTAGGCGTCCGGCATCTCGTCGCGCGGTTCGATGCGTCCGTCGCCCGCGAGGAGGTCGCGGAAGGCGTCCGACTCGTCGCTGGCGCGGTCAGGTGCGGGAGGGGTCTCGGGAGCGCCGAAGTCGTTGCCGTACACGCCTCCCACGGTACCAGAGGTTTGTTACAGGCAACGACTCCTCGGCCACCGTTCTGTAACACCGGCGCGCCCTGCGAGGATGACGCCATGAGCAGCCCGACCGCCGACGTCTCCGTCCGGATCGCGTGGAGCGACGACGCCCCGGCCATCGCCGAGCTGCAGCTGCGCACCTGGCGTGAGATGTACGCCGGGCTGGTGCCGCCGGAGTCCCTGCCCGACGACGTCGACGCCGCGGCCACCGCCTGGCGGGCGAGCCTGACGACGCCGAAGGACGCCCGCAACCGGGTGCTCGTCGCCCTGGAGCGGAACACCGTCGTCGGCTTCGCGATCAGCGCGCCGGCCACGGACCCGGACTGCGACCCGGTCGCCGACGCGGAGCTGATGGAGCTCACCGTCGACCCGGGTGAGCGCGGCAAGGGGCACGGCTCGAGGCTCCTGCAGGCCGCCGTCGACACGATGCGGGCCGACCGGTTCACGCGCTCGGTGACCTGGGCGATCGCCACCGACGACGCCCTGCGCACGTTCCTCACCGAGGCCGGCTGGGCCCCGGACACGGCCCACCGCGAGCTCGACCTGGACGGAGACGGGCGCACCCTCGTCAAGCAGGTCCGCCTGCATACCCAGTTCTCATGACGTCGCCGGCGAACGCTTGATTTTGCGCGGATCGGGTACACGATGGATGCAGATCAGCGCCCGGCCCGATCCCGAGTCCCGCGTCTGGTCAGAAGAGGGGACATTCTCGTGCTCGGTCCGCTTCCTCCGCTCCACCGCATGCTGCTGATCACCACCGTCCTCGTCGTCGGCATCGCGGCCGGAGCCTGGATCGTCCACTTCGCGGCGCCGGCCGTGGCCGCCACCGCCGGTGCGGGCTTCGGCGCGATCGCGGGCCTGCTCCTCGGCGTCGTCCTGGTCCACGACTTCTCCCACCACGAGCACCGCCCGGTCCGCGTCCTCCGCCGGCACTAGTACGGTCGCCGGGTGACCGGCCCGGAGCTCAGCCCGCGCGAGCGCGGCGGGATCGTCCGGGACAGCTTGGGCGTCGGCCTCGCCACGGGGGCGTACGGCGTCTCGTTCGGCGCGGTCTCCGTCGCGGCCGGCCTCTCGGTGGCCCAGACCTGCGCGCTCTCGCTGCTCATGTTCACCGGGGCCTCCCAGTTCGCCCTGGTCGGCGTGGTGGCCGCCGGCGGAGCACCGGTCTCCGGCGCCCTCACAGCACTGCTGCTCGGGACCCGCAACACCCTCTACGGGCTGCGCCTGGCTCCCCTGCTCGGCTGGTCGGGGTGGCGGCGCGTTGTGGCCGCCCACGTGGTGATCGACGAGTCCACCGCCATGTCGGTCACCCGCACCTCGACGCCGGCCGCCAGGGTCGGCTTCCTGACCACCGGGGTGTCCGTCTTCGTGCTGTGGAACCTCGCGACGCTGGTCGGCGCCGTGGCCGGCACCGCCCTCGGCGACCCGCGCACCTACGGACTGGACGCCGCCGTCGGGGCGGCGTTCCTCGCCCTGCTCTGGCCGAGGCTGCGCGACCGCCGCAACCAGGTGGTGGGCGTGCTCGCGGTCGCGGTGGCGCTGGGCATCGTGCCGGTCGCTCCGCCCGGGGTGCCCGTCCTGGCCGCGGCCGGCGTGGCCCTGCTGGTCGGGGTGCTGACCCACCGGCCCGACCCGACCGAGTTCCCGGAGCCCCCACGGTGACCGCGCGATGAGCTGGACCGCCCTGCTGCTCGCCGCCCTCGGCTGCTACCTCCTGAAGCTGACCGGGCTCTCCGTGCCCGCCCGCGTGATCGAGCGCCCCGTCGTGGAGCGGGTCGCCGACCTGATCCCGGTCGCCCTGCTCTCCGCCCTGGTGGCGGTCCAGGTCTTCGCGAGCGGCCACGAGCTGGCCCTCGACGCCCGGGCCCTGGGCCTGGCCGTCGCCGTCGTCCTGCTCCTGCTGCGGGCGCCGTTCCTGGTCGTGGTGTTCGGCGGCGCCCTCGCCGCCGCCCTCGTGCGGCTGGTCTGACACCCGGCTCGCCTCACCCACACGACGAGAAAGGGGCCCCGCACCGGCAGCCGGTGCGGGGCCCTGGCGTCCACCCCAGTCAGTGGGCGGACGACTCCGAGTGAGGTATCAGTTGACGCTGACGGCGCTCCACGCGGCACCGACGGCGGCGTACTGCGCGCTGGTGGCGCCGTACAGGTCCCGTGCCGCGTTCAGCGACGCGGTGCGCGCACCGGAGTAGTTCGTCGACGACGTCATGTAGACGGTCAGCGCGCGGTACCAGATCTTCGCCGCGGCGTCGCGACCGATGCCGGTCACGGTCGAGCCGTTGCAGGTGGGCGAGTTGTGCGCGACGCCGTTGATCGTCTTGGCGCCCGAGCCCTCGGCCAGCAGGTAGAAGAAGTGGTTGCCGACCCCCGAGGAGTAGTGCACGTCGTCCTGGCCGACCAGCGCCGACCAGCAGTCGTACGACGCACCGTCACTGCTGGGCTTGTCCATCCGACGGAAGCCGGCGTGGCTCTTCAGGTCGAACTCCTCGCCGATGAGGTAGTCACCGGGGTCGTTGGCGTTGGCGGCGTAGAACTCCACCATCGTGCCGAAGATGTCCGAGGTGGCCTCGTTCAGGCCGCCCGACTCGCCCGAGTAGGTCAGGTTCGCCGAGTGCTCGGTGACGCCGTGCGACATCTCGTGGCCCGCGACGTCCAGCGAGGTGAGCGGACCGAAGTCGGTCCCGTCGCCGTCGCCGTACGTCATCTTGGTGCCGTCCCAGAAGGCGTTGACGTAGCCCTTGCCGTAGTGGACCCGGTTGTACGAACCGGTGCCGTTGCCGAAGATGCCGTTGCGGCCGTGGACGAGCTTGTAGTAGTCCCAGGTCACGTTGGTGCCGTACTGCGCGTCGGCCGCGGCCGACTCGCGGCTGCTCGTGGTGCCGTTGCCGAACAGGTTGTCGGGGCTGGTGAACAACGTGCCGGTCGGGCAGCCCGTGCCGAACAGCTGGCAGGTCATCGGGTCTGCCTTGTTGCCCAGGTCGGTCGTGTAGGTGTTGCCCCGGGTCGGGTCCTTGAGCTGGTACGTCGAGCCCGACAGCGTGAGCTGGAGCGGCACCGTGCCGCCGTAGAGCGACTGGCCGGAGCCGTCGACGGTCTCGATCTGCTCCTCGCGGCGCACGACCTTGCCGGTCGCGGCGTCGACGTACGTCGCGAGGCGGCTCGGCGTCCCGTCCTCCTGGACCCCGCCGGTGAGGACCTCCCACTCGAGGCGCGGGCTGGCGTCGGTCGCGTCGACGACCAGGCGCGGGGTGCCGTCGGTGCGCAGGCCCGAGATCTGCGCCGTGGCGGCGGCCGGTGCCATCGCGGCCGCCGAGGCGGCCGCACCGCCCACCGCGGGCCTGGTCGACAGGTGCAGCGGCGCGGCCAGGGTCTGGCTGACCCCGCGCCACCCGGCCGCGGGCCCGCGGTGCACGACCAGGTCGCCCCCGAGGACCGGAACGCCGTGGAACGTGCGGTCGAGGCGTACGTGGGTGCTGCCGTCCGGGTCGGTGATCGCGCCGGTGACGCGGAACGCCTGGCCGGCGCTGTCCCGGGCGGCGCCCGGGTGCTGCTCGAGCGCGCTGATCGCGTCGGCTCCGGTGGTGGCCGGCACCGCGGCGACCTGGTCGGTCGCCCGTGCCGTCTGGGCCCCGAAGGTGCCCGCGGTCAGCACCGCTGCTGTCGCAAGTCCGAGTGTCATGCGCATGAAGGTGTTCCCTCTCGTCGTCCGTGATGGCTTGCAAACCCTTGCAAGGCAGGACGATCGAGGGAACCCGCGGTCACCTGCAGATACGTGCAACGCACGAAGTTGCAGGTGTCGGGCGGCTCAGTCGAGGTCGAGGAAGTGCTCGAGCCCCACGGTGAGACCCGGGTGGGCGGCGATGCCGCGGAGCCCGGTGAGGACCCCGGGGGTGAACGAGGCCCGGTCGAGCGAGTCGTGCCGGATGGTCAGCGTCTCCCCCACGCCCCCGAGGATCACCTCCTGGTGGGCGACCAGCCCGCGGATCCGCAGGCCGTGGACGCGGATGCCGTCCACATCGGCGCCGCGGGCACCGTCGAGGGACGTGCTCGTCGCGTCCGGGACCGGCGCGCAGCCGGCGTCGCGGCGGGCGGCGGCGATGAGCTCCGCCGTACGCCGGGCCGTGCCGGACGGCGCATCCGCCTTGTCGGGGTGGTGCAGCTCGACGACCTCGACCGACTCGTAGAACGGGGCCGCGGCCGCGGCGAAGCGCATCATCAAGATGGCGCCGATCGAGAAGTTGGGGGCGATCAGGACGCCGGTGCCGGGCGCGTCGCGGAGCCAACCCCGCAGGGTCTCGAGCCGCGACTCGTCGAAGCCGGTGGTCCCGACCACGGCATGGATGCCGTGGCCGATGCAGAACTCCAGATTGGCCATCACCACGTCGGGGTGGGTGAAGTCGACGACGGCCTGGGCGCCGGCCGCGACGAGGTCGTCGAGCGAGCCGTCGACGTCGACCGCCGCGACGAGCTCCGTGTCGGGGGCAGCCTCGACCGCCCGGCACACCTCGGACCCCACCTTGCCCCGGGCGCCGAGCACCCCGACCTTGATCTGCTGGCTCACGTGCCCAAACCTAGGCCATCGCGCGACACCCTCGACGGGGCAGGCCGTGAAGTGGCCGATCGGGGTTTCTGGCAGGCTACGGGCATGGCACTGCAGACGATTCCGGCGCGGATCCGATGGGCGGTCGAGCTGATGGACATCCAGCCGAGCGACCATGTGCTCGAGATCGGCTGCGGACCCGGGGCCGGTGCAGAGCTGATCTGCGCCCGGCTCGAGTCCGGCAAGCTGTTCGCGATCGACCGGTCCGAGTCCGGCGTCGACCGCACCAAGCGCCGCAACGCGAAGTACGTCGAGTCGGGCCGCCTCACCGTGCGCCAGATCGACCTGGCCACGCTGCGGGTCCCGGTCAAGCGGCTCAACAAGGTCTTCGCCTTCAACGTGAACCTGTTCTGGGTGCGCGACTGCGTCGACGAGATCGCCCTGCTCCGCGAGCGCCTGGTGCCCGGCGGTGCGGTCTACCTGTTCTACGAGGCCAACCGCGCCGAGCTGGTCCCCAACATCGTCCAGAAGACGTCGGCCAACCTCGCGGCCGGGGGGTTCCGGGTCTCGGTCGTGGAGCAGAAGGCTCCCGCGGTCGTGGGCCTCATCGGCCGCGTATAAGGTTTTTTCCTAATGTTCACTTCCCATTAGGTTATTGCCTAATGTAAGGTGGCATCAGGCCGAGACCGAGGAGGAGCGCCGTGAGTGTGCCTGTGGGTGTGCCCGGGAGTGTGGTCGTCCTGACCGTGGACCAGCGCAGCAGCCGCACCGGCCCCGACCGCGTTCCCGCCACCATCGAGGCACTCCTCGACGTGGAGCTCCTGCTGCCCCTGGAGCGCACCGCCGGCGACGAGTTCCAGGGCGTGCTCGGCGAGCCGGCCAGCCTTCCGCGCGTGGTCGAACT
>DASTUX010000104.1:0-16832 GCA_035759395.1 Nocardioides sp.
GACGGCCGAGCGTCAGGGTGTTGTCTCCTGGACGTCCGAGATCGCGAACAGGGTCGACTTCAGCCCGAGCTTCAGGCGGAAGCTCTCCCCCGTCACCTCGAACGACTTGTTGGTCGAGCTGGTGAGCGTGATCATCTCGACGCGGCCGCCCCACTCGCCCTTGCCGTCACGGGTGTCGATGCTGATCGCGGCGAGGTTCGTCAGGTTGTACGCGTCCGCGACCTCGTTCTCGGTCACCGTCGTCCGCCAGCCATCGGTCTCGTCGTGGTCGGGGTCGTAGTGGTCGTAGGGATCGGACTTGGCCGGCAGGTAGGCGAACTGACCCGCGACCGAGTAGCCCCCGTTGCTGGCGGAGAACTGCGCAAAGATCGGCGCACCGTCAACGGTCACGATCTCGCCGGCGGTCGCGGCCACGGCGGCATCGGAGGTGGGGTACTCCGCGGTGTAGCCGCCGTAGACCTGGCAGTGTGCGGTGTCGCAGAGCTGGTAGTGCCGCGAGGCGGGCGCGTGGGCGCGCTCGTACGCCGCGTAGGTGCGCGCCGCTACCGCCTGTGCGCGGATCGCATCGGGTTCCCAGACCGAGGCGATGACCTCGCTCGGCACGACACCCCTCAGATAGCTGTCCAGCGACAGGATGTTCACGGTGTCGCGGTCGAGGCCGGTGGTCGAGGCCGAGCGGAGCGTGCCGCGGTACTCGACGGAACCGGCAGGCGTGAAGAGCTCGACCGGTCTCCCACCCGCGCCGAACTGGGCGTCCCCGGCGACGACCCGCCAGGTGTGCCACGCCCCGGTTCGGTAGGCGATGGTCGACCGGTGCCCGGACGTCGGCGTCAGCCGCCACTTCCCGATCTTCTTGCGGTCGAGCCTGGCGGGGAGTGTCCACGTGCGGCGGGCCCCCAGGCTGCGCACCGTGAGACCGGTGCGGGCGCCGACGACGACGTCACGGGTCGTGTCCCGCGTGATCAACACCTTCACCTGTCCGCCCACGGAGCCGTCGCCCGTCCCCGGGTAGTAGAAGTCGACAATCTCCGTGTAGGTCAGGTCGTGATTCTTCGCTGCCCCCTGCGCTCCCCACTGCGAGAGCCCGTGGCCGTGCCCGAACCCCTTGCCGTCGATCGTGATCGTGGCCCCGTCGGGAACCGACCACGACGGATCGGCGTGCGCGGGAACGACCCAGGCGAGGACGGCGAGGACGGCCGCCGACAAAGCGGCGATGACGCGCGTGGACATGGTTCCCCCGAGAGCTGTGCGATCGAGATCAGATCCGAACACGGCCACTGCCCTCGCGCAAGGGGAATCTCGACGTACTGTCCTCCCATGGTGTGGTTTCTCAGGGCCCGCAAGGAGCGTCGGCTCGCCGCGCTCGACGCCTTCCGGCAGGCGCGCAAGCTGGTGGACGAGGACGTCACGGTCTTCGGGGAGCAGCTCAGCGACCTGCACGTCGAGACGCTGACCACCGAGCTCGACGAGGACATGCGCTGGGACTACCAGCGCTCGCTCGACCTCTACGAGGAGTCCAAGGCGGCGCTGGCCGTGGCGCAGACCGCCTCGGCGGTGGCCGCGATCTCAACGGTCCTCGACGACGGCCGCTTCCACCTCGCCTGCGTGCTCGCCCGCCGCGACGGCGTCGACCTGCCACACCGGCGCGAGCCCTGCTTCTTCAACCCCCAGCACGGACCCGCGGTCAAGGACCTCGCCTGGACCCCGCCCGGCGGGGTCGAGCGGATGGTCCCGGCGTGCCGCTCGGACGTGCGCCGCATCGAGGGCGGGGACGACCCCGAGATCCGGCTCGTGCGCGTCGGCGACCGCTACGTGCCGTGGTACGAGGCCAAGAACGAGCGCGGCCTGCTCGTCGCGACCTTCGGCACTGCGGCCGTGGCCGGCGTCCCGAAGTACGTGATGCTCGAGGCCGACATCGCCCGTGCCCGCGACAACGGCTCCGGCGCCGGGTACGGCGGAGGTTTCGGCATCTAGGCCCGTGCGGGTCTCAGACCCGGTGCAGCCTGCGCGCGGCCTCGGCGATCGAGCCGCTCATCGACGGGTAGACCGTGAACGCCTGCGCCAGCTGGTCGGCGGTGAGCGACTCGGCGACCGCGATCGAGACCGGGTGGATGAGCTCGCTGGCCCGGGGGCCGACCACCACTCCCCCGACGACGATCCCGGTGCCGGGACGGCAGAAGAGCTTGACGAAGCCGTCGTGGACGCCCTGCATCTTCGCCCGCGGGTTGCCCGAGAGCGGCAGTGTCACGACCTCGGCCACCATCTCGCCGCTGTCGACGGCCTGCTGCGACCAGCCGACGGTCGCGATCTCGGGGGCGGTGAAGACGTTGGAGGAGACCTTCTTCAGGTCGAGCGGGTGCACGGTGTCGCCGAGGAAGTGCCACATCGCGATCCGGCCCTGCATGGCCGCCACCGAGGCGAGCATGAGTACGCCGGTGCAGTCGCCGGCGGCGTACACGCCGCGGGCCGAGGTCCGCGAGACCCGGTCGACCTTCACGAAGCCGCCCTCGTCGAGGACGACGCCGGCCTCCGCCAACCCGAGGTCGGCGGTGTTGGGCACCGAGCCGAGCGCCAGGATGCAGTGGGACCCCTCGACGGTGCGCCCGTCGGTCAGGGTCACGGTGACGGTGTCTCCGGAGCGGGTCACCGACTCCATCCGCGACTTCGAGAGCACGTTCATCCCGCGTCGGGTCAGCACCTCCTCGAGCACGGCGGACGCGTCGGCGTCCTCCCCCGGGAGGACCCGGTCGCGTGAGGAGACGAGCGTGACGTCGATGCCGAGCGCGAGGTAGGCGCTGGCGAACTCCGCGCCGGTGACACCGGAGCCGACGACGACGAGCTTCGACGGCATCTCGGTCAGGTCGTAGACCTGCTCCCAGGTCAGGATCCGCTCGCCGTCCGGCTGCGCGGAGCCCAGGGTGCGCGGGGCGGCGCCGGTGGCGACGAGGACGGCGTCCGCGTCCAGCGACTGCTCGGTGCCGTCCGCCAGGGTGACGAGGACCCGACGGTGCGCCTGGCCCGGGCCGGTGCTCGGGTCGAGCCGTCCGCGGCCGCGGACGACGGTGACGTTCTCACGCGCGAGACGGCGCCCGATGTCGGAGGACTGGTCGGCAGCGAGCTGCTTGACCCGGGCGTTGACGCGCGCCAGGTCGACGCGGATGTTGGTGGCCGCGTCGCCCTCGTGGTCCTGGAAGTTCACCCCGAGCTCGGCGGCGCCGGCGACGTCGGTCATCAGCTCGGCCGTCGCGATCAGCGTCTTGCTGGGGACGCAGTCGGTGAGCACGGCGGACCCGCCGAGGCCGTCGGTGTCGACGACCGTGACGTCCGCGCCGAGCTGGGCGGCGACCAGGGCGGACTCGTAGCCGCCCGGGCCCCCGCCGATGATGACGACTTTGTTCACGCGCTCAGGTGTCCCGTCGATCGGAGGTTGATCAGAGGTTGATCATGTGGCCGGCGATGCCGTGCACGGCCTCCTTGACGGCCTCCGACAGGGTCGGGTGCGCGAAGACGTTGCGCGCCACCTCGTCGGCGGTGAGGTCCCACTGCTGCGCGAGCGTGAGCGCCGGCAGCTGCTCGGTGACGTCGGGCCCGATCATGTGGGCGCCGAGGATCTCGTTGTACTTCGCGTCCGCCACGATCTTGACGAAGCCGACCGCGTCGCCGAGCCCCTGGGCCTTGCCGTTGGCCGAGAACGGGAACGTCGCCGTCTTGACGTCGTACCCCTTCTCCTTGGCCTGCGCCTCGGAGTAGCCGAACGAGCCGATCTGGGGCTGGCAGTACGTCGCCCGCGGGATCATGTCGAAGTTGATCTCCTGCGTCTCCGCACCCGCGATGGTCTCGGCGGCGACGATCCCCATCGCCTCGGCGGCGTGGGCGAGCATCATCTTGCCGGTGACGTCGCCGATGGCGTAGACGTTCTCCACGTTGGTCCGGCCGCGGCCGTCGACCGTGATCGCACCCCGGTCGGAGACCTCGACGCCGGCCTTGTCGAGGCCGTAGCCGTCGACGCGCGGGGCGAAGCCGAAGGCGGCCAGCATCTTGTCGGCCTCGAGGACCTCGGTGTTGCCGTCCTTGCTGACGGTGACCTTGACGCCCGAGCCGGTGTCCTCGACGTTCTCGACCTTGGTCGAGAGGAGGACCTTCACACCGAGCTTCTTGTAGTGCTTGAGCAGCTCCTTGGACACGTCGGCGTCCTCGGTGGGCACCATCCGGTCGAGGAACTCCACGATCGTCACGTCGACGCCGAAGTTCTTCATCACGTAGGCGAACTCGACGCCGATGGCGCCCGAGCCGCCGATGATGATCGATCCGGGGAGGTTCTCGTCGAGGATCTGCTCCTCGTAGGTCACGACGTTCTTGCTCGCGCTCATGCCGGGGAGCATCCGGACCTTGGCGCCGGCGGCGATGATCAGGTTGTCGCAGGTGTACGTCGTCGTCGCACCGTCCTTGCCCTGTACCTCGACGGTCTGCTTCCCGTCGCGCTCACCCTGGAGCGTGCCCCACCCGTCGATCTCCGTGATCTTGTTCTTCTTCATCAGGTAGTGCACGCCCTTGACGATCCCGGCGGACACCTGACGGCTGCGCTTGTGCGTCGGACCGAACGCCATGGTCGCGTCGCCCTCGATGCCGAACTTGTCCTTCTCGTGGGTCAGGACGTGCGCCAGCTCGGCGTTCTTGAGCAGCGCCTTGGAGGGGATGCAGCCCACGTTCAGGCAGACACCGCCCCAGTACTTCTCCTCGATGACAGCCGCCGTCAGCCCCAGCTGGGACGCGCGAATCGCCGCCACGTAACCACCCGGGCCGGCACCAAGAACGAGAACGTTGTAGTGGGTCACGGACGTCAGCCTATGAGTTGGCCGTGTCCCCGACCAAGGCAGGGACTAATCTGCAGTCCGTGACGCTCTACGCCGCCTACGGGACGAATCTCGATCCCGCCCGCATGAGTGAGCGCTGCCCCCACTCCCCGCTGCACACCACGGGGTGGCTCGAGGGCTGGCGGCTGACCTTCGGCGGCGAGGACCACGGCTGGGACGGCGCGCTGTCCACGATCGTGCAGGACCCGTTCGACCAGGTCTTCGTCGCGGTCTACGACGTGACCCGCGAGGACGAGAGCAAGCTCGACGGCTGGGAGCAGGCCGACTCGGGGCTCTACCGCAAGACCAAGGTCCGGGTCTCGACGATGACCGGTGAAGCCCTGGTCTGGACCTACGTGCTCGACTTCCACGAGGGCGGCCTGCCCTCGGCGTCGTACCTCGGGGTCCTCGCGGACGCGGCCGAGGCCGCCGACGCCCCGGACGACTACGTCGCCGCCCTCCGCCGCCGCCCCTGCCGCTCGATCGGCCTCTAGCCGGGCCCGACCGGCTACTCGCCGGTGTGGCAGACCGCCTCGACGTTGTTTCCGTCGGGATCGCGGACGAACGCGCCGAAGTAGGCGTCGTGGTACTCCGGCCAGAGCCGCGGCTCGTGGAGCACCTCCGCGCCCTGCGCGACCGCGTGCTCGAAGAACTCCCGGACGGCCGCAGCGTCCTTCGCCTGGAACGCCACGTGGATCTCGCGGTTGGGGCCGGAGGCCGGGCCCTCGTCGGGCTGCTTGTTGATCCAGAAGTCGGGGCCCCGGTCGCCGTAGCCGATGGCCACGTCGAAGTCGAGGACGCGGCGGTAGCCCAGCACGCCCAGCACGTCGTCGTAGAAGGCCGCGGATCGGGCGATGTCGGAGCAGTTGATGCCGAAGTGATCGATCATGGGCCCGATCCTGCACCCACCCCGTGCCCCGCACTAGAGTCGTCCGACGTGAACGCCGCGAACGAGCAGACCCCCCAGGACCTGGCCCAGCAGGCCGCCGACCGCCTCGCCGAGCTGACCGGTGTCGCCCGCCACGACGTCGCGCTGGTGCTCGGCTCGGGCTGGCTGCCTGCTGTCGACGGACTCGGCGAGGCCACGGCCGAGATCGACACGACCGACCTGCCCGGCTTCAGCGCCGCTGCGGTCGCCGGCCACTCGGGCAAGATCCGCTCGGTCCGCTCCGGCGACAAGAACCTCCTGGTCTTCCTCAGCCGCACCCACTTCTACGAGGGCAAGGGCGTCCGCGCGGTCGTCCACCCGATCCGTACGGCGGCCGCGGCCGGCTGCCGCGCGATCGTGCTCACCAACGGCTGCGGCGGCCTGAAGGAGACCTGGACGCCCGGCACCCCCGTGCTGATCAGCGACCACATCAACCTGACCGCCACCAGCCCGATCGAGGGCGCGAACTTCGTCGACCTGACCGACCTCTACTCCAGCCGGCTCCGGACGATGTGCCGCGAGGTCGACCCGAGCCTCGACGAGGGTGTCTACGTCCAGTTCCCCGGGCCGCACTACGAGACCCCCGCCGAGATCACCATGGTCCGCAACATCGGCGGCGACCTGGTCGGCATGAGCACCACGCTCGAGGCGATCGCCGCACGCCAGGCCGGCATGGAGGTGCTCGGCATCAGCCTGGTCACCAACCTGGCCGCCGGCATCAGCGGCGAGCCGCTCAACCACGAGGAGGTCCTCGAGGCGGGCAAGGCAGCGGCCTCCCGGATGGGCGACCTGCTCGGCCGGATCGTCCCGGGGATCTGATGCGCGTCCTCGTCACCGGCGCGGCGGGCAGCATCGGCCGCGTCCTCACGGTCGGCCTCACCGATCGAGGCCACGAGGTCGTGGGCCTCGACCGGGTCCCCCAGCCCGACGGGTTCGACGGCCCCTGGCACACCGCCGACTGCGCGGACGCCGACGCCGTGGCAGCCGTCTTCGCGGAGCAGTCGCTCGACGCCGTCGTACACCTGGCCGGCCACCCCGGCGAGTCCAGCCTCCCCGACTCGCTCACGTCCCACGTGGTGACGACCGCGGCGCTGCTCGACGCGATGGTCGAGCACGACGTGAGCCGGTTCGTCTACGCCTCGTCGAACCACGCCGTCGGCCGCACCCCGCGCCGCGAGCTGGTCTCGACCGACGCCCGCCCCCGCCCCGACACGTTCTACGGAGTGGGCAAGGTCGCGGCCGAGGCGGTCATGAGCCTGTACGCCGACCGCTACGGCATCGACGCCGTCTCCTGCCGGATCGGGTCGTTCCTGCCCGAGCCCGAGACGGTCCGCAACCTGTCCACCTGGCTGTCCCACGACGACTGCGTCCGGATGGTCGAGGCGTCGCTGACGGCCACGAGCCCGGGCTTCGCCGTGCTCTACGGCATCTCCGCCAACACCCGCGCCTGGTGGGACCTCGAGCCGGGCCGCGCGCTCGGCTACGACCCGCAGGACGACGCCGAGGACTGGGCCGACCGGATCGCCGCCCGGGAGGCCGACGCCTCGGACGCCGCCCACGTCGGTGGCCCGTTCGCCACCGAGGAGTTCTACCGGCCGGCGCTCGACCGCGCCTGAGCTCCCACCCCTTCGGGTGGTCGGCCGGTGCAAGGGGGTCGTGGCAGGGTGGCGAGGACCCGACGAATGGAGTCCGCGGTGGCCCAGACACCGAGTGACCAGGAACAGCAGGAGATCGAGGCCGAGCGCGAGCGCCGCCTCGCCCCCGAGAACCGACCCGACGGCGCCGAGATAGACAACACCGACGCGACGCTGCCGACCGTCGAGGCGTTCAAGGAGCAGGACGCGGGCGGCGAAGGCGTCGCCGGGACTGCGGACCCGAGCAAGTTCTTCCGGGAGCACCCGCCGTCCGAGGAGGAGGTCGCAGAGATCGAGGCCGAGCGCGAGCGCCGCCTCGCCCCCGAGAACCGACCCGACGGCGCCGAGGTCGACAACACCGGGAGTGCCGCGGACTAACGTCGTCGTCATGGTGACCTGGCAGCTGACGATCGACGCCCACGACCCGGCCCGGCTGGTCGAGTTCTGGGCCCCGGTGCTGGGCTACGAGGTCCAGCCGCCGCCGGACGGGTTCACGACCTGGAACGAGTGGTACCTCTCCAAGGGGGTGCCGGCCGACGAGCTCGACCCGGACCGGGACGCCGTCGACCGCATCTGGGACCCCACCGGCGCGGGCCCGCGGATCTGGTTCCAGATCGTCCCCGAGCAGAAGTCGGTGAAGAACCGCTTCCACCTCGACGTCTACCCGACCAATCGAGACCGTGACCTGCCCTGGGACGAGCGCACCACGCTGGTCGACCGCCGGGTGACCGAGCTGGTCGAGGCGGGCGCGAGCATCCGCAACAGGACCATTGACCGGGAGAACGGCTTCTACGCCGTCGGCATGTTCGACCCGGAGGGCAACGAGTTCTGCGTGGCCTAGGCGCCGAGCCGGGTACGGAGCCCGGCGATGCAGCCGTCCATCATCCGGTGGTGGTTCCAGGTCAGCAGCGGCCGCGCGACGTACGACGCGAGGCCGAGCAGCCGCCCGACCCGCACGTCCTGCTCGAACTCCATCCGGGTCCCCCCAGCAGCCGGGACGAGGCGCCAGCGCACGACCCCGTCGAGGTCCCCGGAGATCGTGGTCTCCAGCAGCGGCGGCTCGCGGTGCTCGGCGTGCAGCACCAGGTCGAGCGTGTAGGGCAGCGCCGAGCGGCACAGCACCCGCGCGTCGTCGGGACCGAGCTTCGCGACGGCCCGCACCTGCGGCCACCAGTCGGGGTAGCGCTCGAGGTCGACGAGCACGTCGTGCACCGCCTCGGGGGCAGCCGCGACGGTCCACGTCCCGCGGAACGAGTACGACGTCCTCACCAGTCCTCCACGAGGTCGAGTCTCGCAGCCATCCGCTCCAGGGCCCGCGCGGCCTGGCGGCGTACGTCGGGGTGGTCGTCGTCGAGCAGCCCCCGCACCGGCGCCACGTGCTCGGTGTCCCCCGCCGAGCCGAGCGTGCGCAGCGCCTGGGCGCGCACCCGCGGCAGCTCGTGGTCGAGCAGGCGGACCGCACCCGGTCCCGCCTCGCCGAGCTCGCGCCGGGTGGCGACCTTGAGGCAGGTCTCGGCGGGTCGCCAGTGCTCGTCCGCCAGCCCGGCCACGACTCCGGCAGCGGCGTCCTCGGTCCACACGTACAGCAGCCCCCGGGCGCCCCACGAGCGCACCCAGTGGTCGGGCCAGTGCGCAGCGTCGAGCGTGGGCGACCCGGGCTCGAACGAGAGGCCGGTGAGGTAGGCCAGCTCCGGGAGGTGGTCGCCACGGTCGGCCCCGGCCAGCAGGTCGAGGCAGACGCCCACGGTCCGGGGCACCCCGAGGTGCCCGCCGAGCTCCACGACGAGCCGGGCCACCGGAGCCTCGAGGTCGCGCGGGGGCGGCAGCGCGGGCGTGGTCACCAGCCCATGATCGCGGGTTCCGCCGACAGGGCGCGCAGGCGCTAGCGTGCGCCCATGACGACTTCAGACGTGGCTGCGCTGCTCGACCGGGCCCGGCGCTGGGCCGCCGAGGACCCCGACCCCCGGACCCGCGCCGAGCTGGAGCGGCTGGTCGAGGCGGTCGACGGCGGCGCCGACGCCACCGACCTGGCGAACCGGTTCGACGGCACGCTCGAGTTCGGCACGGCCGGGCTCCGTGGCGCCCTCGGCGCCGGACCGAACCGGATGAACCGCGTCGTCGTCATCCGCGCCGCAGCCGGGTTGGCGGCGTACCTCCGCGAGCAGAGCGACCGGCACCAGAGCACGCGGGACCAGAGCGTGCGGGAGCAGGGCTCGCCGCGCGAGGACGCCGTCGTGATCGGGTACGACGCCCGCCACAACTCCGACGTCTTCGCCCGCGACACCGCCGAGGTGATGACCGGCGCGGGGTTCAGGGCCTACGTGCTGCCGCGCCCGCTGCCCACGCCCATCCTCGCCTTCGCGATCCGCGAGCTCGGGTGCGTCGCCGGCGTCATGGTGACCGCGAGCCACAACCCGCCGGAGGACAACGGCTACAAGGTCTACCTCGGCGACGGCAGCCAGATCGTCCCGCCCGCCGATGCCGGGATCGCGGCCCAGATCGCCGCCGTCGGGGCTGTCGCGGACGTCCCCCGGGGCAGCAGCGGTGTCGTCCTCGACGAGCACCTCGTCGACCGCTACCTCGACACGGTCGCCGAGCTGGCCACCGACGGCCCGCGCGACCTCGACATCGTCTACACGCCGCTGCACGGCGTGGGTGGCGCGTCGGTCGCCCAGGTCCTGGAGACCGCCGGCTTCGACACCCCGCGCATGGTCAGCGAGCAGGAGCACCCGGACGCCGACTTCCCCACCGTCTCCTTCCCGAACCCCGAGGAGCCGGGCGCGATGGACCTCGCGATGGCGCTCGCGGCCAAGCACGGCGCCGACCTGGTCGTCGCGAACGACCCCGACGCCGACCGCTGTGCCGCCGCCGTTCCCGACCCGCACGGCTGGCGGATGCTGCGCGGTGACGAGGTCGGCGCGCTGCTGGCCCGGCACCTGCTGCAGTCCGGCAAGCAGGGCACCTACGCGACCACGATCGTGTCCTCGTCCCTGCTGGCGAAGATGGCCGCCGATGCCGGGCAGCCGTACGTCGAGACCCTGACCGGGTTCAAGTGGATCGGTCGCGTCGACGGGCTGGCCTTCGGCTACGAGGAGGCCCTCGGCTACTGCGTCGACCCCGAGCACGTGCGGGACAAGGACGGCGTCTCGGCGCTGCTGCTGCTCTGCGAGATGGCGGCCCGCGCCAAGGCCGAGGGGCGCACGCTCGTCGACGAGCTCGACGACATCGCCACCCGCTTCGGGCTGCACGCCACCGACCAGCTCTCGGTCCGGGTCAGCGACCTCGGCGAGATCGCCGCGGCCATGGACCGGCTGCGGCGTACGCCGCCCACGTCGCTCGGCGGCCTGGCCGTGGAGGGTGTCGACGACCTGGCCGAGGGCTCGGCCGACCTGCCCCCGACCGAGGGCCTGCGCTACCGCCTCGCCGACGGGGCCCGCGTGATCGTGCGGCCGAGCGGCACCGAGCCCAAGCTCAAGTGCTACCTCGAGGTGGTCATCGCGGTGAACCCCGAGGACGGCGTCGACGCGGCCAGGATCTCGGCAGCGGGTCGCCTGGACGCGCTGCGCGACGGCATCAAGGCCGCCGCGGGGATCTGAGCCGGCTCAGACGACCAGGGCGACGACGAACGCGACCGAGGCGACGGCCAGCGCGAGGATCTCCGGCCACGCCCAGGTGCGGCGTACGCCCTCGGCGAGCACGAGCTGCTCGTCGGAGAGCAGCGTGACCCCGCTCTTCGAGCGCGCGTCCTCGGCGAGCTGGGCGATCCGCTCCTCGACGAAGACCGGGTAGGACTCCAGGGCGGTCGGCTGCCGAGCGGCGCGGTTCGACCGGAAGGCCTGGCGCCAGTTGCGCCCGATCGCCGGCGAGACGAAGCGCTTCTCGCCCGCGCTCACGGCCAGCACCTGGCGCACCACGACCTGCTCGATCGCGGCGAGCGGGATGCAGACGGTGTGCAGCATGTTGCGCATCACGAGGTCCTGCTCGGTGACCCAGACCTTCGGCCGGAGCATCGCCGCCCACACCAGGATCCCGAAGATGACGGCCGCCGCGACCACCGGCGGGGGGAACCCCGACTCGCGGTCCACGACCCCGATCACCACCACGGCGAGGGCGAGTGCGAGGGCCAGAACACCCAGGATCCGACCGCTGGTGGGCCGGAACCGCTCGACCGGTTCGTGGCTCATGTCGTGCTCCTGTCAGTGCTCCCATGGGAATTGCTGTCCATCCCGATCCCAACCCTATGCTGGTGGGGTGACCAGCTCCCCCATCACCACCTCGCCCACGGGTCAGGGCTCGAGTGCACCCGGTTCCACCTGGGACTTCTCCGACATCACCCGCTCGGAGGCCTCGCTCCGAGGCTTCCTGCACGGGCTGCCGGGCGTCGACCAGGTCGGTGCCGAGGCCCGCGCAGCGTCGCTCGGCACGCGCTCGATCAAGACCACCGCGAAGGCCTTCGCGATCGACCTCGCCATCCGCATGGTCGACCTGACGACGCTCGAGGGCCAGGACACGCACGGCAAGGTCCGCGCGCTCGCCGCCAAGGCGATGCACCCCGACCCGGCCGACCCGACGTGTCCGAAGACCGCGGCCGTCTGCGTCTATCCCGACATGGTCGCGACCGCCAAGGAGGTGCTCGGCACCAGCGGCGTCAACGTCGCTGCCGTCGCCACGGCCTTCCCCAGCGGCCGCGCCGCCCTCGACATCAAGCTCGCCGACACCCGCGACGCCGTCGAGGCCGGGGCCGACGAGATCGACATGGTCATCGACCGCGGCGCGTTCCTGTCCGGGCGCTACCTGCAGGTCTTCGAGGAGATCGTCGCGGTGCGCGAGGCCTGTGGCCCGGCGCACCTCAAGGTGATCTTCGAGACCGGCGAGCTGCAGACCTACGACAACGTACGTCGCGCCAGCTGGCTGGCCATGATGGCCGGCGGCCACTTCATCAAGACGTCGACCGGCAAGGTGCAGCCCGCTGCGACCCTCCCCGTCACGATGATCATGCTCGAGGCGGTCCGCGACTTCCGGGCGGCCACCGGCCAGATGATCGGCGTCAAGCCCGCCGGCGGCATCAAGACCACCAAGGACGCCATCAAGTACCTCGTGATGGTCAACGAGGTGGCCGGCCAGGACTGGCTCGACCCGGACTGGTTCCGCTTCGGCGCCTCCACGCTGCTCAACGACCTGCTCATGCAGCGCACCAAGATGACGACCGGGCGCTACTCCGGTCCCGACTACTTCACCCTGGACTGATTCCCATGGCATCCCCCTTTGAATACGCCCCGGCCCCCGAGTCGCGGAGCATCGTCGACATCAAGCCGTCGTACGGCCTGTTCATCAACGGTGAGTTCGTCGATGGCCACGGCAAGGCGTTCAAGACGATCAGCCCCTCCACCGAGGAGGTGCTGGCCGAGGTCGCCGAGGCGAACGAGGCCGACGTCGACCTCGCCGTGAAGGCGGCCCGCAAGGCCCACGACAAGGTCTGGGGCCGGATGCCCGGCCGCGAGCGCGCGAAGTACCTCTACCGGATCGCCCGGATCATCCAGGAGCGCGGCCGCGAGCTCGCCGTCCTGGAGTCGATCGACAACGGCAAGCCGATCAAGGAGTCCCGCGACGTCGACGTGCCGACCGTCGCCGCGCACTTCTTCTACTACGCCGGCTGGGCCGACAAGCTGGAGCACTCGGGCTTCGGCAGCACCCCGCTGGGCGTCGCCGGCCAGGTCATCCCGTGGAACTTCCCGCTGCTCATGCTCGCGTGGAAGATCGCCCCCGCCCTGGCCTGCGGCAACACGGTCGTGCTCAAGCCGGCCGAGACCACGCCGCTGACCGCGCTGCTCTTCGCCGAGATCTGCCAGCAGGCCGACCTGCCGCCGGGCGTCGTCAACATCGTCACCGGTGCGGGCGAGACCGGCCGTGCCCTGGTGTCGCACCCCGACGTCGACAAGGTCGCCTTCACCGGCTCCACCGACGTGGGGCGCGCGATCGCCAAGGCGGTCGCCGGGTCGAACAAGAAGGTCACCCTCGAGCTCGGCGGCAAGGCCGCCAACATCGTCTTCGACGACGCCCCGATCGACCAGGCCGTCGAGGGCATCGTCAACGGCATCTTCTTCAACCAGGGGCACGTCTGCTGCGCGGGCTCGCGCCTCCTGGTCCAGGAGTCCGTCGCCGACGAGGTGCTCGAGCGCCTCAAGCGCCGCGTCTCGACGCTGCGCGTGGGCGACCCGCTGGACAAGAACACCGACATCGGCGCGATCAACTCCGCGGAGCAGCTCGCCCGGATCAAGGAGCTCTCCGACATCGGTGAGGCCGAGGGTGCCGGCCGCTGGTCGCCGGCCTGCGAGCTGCCGACGAACGGCTTCTGGTTCCCGCCGACGATCTTCACCAACGTCACCCAGGCCCACCGGATCGCCCGCGAGGAGGTCTTCGGACCGGTCCTCTCGGTGCTGACCTTCCGCACGCCCTCCGAGGCGATCGAGAAGGCCAACAACACGCCGTACGGCCTGTCCGCGGGCGTGTGGACCGACAAGGGCTCACTGATCCTGCACATGGCCAGCCAGCTGCGCGCCGGCGTGGTCTGGGCCAACACGTTCAACAAGTTCGACCCGACCAGCCCCTTCGGTGGCTACAAGGAGTCGGGCTACGGCCGCGAGGGCGGCCGCCACGGTCTGGAGGCCTACCTGCGATGAGCCGTCTCGACGTTCGCAAGACCTACAAGCTCTACATCGGTGGTGCCTTCCCGCGCTCGGAGTCGGGGCACTCCTACGTCGTCAACGACACGAAGGGGAAGTTCGTGGCCAACGCCGCACTCGCCTCGCGCAAGGACGGCCGTGACGCCGTCATCGCCGCCCGCAAGGCGTTCCCCGGCTGGTCCGCCAAGACGGCCTACAACCGCGCGCAGATCCTCTACCGCGTCGCGGAGATCATGGAGGACCGCCGCCCGCAGTTCGTCGAGGCGGTGCGCCAGTCCGAGGGGCTGACCGCGGCGCGTGCCGAGAAGGTCGTCGACGAGTCGATCGACCGCCTCGTCTGGTACGCCGGCTGGGCCGACAAGATCACCCAGGTCGTCGGTGGCGCCAACCCGGTGGCCGGCCCGTTCTTCAACCTGTCCACCCCCGAGGCGACGGGCGTCGTGGCGGTGCTCGCGCCCCAGGACTCCTCGCTGCTGGGCCTGATCAGCGTGGTCGCGCCGGCGATCGTCACGGGCAACACCGTGGTCGTCGTGTCGTCGTACGAGCGGCCGCTGCCGGCCGTCACGTTCGCGGAGGTGCTGGCCACCTCCGACGTCCCGGGCGGGGTCGTCAACATCCTGACCGGCTCGGCGGCGACCGTCGGTCCCTGGCTCGCCTCGCACATGGACGTCAACGCGCTCGACCTCACCGGCGTCGCCGGTGACGTCGAGCTGGCCACCTCGCTGGAGGAGGCCGCGGCCGAGAACCTCAAGCGCGTACGCCGTGCGCCGGCCACCGAGCCCGACTGGGCCGCCGACCCCGGCACGGTCCCGATGACGTCCTTCCTCGAGACCAAGACGGTCTGGCACCCGATCGGCGTCTGACATTCGCGCCCGCGTCATCGTGCTTGCCGGCCCCTCAGGGGCCGGCAAGTCACGGCTCGCCGAGCGGCTCGGACTCCCGGTCCTGCGACTCGACGACTTCTACAAGAACGGCGACGACCCGACGCTGCCCGTGATCACCCACGGCGCGAACGCGGGGCTGACCGACTGGGACCACCCGGACTCCTGGCTCCCCCAGGACGCCGTGGCGACGCTCGAGCTGCTGTGCCGCGAGGGCAGCGCCGAGGTCCCGGCCTACGACATCGCGCACGACGGCCGGTTCGGCTCGCGCACGCTCGACCTGGCCGGCCACCACCTGTTCATCGCGGAGGGGATCTTCGCCCAGGACGTCGTTCCCCAGTGCGCCGACGCCGGGCTGCTCGCCGCGGCGTACTGCGTCCGCCAGCACGCCGCGGTCACGTTCTGGCGACGGCTGACCCGCGACCTTCGCGAGCACCGCAAGCCGCCGCTGGTCCTGGTCCGTCGCGGGTGGGCGCTGTTGAGGGACCAGCGCCGGGTCGTCGCGGACGCGGTCGCCAAGGGCTGCCGCCCGGTCCTGCCGGAGGAGGCGTTCGCGGAGATCAGCCGGATGGCGGAGCACGAGTCCGCGGATGGCTGACGTCCCGCTCCCGACCCAGCCCGACCAGCGCTCCTGCGGGGCGACGGTGCTCGTCATGGCCCGGGTGCTCACCGATCCGGAGTACGCCGCCCGCGTGGCCGCGCCGGAGGCGTTCCGCGCCGAGGTGCTCGCGGTCCACGGCCGGGCCACCTCAGCGGTCGACGCCGCCGGACGGATCCAGCTCCCCTGGCCGCGGCTCCTCGGCACTCCCCCGTGGGCCGTCGCCCACCACCTCTCCGCGACCACCGGGACGACGTACCGCGTGCGCCCTGCCCGGTGGCACCGCGCCGTCGCCTTCGACCGGGTGGTCACGGCAGTCACCGCCGGGCACCCGGTGCCGGTCTACGTCGGCAGTGCCTGGCTGCCCCGGCACGTGGTGCTGGCGCAGGGCACCCGCGACGGCGCGCTGCGTGTCTACGAGCCGGCCGGCGGTCACCTGGCCGACGTCACCCGCGAGGCGTTCGTGGCGGGCAGCCTCGGCCTCGCGGGTTGGGACCGGCCGTGGTTCGCTGTCCTGCCCTGATCAGCCCTTCAGTGCGGCGTACCCGGGCTTGACGACGCCGTCGATGATCGCGAGCCGCTCGTCGAAGGGCAGGAACGCCGACTTCATCGCGTTGATCGTGAACCACCGCAGGTCGTCGAGGGTGTAGCCGAACGCCTCGACCAGCGACCACATCTCGTCGGTCATCGAGGTGCCGCTCATCAGCCGGTTGTCGGTGTTCACCGTGACCCGGAACCGCAGCCGGGTCAGCAGCCCGATCGGGTGCTCGGCGATCGACGCGGCGGCCCCCGTCTGGACGTTGGAGGCCGGGCACATCTCGAGCGGGATCCGCTGGTCGCGGACGTACGCCGCCAGCCGACCCAGCTCGACCGAGCCGTCCTCGTGGACCGTGATGTCGTCGATGATCCGCACGCCGTGCCCGAGCCGGTCGGCGCCGCACCACTGGATCGCCTGCCAGATCGACGGCAGCCCGAAGGCCTCGCCGGCGTGGATGGTGAAGTGGGAGTTCTCGCGCTGGAGGTACTCGAACGCGTCGAGGTGGCGGGTGGGCGGGAACCCGGCCTCGGCCCCGGCGATGTCGAACCCGGCCACGCCCCGGTCGCGCCAGGCGACCGCCAGCTCGGCGATCTCCATCGACCGGGCCTGGTGTCGCATCGCGGTGAGCAGCTGCCGGACGACGATCCGCCCGCCGGCCGCCGCCGTACCCGCGTCGAAGCCCTCCTGGACCGCCGCCACGACCTCGTCCAGGGTCAG
>DASTUX010000105.1:0-23196 GCA_035759395.1 Nocardioides sp.
GGGCGATCTCGGCCTCGGTGACCCAGGAGCCCTGGACACGCACGGCCTTCGAGGAGCCCATCGGCAGGAACAGGCCGTCACCCTGGCCGACCAGCTTCTCGGCGCCCGGCTGGTCCAGGATGACCCGGCTGTCGGTGACCGAGGAGGTGGCGAACGCCAGGCGGGACGGGACGTTGGCCTTGATCAGGCCGGTGACGACGTCGACGCTGGGACGCTGGGTGGCGAGCACCAGGTGGATGCCGGCGGCACGTGCGAGCTGGGTGATGCGCACGATCGCGTCCTCGACGTCGCGCGGGGCGACCATCATCAGGTCCGCGAGCTCGTCGACGATCACCAGCAGGTAGGGGTACGGCGCCAGCTCGCGCTCGCTGCCCGGCGGCACCGTGACCTTCCCCGCCCGGACGGCCTTGTTGAAGTCGTCGATGTGCCGGAAGCCGAAGTTGGCCAGGTCGTCGTAGCGCATGTCCATCTCGCGCACGACCCAGGCCAGCGCCTCGGCGGCCTTCTTGGGGTTGGTGATGATCGGGGTGATCAGGTGCGGGACGCCCTCGTAGGCGTTCAGCTCGACCCGCTTCGGGTCGACCATGATCATCCGCACCTCGTCCGGCGTCGAGCGCATCAGGATCGAGGTGATCATCGAGTTGATGAAGCTCGACTTTCCGGAGCCGGTGGCGCCGGCGACCAGGAGGTGCGGCATCTTCGCGAGGTTCGCGACGACGAAGCCGCCCTCGACGTCCTTGCCGAGCCCGCAGACCATCGGGTGGTGGTCGGAGCGCGCGGTGTTCGAGCGGAGCACGTCGCCGAGCGACACGATCTCCTTGTCGACGTTGGGGATCTCGATGCCGATCGCGGACTTGCCCGGGATCGGGCTGAGGATCCGCACGTCGGCCGAGGCAACGGCGTACGCGATGTTCTTGGAGAGCGCGGTGACCTTCTCCACCTTCACGGCGGGGCCGACCTCGACCTCGTAGCGGGTGACGGTCGGGCCGCGGGTGTAGCCGGTGACCTGGGCGTCGATCCCGAACTCGTCGAGCACCTGCGTGAGCCGCTCGACCACGCCGTCGCTGGCCTTCGAGCGGGCCTTGTGGACCGACCCGGGCTTGAGCACCTCGTTGGCCGGCAGGGAGTAGGTCACGTCGCCGGAGAGCGCCAGCTGCTCGACGCGGGCGGGCAGCGGCGAGTGCGGCGGCGGCTCGAGCTCGGCCTTCGGCTCGGGCTGGTCGGGGGCGAAGGGGTCGAAGATCTCCACGCCGGCGTCGTCGTTCTCGACCATGACGTCGGGGACCTTGCGGCGGCGCTTCTTCAGCTCGCGGTCCGAGAGCACCGGGGTGTCGTACGCCGGGTCGCCCTCGGGGTCGAAGTCGTCGCCCACCTTGCCGCGGGTGCGGATCGGCTGGGTCGAGTCGAGGTCCTCGCCCTCCTCGTGGTGGCGACCGAGCATCCGGTCACGCGTCTCGGCGAGGCGGGTCGGGACCATGTAGAGCGGGGTGGCCGTGATGACCAGGACGCCGAAGAAGGAGAGCATCGCGAGCAGCGGCACGACGACGTACGCCGTGCGCAGCAGGTCGAGCAGCAGCGAGGCGACCACGAACCCGATCGCTCCCCCGGCGCCCTGCAGGTCGCTGGCGTCGCCGAGCACGGGCTGCGGGTCGCCGTTGGCGATGTGGACGATGCCGAGGATGCCGAAGCCGAGCGCGGCCCAGCCGACGACCTGGCGGCCGGCGGGACCGTTGTGCTCGGGGTCGCGCATGTTGCGCCACCCGATGTAGACGAGCATCAGCGGCACGAACCAGCCGACCTTGCCGACCGAGCCGGCCACGACGGTGCGGGTGAAGTCCATGACGGGGGCGTCGAGCTGGAACCAGACCGCGGCGGAGACGACGACCGCGAGCCCGAAGAGGAAGAGGCCGACACCGTCGCGGCGGTGCTCGGGCTCGAGGTCACGCGCGGTGCGCCCGATGCTGCGGGCGGTGGCGCCGAGGGCGTGGGCGATGGCGAGCCAGACCCTGGCCACGCCGTGGCCGAGCACGCCGAAGATGCGGGCGATGGGACCGGGACCGTTGCGTACGGCGCGGGGTGCGGGCCGCTTCTTCGCGGGGGCGCGCTTGGCAGTCGAGCCGCGGCTGCGGCTCGAGGATGCGGGCTTCTTTCCGGTACTCCGGGATCGGGTGCTCGAGCCGCCTCGGCCGGTCGTGCTGGACCCGGTCTTCGACGTGCTCTTGCTCCGCGACCCCGGCGGGGAAGACGTACGGGTCGCCATGCTGAGAACCGTAGGCCATCGCCACACCAGTCACAGGGATCACAGGAGCGTGTCGCAGGGGCAGCCCACGGGCCACCGTCACGTGACATCTCACCCGGCGGGGTGGGCTCGGCCGGAGGATCTGCGGTGTCGACCGCGACACCCGGACGGCTTCTCGCCAAAAGGCCACCGGGCCGAGCGATTCGGCCCTAGGGTCCCGTCCTTGTGGGCCAGCACACATTTCCGGGCGGTGTGCGCCCTGCTCGATCCCAGTTGGAGCCCGTGAAAGGTAGGTAATCGGTGACCCCGAGAACACGCAGAGTCGGATGGGCCGCCCTGGCCGTCTCCACGACTCTCGCGATGACACTGACCACCACAGTGGCCAGTGCCGCGAACGATGCACAGCGCCCGGCTTCCAAGGCGCCCGTGGCGAAGACCCAGCTCCTGAAGGGCTTCGAGGGCAAGATCGCCCCCGGGCTCGACACCAGCCGCTCGCAGCGGCAGACGGTGTTCGTGACCTTCGCCGGCAAGGGTGCCGCCGATGCTGCCCAAGGTGCGCAGGGAGCGGCGGCCCGTCGCAGCGCCACCGCCCGGCGCGCCGAGATCGCCCGTCAGGCCTCCGACGTACTCGCCGCCGCGAAGCGTGCGGACGGCGGCGCCCGCCGTGTCTTCACGGTCTCCAACGCGGTGCCCGGGGCCGGCATGGCCCTGAACCCCGCCGCCATCGCCGCACTGGCCAGGCGCAACGACGTCGTGAAGATCTCGCGGATCGTCCCCAAGAGCACCAGCAACGCGAACACCGCCGACCTGGTGAAGGCGATCAACACCTGGAAGTACGCCGGGGGCACCGGCAAGGGTGTCCGGGTCGGGATCATCGACACCGGTCTGGACTACACCCACGCCGACTTCGGTGGGCCGGGCACGGTCGCCGCCTACGAGGACGCGCTCGCCAACGAGACCGCCGACGGCTGGAGGGCGGCGCTGCCCGCCCTCGGCCGCGCCAAGGTCCTCGGCGGCTACGACTTCGCCGGCAACGACTACAACGCCGATCCCGACTCCGACACCTACCAGCCGGTGCCGAGCCCGGACTCGAACCCGCTGGACTGCAACGAGCACGGCACGCACGTCGCGGGCACCGCGGCGGGCTACGGCGTGACGAAGGGCGGCAAGACCTTCGCGGGCGACTACGCGACGCGCACCCGCGAGCAGGTCATGGACATGAAGGTCGGGCCGGGCATGGCGCCCGAGGCCGGCATCTTCTCGTTCAAGGTCTTCGGCTGCGACGGATCGACCGACGTGGTCATCCCGGCACTCGACCGTGCCCTGGACCCCAACGGTGACGGGGACTTCTCCGACCACCTCGACATCGTGAACATGTCGCTGGGCAGCGACTTCGGCGTCGTCGACGACCCGGAGAACGACGTCATCGACGAGCTGACCGCGCACGGCGTGCTGTCCGTGATCTCGATGGGCAACAACGGCGACCTGACCGACACCGGCGGCTCACCGGGCAACGCCCCGAGCTCCCTGGCGGTCGCCAGCTCGGTCGACTCGTTCCAGCTGCGCGACGGCCTCATCGTCGACGCCCCGGCCTCGGTCGACGGTATCCAGGCGGGGCAGTTCTCGATCGCCTACGACTGGATGGGCAACGGCCCCACCCAGGCTCCGGTGACCGGCGACGTGGTGGCCATCCCCGGCGACAACGCCGACGGGTGCGCCACGCTCTCACCGTCCGACGCCGAGAAGGTCGCCGGCAAGGTGGTCTGGCTCGAGTGGGACGACAACGACAGCACGCGACGCTGCGGCTCCGTGGGTCGCTCCGGCAAGGTGGCGGCCGCGGGCGCCATCGGATCGATCTTCACCTCCGGCCTCGACGTGTTCGGCGCCGGCATCACCGGCAGCACCACGATCCCCGTGATCCAGCTGCCCAAGTCGGGCACCGACAAGCTCCGTCCGGCGGTGGACGCCGGCACGCTGCGGGTCACCTTCGACGGCGCCCTGCGCTCGACGATCAAGGACATCACCCCCTCGATCACGGACACGATCTCGTCGTTCACCTCGCGCGGCACGCACGGCTCCATCGGTGTCGTGAAGCCTGACGTCAGCGCGCCCGGCGACACCATCACGTCCGCCGGCGTCGGCAGCGGCAACGACGTGCTGACGATCTCCGGCACGTCGATGGCAGCTCCGCTGACGACCGGTGTGGCAGCGCTCGTGCAGTCGATGCACAAGAGCTGGACCCCGGGCCAGATCAAGGCGGCCGTCATGAACACGGCCGGTCACGACCTGTGGACGGAGCCCGGCAACACGGGGCACCGCTACGGCCCTGCTCGGGTCGGCTCGGGTCGCGTCGATGCACTCCGGGCGGTCAACACCCGCGTGCTGGCCTGGACGAGCGGCCCCAACATCCCGGTGTCCGCCTCCTTCGGCGTCGTGCCGGCCCCGATCTCCTCGGCCTCGGTGACGCGGACCAAGGAGCTCAACGTCTCCAACACCGGCACCGCGACGACGACGGTGAAGCTGGCCTACGAGGCGATCAACCCGGCCGCGGGCGTCAGCTACACCGTCTCGCCGCAGACCCTGACGGTCCGTCCGGGTCGCACGGAGTCGGCGACGGTCACCATGACGGTCGTCCCGAGCCGGCTGCGCCACACCATCGACGCCACGATGCAGGTCAACCAGCTCGACCTCGCCCGCCAGTTCGTGTCGGACGAGTCGGGACGCATCCGCGTCACCCCGAGCACGGGCTCGCCCCTGCGGGTTCCCGTCTACGGTGCCGCCAAGCCGGTCTCGTCCACGACGGCCACCGCCGTGGGCAGCCAGCTCGTCATGACCGGCCAGGGCTTCAACCAGGGCACCGGCGCCTCGGCGTACCGGTCGTTCACCTCGGTGATGGAGCTCGGCGCCACCAGCGGCACGCTGCCCACCTGCCTGCCCGGTCAGGTGAACGGCTGCACGACCACCGCTTCGGAGCGTTCCGGCGACCTCAAGTACGTGGGCGCCGGCAGCAGTGGCGACATGCTGTGGTTCGGCGTCGCAACTCGCGGTCAGTGGGCCACGGTCGGCAACACGATGATCCCCTACGTCGACTTCGACGTGGACGGTGACGACGTGCCCGACTTCGAGACCTACGTCCAGAACGCGCCGGACACCGACGTGCTCCTGGCCTGGACGGTGGACCTCGCAACGGGAGACACCGTCGACCTCGAGGCGGTGAACTTCAACACCGGCGACGTGGACACCAACGTGTTCGACACCGACGTGGTCATGCTGCCGGTCTGGAAGGGCGCGGTGGGGATCCCCACCGACGGGACCAGCACCCCGATCTCCTACTCGGTGGGCACGTTCAGTGGTTACACGGGCGCGGACATCGACCACTCGGCCACGGTCGAGTTCGACGCCGGCAGCCCGGCGCTCGAGACGGCCGGTCCGCTCTTCCTCGACGCGGGAGACACCGAGATCGACTACACGACGAGCGGTTCCGACGTCCGGGCGCTGGTCTTCCACCTGCACGGTGCCGCCGGGCAGCGGGCAGAGGTGATCGACCTCCCGTAGCTGCACGGTTCGACGGCGAGGCCCCGGTGCGACGCACCGGGGCCTCGTTCCGTGTTAAGGCGCAATCCCACCTCCTGAAACGGCCTCGTCTTGTCTGGCAGGCTGCGCGGGTGGCCTCCGACGTCGGCGCAGCGATCGCCGCCTCCGCAACCGTCCTCCTCGCCGTCACCGACTGGTACGCCGTCGCTCGCGGCGACCGGCGGACCGAGACGTGGGCGAAGCCCGCCACCCTGGCCGGGCTCACGCTCACCGCGGCCCTGCTCGGGGCCACCGACGACGCGGTCGGGCGCTGGCTGCTCGTCGCTCTGCTCTTCGGACTGCTCGGCGACATCGCCCTGCTCGGTGACTCGCTGGCGCGGTTCAAGGCCGGCGTGGCCGCCTTCCTGGTCGGCCACCTCGCCTACCTGGTCTGCTTCGCCACCCTGGGGCTCCCCCGGCCCGGCTGGTCCTGGGCCGCGCTCCTGGTGCTGCTCGTGAGCGTCGTGGTCACCCGCGACGTCACTCCCGCGACCCATCGCCAGGGCGGCGCGGCCCTGTCCGTGCCGGTCGCGGTCTACACCGTGGCCATCGGCGCGATGCTGATCTGTGCCTGGTTCACCGGCGAGCCGCTCATCGCGCTGGGTGCCACGATCTTCGTCGCCAGTGACGCCACGCTCTCGGTCGACCGGTTCGTCCGGCCGCTGCCGTCGGCGCACCTGGTGGTGATGGTGACCTACCACGTCGGCCAGGCGCTGATGGTCGCCGGCGTCCTGCTCTGACCCGCGTCAGGCCTCGATGACCACCGGGATGATCATCGGCCGGCGACGGTGGGTGTTGCTGACCCACCGGCCCACCACGCGGCGTACGGTCTGCTGCAGCTGGTAGGCGTCGGTGTTGCCCTCGGCGACGGCCAGGTCCAGTGCGTCGATGATCGGTTGCTTGATCACGTCGAACGTCGAGTCGTCCTCGGCGAAACCACGGGCGTGGATCTCGGGGCCGCTGGAGACCTTGCCCGTGACCGCGTCCACGACGACGATCACCGAGATGAACCCCTCCTCGCCGAGGATCCGGCGGTCCTTGAGGTCGGACTCGGTGATGTCGCCGACCGAGGACCCGTCGACGAAGACGTAGCCGCAGTCGACCTTGCCGGCGATCCGGGCCACGCCCTCGACGAGGTCGACGACGACGCCGTCCTCGGCGATGACGACGTTCTCGACACCGGTGGCGCGGGCCAGGTCGGCGTTCGCGCGCATGTGCCGGATCTCGCCGTGCACCGGCAGCACGTTGCGCGGCTTGACGATGTTGTAGCAGTAGAGCAGCTCTCCGGCGCTGGCGTGGCCGCTGACGTGGACGAGCGCGTTGCCCTTGTGCACGACGTTGGCGCCCCACCGGGCCAGCCCGTTGATCACCCGGTAGACCGCGTTCTCGTTGCCGGGGATCAGGCTCGAGGCGAGTACGACGGTGTCGCCCTCCTCGATGTGCACGAAGTTGTGGTTGCGCTGGGCGATCCGGCTCAGCGCGCTCAGCGGCTCCCCCTGCGACCCGGTCGAGATCAGCACCTGCTTCTCGGGCGCCAGGTCGGCGAGCTCCTTGGCGTCGACCATCACGCCGGGCGGCACGTGGAGGTAGCCCAGGTCCTGGGCGATCGCCATGTTGCGCACCATCGAGCGGCCGACGTACCCGACCTTGCGGCCGTGCTTGGCGGCCGCGTCCAGCACCTGCTGGACGCGGTGCACGTGGGAGGCGAAGCAGGCGACGATGATCCGCTGCTCGCTCTCGTGGAAGACCTGCTCGAGGACCGGCGCGATGTTCTTCTCCGAGGTGGTGAAGCCGGGCACCTCGGCGTTGGTCGAGTCGGTGAGGAAGAGGTCGACGCCCTCCTCGCCGAGCCGGGCGAAGGCCCGCAGGTCGGTGATCCGGCCGTCGAGCGGCAGCTGGTCCATCTTGAAGTCGCCGGTGTGCAGGACCAGCCCGGCGCCGGTGCGGATCGCGACCGCCAGCGCGTCGGGGATCGAGTGGTTGACCGCGACGAACTCGAGGTCGAACGGGCCGAACGAGATCCGGTCGCCCTCGCTGACCTTGTGGTGCACGGTCTCCTTGAGCCGGTGCTCGCGCAGCTTGCTGCCCAGCAGCGCCAGGGTCAGCTCCGAGCCGACCAGGGGGATGTCGCCCCGCTCACGCAGGAGGTACGGCGTCGCGCCGATGTGGTCCTCGTGGCCGTGCGTCAGCACCAGGGCCTCGACCAGGTCGAGGCGGTCCCGGATGGCACTGAAGTCGGGCAGGATCAGGTCGACGCCCGGGTGGTGGTCCTCCGGGAAAAGCACGCCGCAGTCCACGATCAGCAGCCGGCCGTCGTACTCGAAGACCGTCATGTTGCGGCCGACCTCGCCGAGCCCGCCGAGCGCGGTGATCCGCAAACCCCCCTGCTCGAGCGCGTCCGGTGCGGAGAGTTCGGGATGAGGGTGGGACAAGGGTCGTTCCTTTACGCGAGGAGACCGGAGGCGACGAGGCCGGCGCGGAGCGCGCTCACCTCGTCGTCGGTCAGCGGCACCAGCGGCCCGCGGACGTTCCGGTTGTCGAGGACACCCAGGAGCTGGAGTGCTGCCTTGGCGGTGGTGGCTCCGTAGTTGGGGACGTCCATGACGGCGTCCGTCGCGGGGAGCAGCCGCGTGAAGATGGTGAGGGCCTCGGCGTGGTCACCCGCGAAGAACGCATCGACCATCGCGCGGATCTGGTCGCCGGCGACGTGGCCGACGACGGAGACGACACCACAGCCTCCGTGGGCGAGCCAGCCCAGCGTGCTGACGTCGTCGCCGGAGTAGACCGCGTAGCCCATCTGCGTGAGCTTCACGCCACGGGCGAAGTCGCCGACGGCGTCCTTGACCGCGACGACGGGCTCCAGCGCGATGGCCTGCTCGTAGACCTCGAGCGAGATCTGGGTGCCGGTGCGGCCGGGGACGTCGTAGAGCATCACGGGCACGTCGCTGGCCTCGACGACCCGGCGGAAGTGGTGGAGCACGCCGGCCTGGCCGGGCTTGTTGTAGTACGGCGTGACGAGCAGCAGCCCGTCGGCGCCGAGCTTCTCGGCCTGCTGGGCCAGCTCGATCGAGTGCGCGGTGGCGTTGGTGCCGACCCCGGCGACGACCTTCGCGCGGTCGCCCACGGCGTCCTTCACCGCGGCCAGGATCTGGCCGTCCTCTGCGACGGAGGTCGTCGGCGACTCGCCCGTCGTCCCGGACACGACGACGCCGTCATGGCCGTGGTCGACGAGGTGTGCGGCGATCCGCGCAGTGGCGTCGAGGTCGACCGAGCCGTCGTCGTGGAACGCGGTGGCCATCGCAGTCAGCACGCGACCGAAGGGCGCGGCGGGCAGGGGGGTCATGGCCCACAGGCTATCGCTCAGGCGCGGCGCAGCCACACCCAGTCGAAGCCGTCGTGCGCCTCGCGCGCGGTCTCGATCCAGTCGGACCGGTCGAAGGCCGGGTAGAAGGTGTCGCCCTCGGGAGCCAGGTGCACCTCGGTGAGGACCTGCTCGTCCGCGCGCCCCATCGCCTCGGCGTAGACGTGGGAGCCGCCGGCGATCACCACGTCACCAGGCAGGTCGCCTGCCAGCGCCAGCGCGCTGTCGAGGTCGTGTGCGACGAGCACCCCCTCGGCCGACCAGTCCCGGTCGCGCGTGAGGACGATCGTCGTACGCCCCGGCAGCGGTCGCCCGATCGAGTCGTACGTCGCCCGCCCCATCACCAGCGTGTGCCCCAGCGTGATCCGCTTGAAGTGGGCGAAGTCCTCGGGGATCCGCCACGGGATGTCGCCGTCGGCGCCGATCACGCCGTTGGTGGCGACCGCCGCAACCATCACGATCCTCATACGGCGATGGGCGCCTTGATCCCCGGGTGCGGGTCGTAGCCCTCGATCGCGATGTGCTCGAGGTCGAACTCGTCGAGCGCGGTGACCGACGGGTCGAGCCGCAGCGTCGGGAGCGGGCGGGGCTCGCGCGTGAGCTGCAGCCGGGCCTGGTCGAGGTGGTTGGCGTAGAGGTGCGCGTCGCCGAGCGTGTGCACGAAGTCCCCCACCGCGAGGCCGGTGACCTGGGCGACCATGTGGGTGAGCAGGGCGTACGACGCGATGTTGAACGGCACGCCGAGGAAGACGTCGGCCGAGCGCTGGTAGAGCTGGCAGCTGAGCCGCCCCTCGGCGACGTAGAACTGGAACATCGTGTGGCAGGGCGCGAGCGCCATCTGCGGGATGTCGGCGACGTTCCAGGCCGAGACGATGTGGCGCCGGCTGTCGGGGTCGCGGCGGATCTGCTCGACCACCTGCGCGATCTGGTCGACGTGGCGGCCGTCGGGGGTGGGCCAGCTGCGCCACTGGTAGCCGTAGACCGGCCCGAGGTCGCCGTTCGCGTCGGCCCACTCGTCCCAGATGGAGACGCCGCGGTCCTGGAGCCACTTGACGTTGGTGTCGCCGCGCAGGAACCACAGCAGCTCGGCGAAGACCGAGCGCGTGTGGACCTTCTTGGTCGTGACGAGCGGGAAGCCGTCGTTCAGGTCGAACCGCATCTGGTGGCCGAAGACGCTCCGGGTCCCGGTGCCGGTCCGGTCGCCCTTCTCGGCGCCCTCGTCCAGGATCAGCCGCAGGAGGTCGAGGTAGGGCTGCACGTGCCCAACCCTATCCGTTGCGGCTCACGGAATCCGGGACTCGAACGCGCGGGCAGCGGCACGCCGCCCGGCCACGTCACGAGGCGTGACCGGGCGGCGGGTGCGCGCCGCGGTTCAGGGCGTACCGCCTTACGGCTCGGACAGGAAGCCGGTGTGCCCGTTGCAGGAGTCGCCGGGCTGGAAGCCCGACGCCTTGAGGTCGTGCACGGTGGCACCCGCGTCGCGCTCCGCCTGCTGGACGTGGCCCCAGTTCTGCGGAGGCGCACCGCCGGGGCCGGGGAACCCGGCACCGTCGCCGTCCTCCAGGCCGGAGAACGCGCAGATGGAGCTGGCGTGGGCTGATCCCAGGCCCTTGCCCCCGGGGGGCTGGCCGGTGCCGTTGATCTCGCCTGCCGTCGCGGGTCCGGCGGACAGGACCAGGGCCGCGCCCGCGGCTGCTGTCGTAACCAGAATGGTGCTGATTCGCATGAGATTCCTTCCCATCAGTATCCGAGAGGGCGCCACTCGTCCCGGGCAGGCAGCCCGTGGCAGGACCAGCCAATCACCGCGTGGTGGCGCTGCGCATACCCGATCGAGGTGAAGGCGGCGCGATTGCTTCGACATCGGAGCATCTCCGGCACCAGGTGCCGAGGATCCTCCGACGACGGGCCACTTCCTCAGAGGGTGACGTGGCCACGCACCGTCGTCAGCGCGTCGCCGCCCACCCAGACGTCGTCGGCGTCCGTCTCGATGTGCACGCGGCCGCGCCGGCCGAGCGCGGCGCCCTGGGACGCGACGTACGACGTGGGCAACAGGTTGCCGGCCAGCCACTGCGCGATCCCCGCGTTGAGGCTGCCGGTGACGGGGTCCTCGGCCATGCCGTAGCCGGGGCAGAACGCCCGCACCTCCACGGCGAGCGGCCCGTCGGCGTACGGTCCGACCGCCCCGACCTTCAGGTCGCCGAAGGTTGCGTAGTCCGGGTCGAGCGCCAGGACCGCGTCGGCGTCGCGCAGCAGGACCCCGACCCATCCGGGTCCGTTGTCGATCCAGGCCGCGTCGAGCACCTCGGTCCGCTCGATGCGCAAGACCGTCGCGATCGTGGCCAGGTCGTCCTCGTCGACCGGGCCCGACCTGGTCAGCGGCGGCGCGGCGAACGACAGCCGGCTGGGCCCGTTCGTGGCCCGCCGGACCCTGACGAGGCCGGCGCCGCACTCCTGGACGACCTCGCCCCCGGTTGCCGGCACTCCCCCGGCCTCCAGCCAGGCGTGGGCGCTGCCGAGGGTCGGGTGGCCCGCGAACGGCAGCTCCCCGCCCGGCGTCCAGATCCGCAGCCGGTAGTCCGCGCCGGGCCGGGTGGGCGACAGCAGGAACGTGGTCTCGGACAGGTTGGTCCAGCGTGCGAACCGCGCCATCTCCTCGTCGTCGATCCCGTCCGCGTCGTGGACGACCGCTACGGGGTTGCCAAGCAGCGGCTCGGCGGAGAACACGTCGACCTGGCTGAAGCTGCGCATGGCGTCACGGTAGTGCGAGCACCGGTAGCGCGCCGGTGTGCGGGAATCGGTACAACGTCGTGCAACCACCCAGGTCGAGGTCGCACGTGCGGATCTCGTAGGGGCCGGAGAACGACGACCGGACGAACTCGCCGGCGGCAGGTGCGTCGCCGCGGTGGGCGATGACGTAGACGACCTCGTCGCGCTCACCGAACGTGGCCGCCACCGCGACGTCCTGGGTCGACAGTCCCGTCGTCACCGGGTCCCCCGAGCGCGCGTCGTAGAGATGCACCGCACCGAAGAGCGCGGTCGAGCCGTCGACCGAGGTCCGGCTCAGGACCCAGGTGCCGTCCGCCGACAGCATGGCGCCGTCGCCCGTGTCCTCGAAGGACACGTTGAAGACCGGCTGGACGATCTTGATCGTGCCCGGCGTCTCCTGCCACACCGTGGTCGCCGAGGCGACGTCGAGCAGGGCGTCGCGCCCGAGCGCGTGGGGCTCACCGTCCGGTGGGGACCACGAGAACTGTCCGGCGGGGGTCTCGTAGAACACCATCCGCCGGTCGAGGGCGATGGGACGGCTGCTGCCGTCGGGCGACACAGCCGTGGAGTTCTCCGGCAGCGGTTGCCGCGCGAGCAGGGTGCGGGCGGTCAGGTCGTAGACGAGCAGGCCGGGTGCACCGTCCTCCGGGTCGACCCAGGCCACCCATCCCTGTTCGTCGGAGACCACCAGGGGCGACGAAGGAACCTTCCGGCCGAGCGTGGTTCGGGCGCCGTCGTCGGCGACGAAGACGACCCGGCCCTGCCCGTCGCCGTACACCGCACCACCAGTCACCTCAGCCAGGTCCGTCACGGGTGGGAGCTCGATCATGACGTGGTCGAGGTGGAGGACGCCGTTGGCCCACCAGGCCACCGGGGCGGGGTTCTCCGCCCGGGTGACGGCGGCGGGGCCCAGCTCGGCCGCGGCGTCCGGGCGGTTGCCCACCCAGGTGCCCACGGCCACGACCGCGGTCACCACCCCGAGCGCCGCCGCGCTCCGCACATACCGTCGGCGCCGGAACGCGCGGGCCAGCGCCATCGACTCGTCGATGGGCGCGGGGGGTACGTCGATCCCCGCGCTCGCCTCGCGGAAGAGGTCGTCGGTGGAAGGGTTGTCGATCCGCCACGCGTCCCCGAGCACCTCGCCGACCACCCGCTCGACCAGTTCGAGGTCCATCCCCGCGAGGCCGTCCCCGACGAGAAGCCGGACTGCGTCGGCGGACTCGTCGAGCAGGTCGGCGACCTGCGGGTCGGACAGGTCCGCCACGAACCTGAGCACGAGGACCTGCTGGAGGTCTGGGGTCAGGTGGCCGAGCTCGGCCTCGAGCGTCCGGCGGAGCAGCAGCGGACCCGGGAGATCGGTCTCGTCCGACGGGCCGGGCACTTCACGGATCCCGACCAGGTGGTGCCGTCCGTGCCCCCGCTTGCTCGTCCACGCGTCCAGCACGGCCCGGTAGACGTCGGAGTCGATGTCGTCGTCGCGGCGGATCCGTCCCCAGACCGGGTAGCACCGGGCGAACGCCGTCCGGCCCACCTCCTCGGCCACCTCATCGGAGCACCCGAGCAGGACCAGCGTGCGCACGACGGCCGGCCAGCGCGCTGCGAGGTACGCCGCGAAGTCGCCGTCGTGGTCCATGTCCCCATCCTTCGCCACGCGCCACGCCCCGACCAGACCAGTCAGTGGCCGGGGACTCCATCGGGCCGAGTGCCCTGCCGGACGACGTACGCCGTGAAATCGGCGGTGTCCTGTCCCCGCGCGGCCGCATCCTCGGGGTATTCGTCGCCGCCGACGTCCTGGATGTCGCCGCGGATCCTCAGCGCCTCGCGCAATACGCGGTGGAACCGCCCTGGGTAGTGACTGAGTCCCCAGCGACCGGCCGCCGACTTGGTCGTCATCTCGCCCGTCACGAGCAGGTGGTGCAACCGCGCGACACCCAGCACGCACCAGCTGCAGGCGTCGAGGCGTGCCCCCTCGGACGGCATCGCCTGCAGCGCCTCGGCGTTGGCGCGCCAGTACGTGTCGAGGTTGTTCCGGGTGAACTCCTCGAGGGCTTCGGGTGACGTCCAGACGCCGAGCGTCTCGAGCGGCGGCCCGGTCACCGTGAGGCCGTTGAGGGCCAGCTCGTGCCACGCGATCGTCGCGTCGTGGACTGCGGTCTCCGCCTCGAAGAGGCGGCCCAGGACGCAGGGAACGTCGGGACAGCCACGCGGGTCGACGGCCAGGTCGGACGCGAGCACGTGTGGTCCGTCGAAGTGGAGGTCGGGGTGGGCGGCGCCGACGGCTGCGTGGGCACGCTCGAGAGCAGCCACCTCGGCGTCGGAGGGGCGCTGGGCCAGGGTGGCGACGAAATCGACGTCGCTCTGGCCGGGCACCCACTCCCCGAAGCCGATCCCGCCGCGAAGGTAGAGCCCGGTCACCAGCCCGTCGGGCGCCTCGGCCAGGAAGGTCTTGCAGACCCCCGCGACGGACCCGGGGATCTCGACGGCCTCGGCCACCGGTTCAGGCGTGCAGAGACATGGGGCCGTAGACCTGGCGGTCGAGCTCGAACAGGGTCACCGCGTCGACGCCCTCACCGGCGAGGTCGGACCAGATCTCACCGACCCACGACTCCGCGTCGGCCTGGCTCGAGAAGCGCTGACCGGCGTACTCCTCCGCGACGTCGACCTCGACGCCGGCGGAGTTCTCCAGTCGCCACCACCAGGGCCGCTCGGCCGAGGTGGGTGGACGGAAGGTCGGGGGCTGTTCGGGAAGGTTCACCAGCGATCACGCCTCTCGCACGGACGGGTCGACGAACGGCAGCTTGACGAGCTGGAAGATCTCGCGACGACCACGTACGTCGACGCCCAGCTCGGCCTCGGGGTTCACGAAGGAGGGGACGAGCGCCAGGCCGATGCCCTTGCGCAGCGTCGGGGAGAACGTGCCGGACGTGATGTCGCACAGCGGCACGTCGGGGGTGAGCGTCACGCCCATGCCGGGTCGCGGGATGCCCCGCCCGACGGCGATCAGCCCGCGCAGCAGCCGGGCCGGCCCTTCGGCCTTCTCGGCGACCAGGACGTCGCGCCCCCAGAAGACGTCCTTCTTCCAGCCGACCGCCCAGCCGAGGCGGGCCTGGTTGGGGGTGACGTCGAGGGTGATGTCCTGCCCGTGCAGGGGATATCCCATCTCGGTGCGCAGCGTGTCGCGTGCGCCGAGGCCGCAGGCGAGCATGCCGTGCTCCTCACCGGCCGCCATCAGCGCGTCCCAGAGGGACAGCGCGACCTCGTTGGCCGCGATCAGCTCGTAGCCGCGCTCGCCGGTGTAGCCGGTGCGGCACACGACGACACCGGTTCCCTCGAAGTCGGCTTCGACGAACGACATGTACTCGTGGCCGGCCGGCAGCCCGATGGCCTCCAGCACCTCGTCGGACTTCGGTCCCTGCACCGCAAGGACCACGTAGTCCTCGTGACGGTTGGTCACCGCCACGCCGTCGGGAGCCTCCGCCGCGAGCCGGCGGACGACCTCGGCGGTGTTGGCCGCGTTGGGGACCAGCAGCACGTGCTCGTCGTCGTTGAAGTAGACGATCAGGTCGTCGACGATGCCGCCGGTCGCGTCGTCGCAGCACAGCGTGTACTGCGCCTTGCCGGGACGGATCTTGCCGAGGTCGTTGCTCAGGGTCGCGTTGACGTACGCCGCCGCGCCGGGCCCGGTCACCATCGCCTTGCCCAGGTGGCTGACGTCGAAGATCCCGGCCGCGTCGCGCACGGCCGTGTGCTCCTTGACGACACCTGAGGGGTACTCGAGGGGCATCGACCATCCACCGAACTCGGCGAACTTGGCGCCGAGGGCCACGTGCCGGTCGTGCAGCGGTGAGGTCAGCAGGGTCGAGGTGTCGGCGGGATCGTCGGCCATGGGCGCGAACCTACCGCAGCGTCGGGTGCAGTTCGGGAGGCTGGTTATCCTGCCCCGGTGACGTCGTACACCTTGCGTAGTGCCAGCCCCGCCAAGACCCGCACCGACGCTGTCGTCGTGGGTGTCCTGCAGACCGCGAAGGGCGCCGAGCTCGCACTCGGCGGGGAGGACGTCGCCAAGGCCTACGGCCGCAAGCTGCGACCACTGCTCTCGACGCTCGGCGTGACCGGCAAGGCCGGCGAGGTCGTGAAGGTCCCGACCGCGGGCACCCTCACCACTCCCCTGCTGCTGCTGGTCGGGCTGGGCAAGACGGTCGACGCCACCGCCGTACGACGCGCGGCCGGCGTCGCCGCCCGGTCGGTCACCAACGCCGCCTCGGTCGCGTTGTCGCTGCCGACCGACTCCCCGGAACTGGTGCGGGCGGTGACCGAGGGCTACCAGCTGGGCGCCTACACGTTCACGACGTACAAGAAGACCTCCGAGAACGACTCCTCCGCCGCCCCCGGCGAGGTCGTCGTGCTCAGCCCGATCGCCCGGAGCAAGGAAGCCGCCACCGCCTTCGAGGAGGCGCAGATCGTCGTCCGGGCCATCGCCACGACCCGGGACTGGGTCAACACGCCCCCCGGCGACCTGACGCCGCCGAAGTTCGCCGACGCCGTGAGCGCCGCGGGCAAGGAGCTGACCAAGGGGCGCGGCGCGCCCAAGGTGACGATCCGGGTCCTCGACGACAAGGAGCTCGCCGAGCTCGGCTGCGGGGGCATCCTCGGCGTGGGCGCCGGCTCGTCCGCACCGCCGCGCCTGGTCGAGCTCACCTACTCCCCCAAGGGCGCGAAGAAGCACCTCGCCCTGGTCGGGAAGGGCATCACGTTCGACTCCGGTGGCCTGAGCATCAAGCCGGCCCAGGGCATGAGCGAGATGAAGTCCGACATGGGCGGCGCGGCCGCCGTCATCCAGGCGACCTTCGCGATTGCCGAGCTCGGCCTGCCGATCAAGGTCAGCACGTTCGCGCCGATGGCCGAGAACATGGTTTCCGGGTCGTCGGTCAGGCCCGGCGACGTCCTCACGATGTACGGCGGCAAGACCGTCGAGGTGTTCAACACCGACGCCGAGGGGCGCCTGATCCTCGGTGACGCGCTGGTCCGCGCCACTGAGCAGAAGCCCGACGTCATCGTCGACGTGGCCACGCTGACCGGCCACATGGTCGTCGCGCTCGGCGACCGGGTCGCGGGCGTCATGGGCTCGCAGGAGATCGTCGACGGGATGCTGGCCGCGTCCGCGACCGCCGGCGAGGCGACCTGGCCGATGCCGATCCCCGAGGAGATGCAGGAGCGGATCACCAGCAGCAAGGTGGCCGACCTGTCCCAGCACGACTGGGTCCGGTGGGGTGGCGGACTGTTCGCCGGTGCGTTCCTGCGCGAGTTCACCGCCGGCCTGCCGTGGGCACACCTCGACATCGCCGGGCCTGCCTTCAACTCGGGCAGCCCCTGGGGGCACGTGACCTCGGGCGGCACCGGCTGTGGTGTCTCGACCCTGGTCGACTACGCCCGCACGCTGAGCGCCACGGACTGAGCCCTACAGCCCCTGCTGCTTCTGGCGGCGGATGTAGTCACGCATCCGCTGCGGGATGCCGACCACGGCCGCGTCGTACGACGGCACCTGGTGGCTGTTGCAGAACTTGTGCGCCCAGTCGACCGACGGCACCCGCCGACGGGTCCACTCCCCGTCGTGGGCGACGAGCAGCAGCGTCACGTCGCTGACCGCGGTCCGCGGCTCGACGAACCCCTCGACGCCACGGCGTTCGCTGACGAAGGTGTGGAGGTACTGCTCGTCCGCGCGGTCGGAGGCCCGGACCGTGGTCGAGCCGGTCCTGGTGGCGTCACGAGCGGGGCGACGCATGCGAGGCCGCGAGCCTCGGCGGAAGCGGTCGAACAAACCCATGGGCACAGTGTGCCCTGTTGCTACTGGCCAGTCGCTCAGGCCGGTGTGGACAGCCCCGCAGGAAGTGCAAAGATGGGCCCGACATTCGCAGCGACAGCTCTCGGAAAGGTTCAGCGTGGCCGACGCCGACTTCGACGTACTCATCCTCGGTGCGGGTTCGGGCGGCTACGCCTGCGCCCTGCGCGCGGCCCAGCTGGGTCTCACCGTGGGCCTGGTCGAGAAGGGCAACCTCGGTGGCACCTGCCTCCACGTCGGGTGCATCCCGACCAAGGCGCTGCTGCACGCGGCCGAGGTGGCCGACTCCGCTCGTGAGTCGGAGCAGTTCGGCGTGCAGGCCAGCTTCGAGGGCATCGACATGGCCGGCGTGAACTCCTACAAGGACGGCGTGGTCTCGCGCCTGTTCAAGGGGCTCGCCGGGCTGATCAAGTCGCGCGGGATCACGGTCATCGAGGGCGCTGGTCGCCTGACCGGGCCGAAGCAGGTGACCGTCGGCGACACGACGTACACCGGCAAGCACGTGGTGCTCGCGTCCGGCTCGTACTCCAAGTCCCTGCCCGGCCTCGACATCGACGGCGAGCGGGTGATCACCTCCGAGCACGCGCTGCGCCTCGAGCGTGTCCCCGCCTCGGTGATCGTCCTGGGCGGCGGCGTGATCGGCTGCGAGTTCGCGAGCGTCTGGAAGAGCTTCGGCGCCGAGGTCACGATCGTCGAGGCCCTCCCGCGGCTGGTCGCGGTCGAGGACGAGGCGTCGTCGAAGGCGCTCGAGCGTGCGTTCCGCAAGCGCAAGATCAACTTCCGCACCGGCACGCCGTTCCAGAGCGTCAAGGTCACCGACGAGGGCGTCGCCGTCACCGTCGAGGGTGGCGACGTGATCGAGGCCGAGCTGCTGCTCGTCGCGGTCGGCCGCGGCCCGACGACCGACGGCCTCGGCTACGAGGAGCAGGGCGTCGCCATGGAGCGCGGCTTCGTGCTCGCCGACGAGCGCTGCCGCACCAACGTCGAGGGCGTGTACGCCGTGGGTGACATCGTCCCCGGCCTGCAGCTGGCCCACCGCGGCTTCCAGCAGGGCATCTTCGTCGCCGAGGACATCGCCGGGCTCGACCCGCGGCCGATCGACGAGGCCGGCATCCCGCGGGTGACCTACTCGCACCCCGAGATCGCCTCGGTCGGGCTCGACGAGGCCACGGCCACCGAGACGTACGGCGCCGACGGCATCGAGACGATCACCTACGACCTGGGCGGCAACGGCAAGAGCCAGATCCTCAAGACCCAGGGCTTCGTGAAGCTGATCCGTCGCAAGGACGGGCCGGTGATCGGCGTGCACCTCGTCGGCGACCGGGTCGGCGAGCTCATCGGCGAGGCCCAGTTGATCTACAACTGGGAGGGTCACGCGGAGGACGTCGCTCCGCTGGTCCACGCACACCCCACCCAGAACGAAGCACTGGGCGAGGCCCACCTTGCCCTCGCAGGCAAGCCCCTCCACGCCCACTCCTGATCCACGACCCAGAAGACGCGAGCGAAGGAACTCCATGGCCACCGAAGTCAACCTCCCGGCACTCGGCGAGTCCGTCACCGAAGGCACCGTCACCCGCTGGCTCAAGCAGGTCGGCGACGCGGTTGCGGTCGACGAACCCCTGCTGGAGGTGTCCACCGACAAGGTCGACACCGAGATCCCCTCGCCGATCGCGGGCACGCTGCTCGAGATCAAGGCGAACGAGGACGACACGGTCGAGGTGGGCGCCGTGCTCGCCCTCATCGGCGACGAGGGTGAGGGCGGCGGTGACGCCGGTTCCTCCGAGCCGGAGGCCGAGCAGGCGCCCGCCGAGGACTCCGCCGACGACTCGGGTGACGCCGAGGTCGAGGAGAAGGCCGAGGAGCCCGAGGCGGCCGAAGAGCCCGCCCCTGCCGGCGAGGAGGCGGAGAAGCCCGCCGCGGAGACCAAGCCCTCCTCCGGTGGTGGCACGTCCGTGACGCTGCCCGCGCTGGGAGAGTCCGTCACCGAGGGCACCGTCACCCGCTGGCTGAAGAAGGTCGGCGACGACGTCGCCGTCGACGAGCCGCTGCTCGAGGTCTCGACCGACAAGGTCGACACCGAGATCCCCTCGCCCGTTGCCGGCAAGCTCCTCGAGATCAAGGTCGAGGAGGACGAGACCGTCGAGGTCGGCGCCGAGCTGGCCGTGATCGGGTCGGGCGATGCCGCCCCCGCCGAGGCGGAGGAGCCCAAGGAGGAGGAGCCCAAGGCCGAACCGAAGGCCGAGGAGAAGGCTGAAGAGAAGGCCCCCGAGCCCGAGCCCGAGAAGCAGCCGGAGCCCGCGAAGGCCGAGGAGAAGGAGCCCGAGCCCGCACCGGCCCCGGCCGAGTCGAAGCACTCGGACGAGGAGAAGCCGGCCCAGGGTCGCGAGGACGCGTCGGGCTACGTCACTCCGCTGGTCCGCAAGATGGCCAACCAGCACGGCGTCGACCTCGCCTCCGTCACCGGCACCGGCGTCGGCGGCCGGATCCGCAAGCAGGACGTGCTCGACGCCGCCGCGAAGGCGAAGGAGGCCACGGCTGCGCCGGCGGCCGCCCCCGCAGCCGCACCGGCAGCGGCCTCGGGCTCGACGGCACCTGCCCCGGTGTCGCCGTCCCCGCTGCGCGGCAAGACCGAGCCCCTCTCCCGGCTCCGCAAGGTCATCGCCAAGCGGATGGTCGAGTCGCTGCAGGTCAGCGCCCAGCTCACCACGGTGGTCGAGGTCGACGTGACCGCGATCGCCCGGCTGCGCGCGTCCGTCAAGGACGAGTTTGCCGAGCGCGAGGGCGTGAAGCTGTCGTTCATGCCGTTCTTCGCGAAGGCCGCGATCGACTCGCTCAAGCAGCACCCGTCGCTCAACGCGGCGATCGACACCGAGAAGGGCGAGGTGACCTACTACGACCGCGAGAACCTCGCGATCGCGGTGGACACCGAGCGCGGCCTGCTGACCCCGGTCATCAAGGAGGCCGGTGACCTCTCGATCGCCGGCCTGGCCCGCAAGATCGCCGACGTCGCGGAGCGCACCCGGACCAACAAGATCACCCCGGACGAGCTCGGTGGCGGCACGTTCACGCTGACCAACACCGGCAGCCGTGGGGCGCTCTTCGACACCCCGATCATCAACCAGCCGCAGGTCGCGATCCTCGGCACCGGCGCGATCGTCAAGCGCGCCGTCGTGATCGACGACGCGAACCTCGGCGAGACGATCGCGGTGCGCCAGATGGTCTACCTCGCGCTGACCTACGACCACCGCCTGGTGGACGGCGCCGACGCAGCCCGCTACCTCTCCGAGGTCAAGCAGCGCCTGGAGTCGGCCCAGTTCGAGGTCTGAGCTACCGACAGCGCCCCCTGACGAGCGAGCTCGTCAGGGGGCGGTGTCGTCTTCGCCGGTCGGGTCAGAACTCGTCGTCGAAGGCGACCTGGCCGGTGACGCCGACCTGGTAGGCCGACACGCGTCGCTCGAAGAAGTTCGAGAGCTCCTGGACGTCCTGGAGCTCCATGAACAGCAGCGGGTTCTTCGAGCCGTAGATGACCGGCAGGTCGAGGCGCTCCATGCGCCGGTCGGCGACGTACTCCAGGTAGGACCGCATGTCACCGGTCGACAGGCCGGCGACGCCCTGCCCGAGGAGGTCCTCGGCGAACTGCGCCTCCGCGTCGACCGCCTCCGTCATCATCGCCCGCACCCGGTCCGCGAGGTCGTCGTCGAAGAGGTCCGGCTCCTCCGCGCGCACCGTGTCAACCACGTCGAAGGCGAACGCCATGTGCATCGACTCGTCACGGAACACCCAGTTCGTGCCGGACGCGAGGCCGTTGAGCAGGCCGCGCGAGCGCAGGAAGTAGACGTAGGCGAAGGCGCCGTAGAAGAAGAGCCCTTCGATGCAGGCAGCGAAGCAGATCAGGTTGAGCAGGAAGTTCCGCCGGTCCGCCTTCGTCTCCAGCGACCGCACCTCGAACAGCTCGTCGATCCAGCGGAAGCAGAAGTCGGCCTTGTGCTTGATCGAGGGGATGTTGTCGACCGCCGCGAACGCCTCGTTGCGCTCGTTCTCGTCGGGCACGTAGGTGTCGAGCAGCGTCAGGTAGAACTGCACGTGCACGGCCTCCTCGAACAGCTGTCGTGACAGGTAGAGCCGCCCCTCGGGCGAGTTGATGTGCTGGTAGAGGTTCAGCACGAGGTTGTTCGCCACGATCGTGTCGCCGGTCGCGAAGAAGGCGACCAGCCGGGACACCAGGTGCCGCTCGGCGGCCGACAGCTTCTGCAGGTCCTTGAGGTCGGTGTGCAGGTCCACCTCCTCGACCGTCCAGGTGTTCTTGATCGCGTCGCGGTAGCGCTCGTAGAAGTGCGGGTAGCGCATCGGCCGCAGGGTGAGGTTCATCCCCGGGTCGAGGAGCATCCGGGTCGTCGAGTGGTCGGTGGCGGGGGTGTCGGTCGTGGTCATTCGCAGGCCTCACAGGTCTCGGGGTTCTCCAGGGAGCAGGCGATCGCAGCGCTGTCGGGGGTCTCGCCTGCTGGGGTCTCGACGGGCTCGACCGGCGAAGGCCGGCTGCCGATCGTCGTCTGCTGGATGCGGGTCGCCGGGCGCGAGCGCAGGTAGTACGTCGTCTTCAGCCCGGCCTTCCAGGCGTAGAGGTACATCGAGCTGAGCTTCCCGATCGTCGGGCTCAGCAGGAACAGGTTCAGCGACTGGCTCTGGTCGATGTAGGGCTGCCGGGCGGCGGCCATCTCGATCAGGGCCTTCTGGGGCAGCTCCCACGCCGTGCGGAAGAGCCGCCGGACCTCCTCGGGGATCGCCTCGATCCCCTGGATCGAGCCCTCCTGCCGCTTGATCTGCTCGCGCACCTCGGCGGTCCACAGCCCGCGGACCCGCAGCTCGCGGGCCAGCGCTGCGTTGACCTGGAGGAACTCCCCCGAGAGCGTCTCCCGCTTGAACAGGTTGGAGACCTGCGGCTCGATGCACTCGTAGCACCCGACGATCGAGGCGATCGTCGCCGTCGGCGCGATCGCGACGAGCAGCGAGTTGCGCAGCCCGTGCTCGGCGATCTCCGCGCGCAGGCGCTCCCAGCGCTCGGTCTGGGTCGGCGTCACCGACCACAGGTCGGGCTGCAGGTCACCGCGCGCGGCACGCGTGTCGGCGTACGCCGGGTGCGCGCCGTGCTCGGCGGCCAGCTCGGCCGAGCGCTCGAGCGCGGACAGGTAGATCTCCTCGGCGATCCGGGTCGAGAGCTCCCGCGCCGCGTCGGAGTCGAACGGCAGCCGCATCGCGAAGAAGGCGTCCTGCAGCCCCATCAGGCCCAGTCCGACCGGGCGCCAGCGGGGGTTCGACGCCGCTGACTCCTCGCTCGGGTAGTAGTTGATGTCGATCACCCGGTCCAGCAGCGGCACCGCCGTCCGCACGGTCTCGCGCAGCTTCTCCCAGTCGATCCCG